>NZ_JBHTIU010000098.1:0-88323 GCF_042677205.1 Paenibacillus residui
TCCTGCAAAGTACCTCAAGGAAACAGAAAATAAGTATTGTATGTTAATTGGTCAGTCGTAGTTTTTTTTGAATTCGCACTTGCTGCAGAGGTAACTAGACATAGAACTAGTACAAACGACATGAGTACTCCTATAATTTTTTTCATCCTACCACTGCCTTTCTGGATCGATTGATATTTCTGATAATGATGTTAGGAATGATCAACAGCAGCACAATAGAGCCGTAAACCCCTATTGTATAGCTGGTAGCGTAGTTGAGACCAAATCCCTGATAAAAAAGGGAGGTGATGAGATGAATTGTCATGTTCGTAAAACAAAAGGCGTAACTTCGGATCATCCAGTTCCGGTGCCGAATGATGCGTTTCTTTTTGATTTGTACAAGCGCCGTAATGGTGATAAACAGCCATATTAGATTAAGAGCGTTGAACCCCATACTGCTTATTTTTCCTCCGGTAGCATAAGGAGCCATATATCCGGAAGTAATCACGACAAGAAGGACGGATACTAAATAAACGTAGCCGTTTATACGGTGGAACTTGCGGCTTTTTTCAAGGACGCGGTTGGAGAAGTTGAGCAACCCTGTCGCCATGGCGATGCAGGCAAACGCAACATGAACGTGCATAACGTTGATCCAGACCGGAAGATTAAGTTCGCGCTTCAGGCCGATTTTATGGCTTATAAACGCCTTTGCTTCGGGATCGATAATAAAATTGGCCACCAAAGCGTAAAGGATAAATAGAATACTGATGCAGGCCAATAAGCCGTATGATATTTTCCACTCCTTCATGCGATCCATCCCCTCATTTTAATTGCCAAATCGCATTTATGGGTTAGGTAACACGCTTGCCTGTTAATTTGGATGCAGGCAGTATGCCGGCCCTGGCGAATCCAATCATGTCATCTCCACGCACGGTAACTTCGAATTTTAGATTTAACCGCATAGGTTTCGTGACGCGCAGCGACCAGGTGAGCTTATTGTCCTGAAGTAAGGGATTTATAAACTCGACCGTCTCATCCCCTTGTGTAGCCTGGCCTTGGACCAACCCATTCCTTATGGAAATGGAGAGCTTGACCTCCAGTTTTCCAACAGGCGTAGCAATTGTTGTATCCCAATCCCCGTCGAAGTCAGATTCTCCGGGTAATTTTATATCCGGGGTATCATAAATCATCCCCATATTGTTCGTCGCGTTCGTTTCTTCGTCGGTCTCTGCCTTGTGAGAGCCAGGCGCCCTTCCTTCTTCCCGCCAGACCGTTCCTCTCCGTTCGTATTCGAACAGTTGCTCTACCGCGTGCGCGATGCGCGGTCCAAGCTCGCGTTCCACCAGATACAGCGCTACATCGAGTCCCGAAGTAACGCCGCCACCAGTGACCAGGTTGCCGCTATCCACTACGCGTGCAGGAACGGGAATGGCTCCGGTTGCTCCAAGTACATCCATGCCCAGATGATGCGTTACCGCTGGTCTGCCCTCCAAGAGCCCTCCCATGGCCAGTAACAGGGAACCGCCGCAAACCGTGGCAACGATGATGTCATTTTGCCCGAGTGCTTGCTCAATCATTTCAACCAATTCGGTATTCAGTGCCCGCGACAGAATGGCTGGGGGCGAATTCGGCCCATCTCCTTCGACGTCGCCCGACGCGCCAGGTACAAGAATGATGCCTGTTCGTTCCGGGTTCAGTCTGCCACTCGCTTCAATTTTTAACCCGTTGATGCCGCTGGTGACGGATCTCGGCCCTTCAGCGGTAACGAATTCTACGCTTAACGCGTGTTCAGCATACATTGCCGCGGCACAAAAAACTTCGTAAGGTGCAATGGCATCCAGAAGGTCAAAGCCATCAAAAAGCACGACTTGAACCGTTAACATCCATAAACCTCCTCATATTCAAAGTCAATAGATTGATCCTCGAACCTGCGGATCGTATCAGGGAAAAGTTATTTTGTCAGAAGATCCTTCAGCCTGTGATATTCCTTCTCGTCGATTTCACCACTCGCCATCCGACCTTTTAGAATCAATGCGATGTCACGGTCTTTTGGATTGGAATCTCTGTAGCGATGACAAATCAGATAAATTCGAATTGCGACAAAAGAAAAAAGCGTAAGACAAAATAGAGCACCGAATGGAAAAAATGAGAAACTTCCGTATTCCAAGTTTGTCAACCTCCTTCATCCGTTTTTGCGTAGAACGGGCCCTAACTCGCGATATTTGCTGTCCGACTCGGCAAGAAGTATCGTAACAAACGAGTATCTCAAATGAAGTTGTATAAAGGTCACAAAACAATAAACAAATCATCACAAATTAGGTGGTTCTGTTTGTTGCATGGGGTTAAATGATAAACTAGTTTTCAAAGGTGGGATATTCATGAGTGAAATCAGTACCATACTGGTTGTAGACGATGATCAAAGCATTGTTGAACTATTGAGCGACTTTTTAGAGTATGAAAATTATCGCGTTATAACCGCTTGCGATTCTGTTCAAGCTTGGACATTGTTTGAGCAGAATTCCATTCATTGTATTGTTCTTGACATCATGATGCCGGGTCAAAACGGGTTTGAGTTATGTCGCCGGATTCGGGAGAAGAGTAACGTTCCGATCCTTTTCTTGAGCGCACGCAGCGACGATGTGGACAAGATTCGCGGCCTGACGCTCGGCGGCGATGATTATATTGTCAAAACCGCTTCACCCGGTGAAATTGTAGCCAGGATAAAAGCTGTACTACGACGTTCTGTTTCCCAACTGCAAATGAGTGAGAGAATCTTGGATTTTGGCCGCATCAAGCTAAATCTATCCACAAGAGAAGTATTCGTGGATGGGAAGAGTGTAGTGCTCACCCCGAGGGAATATGAATTATTGCGATTATTTGCCGAACACCCCAGGCATGTTTTTTCATATGAACAGATACTTTCGAAATTTTGGAATGGGGTAGGTGACAGGCATACGATTCGGGTGCACATCGGTCGACTTCGCGAGAAAATTGAATCCGATCCGAACCATCCTCAATACCTAGTCAACGTATGGGGAATAGGGTATCGCTTCGAGGGAGGTTAAGATGAGAACACTTCGTATTCGTTCGTTTACTATACTGCTTTTCTTCTTCTTAATGTTAGTGCCGTGGATCTTTTATGTGACAACACACTTCATAGAGACAAAAACGCTCAGCTTCGCAAAAAACGGAGCTCAAGCCGAGATTCTGCAAGGACAATGGATCGAGAAGATCGTACAGCTGATCGAAACCAATTCGAACAAATGGAGGGATCCGAATTGGCAAAACCAATTGCATCATGAGTTGCAACAAGCGAAAATGGAAGCGGCTATTCTATCTGCATCAGATCAAGAAATTTACCGTTCTAATCCACAGAGCCATGGCATATTGCCTTCTACCGAACGGTTCTCCATTATAGAGGACGGGCATTTGCTCGGAAAGGTCATTATTTATCTTCCGAAGTCAAATGCGGCTAAGTTCATTTCGATATTTACCGGGCTATTGTTAGCTTTTTTTATTGTCGGTGTTGAAATGCGAAGGTTTCTTCTTAAGCCTCTCGAAAAGATGAGCTTTGCAGCCAGAAAAGTCGCTGCAGGAGATTGGGACGTAGAGTTGCCTGGATCCTATATCACCGAAATCTCTGAGGTACGCGATGCATTCGAAATGATGGTGAATGGAATGCAAAAAGCTTTTCAAAAACAAGCGGAATTGGAAGAAGAGCGCCGATTCGTCATTACAGCTGTCGCTCATGATTTGCGTACCCCATTGTTCGCTTTACGAGGTTACTTGGATGGTCTGGAACAAGGCATTGCCCAATCCCCGGATAAAATAACCAAATATTTGGCCGTTTGTAAGGAAAAATCGGCGCAATTGGACCGGTTGGTAGAGGACCTGTTCACATTTACAAAGATGGAGCATGTGCAGATGGATCTTCATCATCAGAAGATTGATATTAAATTCATCATCCTGAAATCGATTGACAGTTTAAGTCCGCTAGCTCGCCAAAAGAACCTCTCGATTTCGACCCATATTGAAGACGACTGCTTCATTAACGGTGATGTGCATTTATTGGAACGAGCGATGAACAATTTGTTGGATAATGCCGTCAGACACACACCCTCGTATGGTGAAATTGTTGTTCAATGTTATAAAGAAGGTAACAAAATAAAGTTTATGATCCGTGATACCGGCCCGGGCTTCTCCTCGGAAGAACTACATCGAGTTTTTGAACCTCTATATCGTGGTGAAGCATCTAGAAATCGTTCAACTGGAGGTAGCGGATTAGGGCTGACCATTTCACAACGAATTGTAAGGCTTCACGGAGGTGAGCTCTCCGCAGGCAACCATTCGGAAGGCGGAGCGCTGCTAACGGGTTGGATACCTGTAACTAACCCAGGCTAAAATCGAAGAACGAACGTTACTGGACAATTTTCCTGATCACAATAAGGAAACATCCCCTGAAGTTCTTTGCTTTGTGGGATAGCGCCAGCAGATAAAAGGCATACCTCAAATACCCTGATTGAAAAGCCATGATACCAAAAGAATTACAATTAGCCATGGAGCCTCCGTCTTGGACGCAGTTTCCGCTCATGTTATGATAACTTAATCAACACAAATCATTTCCGAAAGGTTGAGATTTTCCTGCCATCGGTAACGACCATTGCAATGAAGCTCTTGGGAAAAGATCCTGAGAGCTTTTCATTGTAGATGAACAGAAAAGGAGAAATAAACATGATTCGGAAATCAGCATTGATTGTGTATCTGATCATTTCTTTCGGTTGGACATGGGGGTGTTGGATTTCAGCTTATCGGTGGAGCAGATCGACAGACCATTTTTTACGAACGGATATGACGATTTTTCATCTTGCCGGAAATTTTTCCATTGTTCAACTGTTATTCGCACTAGGCGTGTTCGGTCCTTTGCTCGGATTCCTTGCGGTCCGTACCCGAGAGGGAGTTATACTGTTCAGACGTCCGGGTCGAGCTGATATCCGTTTCGCATTATCTATTCCGATCGTGATCGCAATTCCGATGTTCGTACTCAGCATCCTGCTCAGCAGTTTGGCGGATGCAACATGGCAAGCGGTTGCGTTATCCGTAATCGGATATTTCATTTCAAATGTGCTGACAAGCGGAACCGAGGAGTTTGGTTGGCGCGGATATCTGTATCCTTATTTGAAGACAAGGGAACAAGATTTCTGGCACGCTGCATGGAAGGGGGGCTTCATCTGGGCATTATGGCACTATCCGTTGCTCTTTATTTTGTATGTGGACGCGGGGCTGGCTGTTCTTGTGCCTTCTCTGATTGGATTTACAGCGTCCATCGTCGCCATGAACTATATCACCAATTTTATCTTTGAACGATCAGGCTCCATCCTGCTTGTGATGGTGTTGCATGCCTTGAACAATACGGTCAGTTTTACTTTGATCAGTCTGTACCCGGAAACACCGTTCACGATTGTGAGCAGTCTGATGGCGTGGGCGGTTGTCGGATACTTGGAGAAAACATGGACAACTGGCGGCTGGCCGAGGACGAGTGAATGAACAGATCAATGTAGTGGTAATCTGGCAAGATAACTACTGCATGATATCCCGTTTCAGTCATTCGGCGTCCATTTAGCCGTACAGTGGTGAGAGCCACTACCCGCTGCTCGTGTCTGCGATCAGCCAGTTCGCTATCGACTGACGCGACAGTTTCACCCCTGACCGCATAAACAGTTGTTCCTGACGATAACGGTGCAGCACCCCACGTATTTCTGATTCACCACAATCGATGGCGAGGTCGAGTGCCCAGACACCATGGGCACAGGTATGAGACAGGTGAGGATTGGCGCGTATCGTTTAAGCAGGGCATGCTGAACATTTCGCTTTTTAGCCGTGCACGACGGGTCTAGCGTGCAGCAGCGCGATGATGACGATAAAGCTCCTGGATGACCAGCAGTTCTTTGACAGACCTCGTGTCAGCCGAGTTGTCGCCGCTCGCTTTCGTTGACGAGAGCTGGGCGGCGATTTCTTACGCTTGGATAATTTCGCAGAGCTCATTTTTTCTTGAGCAGTGTGTGAACGAATACTGGTAAGCAGTTTTAATTAGTCGAATATAAAAATAAAACCCGGATAAATCTTTGATCGTCTCGATCTGTCCCATCTTGAGCATCTCCCCGTCCCCATAACCTTTCGCTTCTCTCTATGAATAGGATACAGGAGTCTTCTGTTGCGGTCTATTCCCCCACGATTTATTGGGGGATTTCTGCTTGTTTTTTCCGGGGATTTCACTTTGCTCTTTCGGGGTACTTTTAGTCTACATTACACACTCGATTAGCCGGCTGCCCGAAGCGTTGGATCTTCCTGTCGAACCGCGCTTGCACACGAGTTATCTGCCGCAGGAGATGATTCGTTTTATTGGTCGTACATGGGAGGGGGCGCCTCTTGAGGAGCATCATCTTATTGAATTTTCCCGTTTTTACTACAAAGAGTGGCTTGAGCGGTTGAATCGGCAAAAACCGCGAATTGAACAAACGAAAAAGGCCTTTCGTGACTCCTCCCTTCAGATGGATGAGATCGACCAAGAGGTAAAACGTTTGGATAACAAGTGGGAGCACCTTCATTCGTCTGTTGAAGAAAAAAGGGAAACCTTTAAAAAGGTTATGAAATGAAGCAAATTGAACTGCAGATGATCGGAGAAGCCGGATCTTGACGGGAGATCAGCTGGGGTTCCAATCACGTGCACGATTCATCGTATAACGGGCACATGGTTTGCGCTTCCGCCCGGACCGCGTCCCTCATCTCGGCGGGCATGAGCGCTTTCGCTTGTCTTCCATAACCGAGCACAATGGAGCAAGCGGAGTCGAGCGTATGGAACTCGACCTCCTCCTCGACCCATCCATTGGCAGGCAAAGCTGTGGCAGCCTCCGCAGCCGACCATCCCGTTGGTCGACTACTAATCATTCTATTGCGCCGTCAGGATTTGTGGACCTTCAGCCGTGATGGCGATCGTATGCTCGTATTGGGCGGCAAGCTTACGGTCCAGCGTCCGCGCGGTCCAGCCGTCCGGATCGATTGTCATGTAATAGGTGCCTTCGGTGATCATGGGCTCGATCGTGAACACCATGCCTTCCTTGATGCGGGGGCCTTTGCCGGGATTGCCGATATGCACATAAGTCGGCTCCTCGTGCAGGTCACGACCGATGCCATGGGCGAGAAGGTCGCGCACGACGCCGAAGCCGTGCGACTCCGCATGCCGCTGGATCGCGCTTGTCACGTCACCGAGCCGATTGCCGGGCTGCGCCTGCGCGATGCCGAGGTCAAGGCATTCCTTCGTGACGCGCATCAGCTTCTCGGCCGTAGGCGAGATCTTCCCGACCGCATAGCTCCAGGCCGAATCGCCGAGCCAGCCGTCGAGCTCCGCAACCGTGTCGATCGTCACGATATCGCCTTCCTCAAGTGGCTTATCGCTAGGAAATCCATGCGCGATCACGTCGTTGACGGAGGCGCACGTCGCATATGGATAGCCCTTGTAGCCCTTCTCGTATGGCTTGGCGCCATGCTTCAAAATAATGTCCTCGAATATGCGATCAATCTCGTTCGTCGTGATGCCCGGTTTGATGAGCGGGGCGATCGTGCGATGGCATTCGGCCACCACTTGGCATGCCTTGCGGATGGCCTCAATTTCATGCTTGCTTTTTAGGATAATCATGTTCGTATCAGGACTCCTTCGTAATAGCTTGCATTGCGAGCTGGGCGATTCGATCGACGTCCAACTCGGAAGCGCCCGTATAGTAGCGTAGCCCGCTGCAGCCGACCAGCACGACAAGCATATGGTCGACGCTGTCGTCTTCGCGCCGGGCGATCGATTGAAGCGGGACGTACAAGCGTTCCATGAATCGTCTCTTGACGGGGTGCCGATCCTTCTCAGGCAAGCCTGCATAATGTTCCGCCGCCATTTTGTAGACGAGATATGCGCGGGCATCCGACTGCCACAGCCGGAGCAACGCCTTGCAATACGTCAACAGTTGACTATCATTCGGGCTTCCGCCTCTGATATTCGCCCATTCTGCCAGGGCTTGCTCGCATCGCTCGAAGCCGCTATCCAGCACATCTTCGATTAATAAATGTCGGTTGGGGTAATAATGGTATACCGTGCCGTAACCGAGTTTGGCCTCGCGGGCGACGTCGCGAATATCAAAGCTGCCTCCCGTGCGGAAGTAGGCGTGCGCGGCGGCGTCCAGGATCTGTTCTCTGCGCTGCATGCGGATCAGCTCATTTTGTTCTTTGGTACGGGGGCACATGGACGAATGAACCTCCTTGTTTAGACCTGCAAATTTGTCGATGAAAATATAATAAAGCATGGGGCGAGGAGATGCAAATATTCAGGCGACAGTAGCAGCATTAAGTTCCTCACGGATAACGATCGTTGAACTTTGCTCAGCTGCGAATCTCGAAAAGCGAGCCCCATGTAGAGAAAGGGAGCTCGCTTTTTTAAACGATGATTTTGTCTTTCGTTGTGTCATAAAAGCGAGGCAGCAAGTTGTACAGATTAGGGCGATTTTGGACTCATATTAAAGTCGACCGGCGCAATGCCTTCCGCTCGCCACACCGTGCCTCTTTTCTCGTACTCGAATAACTGTTCTACAGCATTCGCGATTTGGGGCCCTGATTCGGGTTTGCTGAACGATTTTTATCCCGCGCTTCATTCAGCAAATTCAGATCGGTCGGATACGCCACATCCGCCGGGGCGCAGGTGGCGTCCACCAACAGTGTCCCTTGATTCGGTTGTTCTGGCGTTTCCGACGCCGCGGTGGAATCGATGGCCTCATCGGTCTCAAGTTCGGACGCTTCCGGTGGCGCCGCCGATCACGTTGCTTGGATCGTTGTCATCGTCTCTCATTTCCTTCGCGCCCTCGGTGGCGATGATCTCGTTCAGCTCGGCCAGCACGTCCGTCAGACGTTTGCGGAAATGCGTCATCATGGAATGGTGGAACGGCGGCTTCATGACAAATCCGGGCAAACCGATGAAGTATTGCATATAGGGATTCTCGCTGATCGACGCCAGGGTTTCTCTATCGGTCAACTGCATGCGCTCCTGAATGATCAGCGCGCCGAGCCCATCCGCAGGCTGATCGTTTGCTGACCGCGGAAGGTGTCTTTGAAGAAACGACCGTATTTCTGTTCAGCCGCCGCCCACGACACCAACTGAGCCAACTGAACCCAGCGATTCCCTTCATCCAGTTTTCCGCCGAAGGGAAGAAAGAAATCGCCAGGCAGGATCAATTGATTGTCGAGGTGTGCTGTCGTCTTGAACATTTTCATCGCTCCTTCTGCAAGGATTTTGGGCTGTTTTCCGAAGATTCCTTTGCATATGATTTCGACATACAAATCCCGAATCCCTTGTGCTTACTCGACCGAACCCCATAATACTGGAGGTACTCTTCTTTTTCAAAGTTCAATATAATTCATTACAGGAATAGCTCCTAACATTTTTTGTTTTGACAAAAGAGTAAGCGATTACAGTAGGCAACGGAGTTCCTTGATTTTCTTTTATGTTACATAACTCAACTTTTGCACCTAGAAAATCAATGTAAAACCAGTTGTAGAACGGTCTTACGGTCTGTTGAATAGCCAGCTTGCCAAAATAGAAAAACACCACTTCGTTTGGTAAAGTGAGAGTGTCAAGCCATCACTACCAGACAGAACCATCATGATAGACCATCAGCCCGATCTGAATCAACTGCCAAACGAATTAAAGCCTGCTTTTCAAGAACTGAAAGTGATGAAACATCTTCAACAAGCCGGATTCCGTAAGCGATTTGGCTTTAGCTGTGCTCGGCTATTCCAACTCGTCTTTGTCCTTCTGTTTCACCAGAAGAATTGGTTTCGACTGCTCGAGAGCAGCAAGGGCGACTCCTTTCCCGGCAAGGATGCCGTCTATCGTTTCCTCAACCATGCAGGCTTTGCCTGGCGTCGTTTTCTGACGTCGCTCAGCGTCGCGACGGTGCAGAAGGTCAGCGTGCTTACGTCGGCAGATCGGACACCGTCTTCATCGTCGACGATTCCATGTTCGAACGCAACCGCAGCAAAGCCGTTGAGTTGCTGGCCAGGTTCAAAGATCATGCCACCGGCGCTTATTACAAGGGATTTCGTATGCTCACCCTGGGATGGTCCGACGGCCATACCTTCCTGCCGCTGGACTTCGCGCTGCTCAGTTCCGGCAAATCTGCCATTAACGGCATGAACGAGAAGATCGACAAACGGACGAACGGGTATAAGCGACGTCAAGAAGCACTCCTGTCGGCTCCGCAGGTGATTGTATCGATGTTGGATCGCGCGCTTGCCGCCGGAGCCACGGCCTCCTATGTCTTGATGGACAGTTGGTTCACGCACGCGCCCCTCATTGGCGAGATCGCCTCCCGCGGGCTCGACGTGATCGGCATGGTCAAGAACGACAATAAGCGTTTCCTTGTTCAAGGCCGGAAGCTGTCGCTCAAAGAACTATACACCGCAGCGTCTCCGGTGCAAAGCAAGAAACGAGGCATCCTTCGTTCGATTCGAACCGAGCTTGCCTCCGGCATACCGGTTCACGTGGTATTCGTCCGTCATCGCACGAAGAAGAACGAATGGCTCGCGGTGCTGACGACGGATCTTTCCCTCTCCGTGGAGGACGTGATCCGTATTTACGGGATCCGCTGGGGCATCGAGGTCTTCTTCAAGTGCACCAAGTCGCTGCTTCGTTTGCAGAAGGAGTTTCAAGGCCGCTCCTATGATTTACTGATCAGCCATACGACGATTGTATTCTCCCGCTATATTTTGCTGGCCTGGCAGCATCGGCAAAGTACGGATGCTCGCTCGTTCGGCGGTCTGTTTTATGTGTTGTGCGACGAAGTTGGCACATTGGACTGGGCCATCGCCTTGCAGCAACTGCTCGATCTGATCAACGAAATCACTACGAAAGCAGGAAAAAAGCTTTCGGCTCTGATTCAACGTCAACTCCAGCAATGGATTGCAACTTTACCCAGCTACATCAAGGCCTGTTTGCCCATTTCATGCTGCGAAAGTTGAGTTACATAACCCTTCCCTCCCATTAAATTTCATAGCTATCAGAAAAAGATACTGAAGCAATATCATGTTGTCTACTATATGATGACGATTGAAATCAGAATATGTAACAGAAGAGATCAAAATTATTATGTTACTATCTTTTCTGATTCTTATGAAGTCGCTTTTTGCGGATTGGATGCCCGTTACAGAACAAACATTGTCATTAGTTTTGAAAAAGAATATTACGTTACCTCGGGCAACACCTACAGAGTGGTGACAACAGCCACTATCAAAGAGAGGAACAGAATTTTAGAAACCGCAACTAGCACCTCGGCCCAAGTAAAATACTAACTATTTATTTGAACCATTAGAAATAGACAATAGTAGCGGTAGAGACAATAATCGTTTATAATGAAATTATAATCCGAAAGCATCGGTCAAAGTAACCTCGGGAGAGTTTTCCCCGGGGTTACTTTGTTTTTAGCTATAAACATTTTGTACGTTCATTTGAAACGGCCGCCCATACAGCACCTGTTGATCGGCGTCAAACAAATTCCGGTAAACCACTTGTCCGCGAGTGGATGAAGCATCGACGACCTTGCCGTTTCCGGCATAGATGCCAACATGGGTAATGTCCATAAACCGACCATTGCTGGCATAGCTCCAAAAGACCAAATCGCCCGGAGCCAAATCTTCAAAACGGATTGTCCACCCGTTATCGACACAATGTCTGGCTTGTTCAGCCGCCGTCCGCGGCAACTGAATGCTCAACTGCCGGTACACCCATTGAACAAGATAACTGCAATCTGTATAGCGGTCTTGCCCGGCCAAAACTTGACTGTATGGATCGCCCAAGCGAGTCAATGCCAAGCGGACAGCTTCACCGCCCCATTCCCCTTTCGGCAGATCGTGATAAACGATTTCAAGCTGCTCAGTCGTTAACCCAACATCCATATCTTTACCGAGAAGCGCGAACATGAGCGGGCGGAACTCCGCCGACAACATTTCATGCATGATCTCTCTTTGTTCGATTGTAAAGTCGTAGATGTCGGCCTGCTGCCCAGCAGTATGACTGGCAACTGTAATGTGCAATACCGATTCATACCAGGTTATCGTTTCCTTACTCGTGCTCCCATCTTCATGTTCCACCGTAATCGTTTCCCTGTGTTCAATCGTTTCCACGTAAGAGTCCAGTTGATTCATGTCCCAAAAGACGGAGCGAATCACATCCACCCGAGTGGCGTCCAGTGTGGCTACGTCCATGCCGTTTTCGCTGTCCATTACGGTACGAACCGCAAAGACCGCGATGACGTCCATCCAGTTATCGATGCGAGTATTATCAGCGCTTCCGAGATAATGGATTTCTACACGATCCACTGAGCCTGCATCCCGACGTATGTCCTCCAGTCGGACAGCAAATTCGTTGTCGATGTCTTGTACGATGTCAGAAAGCGGCAATACATCGCTATCCGTATTATCACTGGAGACAAAGATGCCAAAAGGAGATGATACAACCGCAGCAACAGCCATCATGATGCATAGCAAGATGATCACCGTACCGCTAACACCTAAAAGAGCGATCATGCCTTTGGCGAGTACCGCAGTCATTTTCTCCGCTACACGAATCATGCGAATGTTCCATCTGGCAACAGCTTGCAGCCGCTGCTTTGAACGGTGCATGGTCATCAATCGAAAGGCTGCTTTTTGCGCTTCCCTGGCTTTATGTTTCATCCTATCTGTTGGATTATGGACCTGTCCTTTTTCTTGGCTAGACTGATGAATCGGTTTTACTGAATGGGAAAGCACCTTGATGACTTTGCCGCCCGTTTTGACACGCCCGGATACACCTGCATGCGGCTTCACCAGCTTATGAGCGGAAGAACGAACGGGGGCGGGATTTCGTTTCCTCCCGATTGTCATTTCGCCGGGTTGTAGACTCGAACGTTTGTCACGAGAACGCACGGTAGTCTTGAATAGGGTGTTCGTGGTCGTGACACGCTTCTCGACAGGTTTTGACATCGGGTTTGACTGGGTTTCACTTTTAGCTTGAGCTTGGGGTTGTTGAGCTTGTTTCCGACTGACAATCCTGGCCCGCACCATTCGATGAATATAGCGTTGCTTCCCTATCACTGTTTCGGAAAACAAAGGATATTTCCCGCCAACAGGCTTCCGCAAACGCAATGGACGCTTGGTTTGGGAAAATGAATGTACAGCCTGACGATTATCTCTTCCTTGTATGGCACCTGTTGAATGGGCGGACAGCGCTTGTTGTTTATCAGAAACAACCGAACGTTTGCTCACTTGAATGCCGCTTCGCTTACGTGAACGCCGACCGCTCGCCGTTTCCCCCGATTGCTGAGGCATGGTTTCTTTCTCCTTCGCCGTCCCTATCAAGCGCTCCCGTTTTTTCCGAAGAAGACGAATTGCTCCTTTGCTCACACCTGGAATGATGCGCATCCCCTTGCGCAGCGTGGTTTTTGCCGCCCTCACGGATTGATTTTGCGCGTACACCACAGAGGAACCTGTAGATTCCGAATCATGGCGATTAGATGACTTATGTTTGGAACGTACATCGACAGACTTTGCTTTTGCCATCAAGTTGGAGAAGCGATCCAGCTTCTTAATGTTCTTCACCCGTGTCCTTGTCTTTATATCCTTCATCAAAGTTGCCCTCCTGGCATATCCATTAACGGGTTGGACCGTTCATACGTTGGGGAACCCGGTCATGGCTCCTGCAATATTCCGGATAACGCAAGCGAATCGCCTCAAAGAAATAAGGCGCATAACGACAATCAAACAACTCGTGCGGCGTGGAATCCCGTTCCTGCTGTTCTTCTGCCCATCCGTTCCACAGATTAAAGGCCAAGCGGCTTGCTCGAAGGGAAGTACCTGTTTGCTAGGAAGCCTTTAAACCTTTCGGTCGGATGCTGTCGTTTGAAAAGTCAAACAAGTCCTGAACATGCGTCCTCGTTTCTCGCGTCAAGCCTAACGTGTAAAACAACGCACGATGATAGACACCATGAGTACCAACAACGGCTCCTAAAATACGGGATGAAGGGCAGCATGAGCCGCAAGGGCAACTGCTACGACAACGCCTGCATCGAATCGTTCCACAGCATACTCAAAAAGGAACTCGTTTATCTGGAAAAGTTCAAGACCCGCAAGGAAGCGCAAAGCAAGATTTTTGAATATATCGAGTTTTTCTACAATCGCAAACGAGTCCATTCGGCGATCGGGTATCTCACACCCATTCAATGCGAACAAATGTACGATTATGTTGCGTAATTTTCTCGATTCCATGTGTCCAATCTATTGACAGAGGTCCAGTATCTGTTGCCGAAAAAGAATTAAAAATGGCCACTTAATGCTGTCGCGATTACATCTTGGTCTGTAACCAGCTTTACATGTACGGAAAACTGAACAAGGTGAAGAAAATCCCGTTGAAGGTGGAAGCTAGTGAACTGGTGGTGCCCGAAGAATTAATCAAGAGAGTTCAGAAGAAGCAGGAAGCTTTTTAAGAACGGCTCTGTTAAAGTTAGTTGTTGTTAATTGACTCAACTTTCGCAGCTTAATTTTCCGAACAAAGCCTTGATATAATTAGGCAAACTCGCAATCCATTGCTGGAGTTGACATACTACGGCAGACTGATCCCGCTTGGATTTCACTTCCGTAAATGCCATGAAAAATGCGATCAGATGTTGCAAAGCCGTTTTGAGATCCAGGTCTCGAACTTCGTCGGAAAACAGGAAAAACAGACCACCCAACGACAGCGCGTCGTTGTTGTGACGGCGTTCCCATTCCATCACGAGATAACGTGTAAACACGATCGTGGTGTGGCTGATGAGCATATCAACGACCTTGAAACTCCGTTCCCAGCTTCAGGTACGATTTGGCAAATTTGAAGAACATCTGTCGGGTAAAGGACTGGCGCGGTGCTCATAGCCCGTTCCCAGCCCCTCCCCATAAGAACTGCTCGTGAGGTTTTCCCTCAAGCAGCTCACCCCGTAAACTTCGTCGAAAGGGTTATGAGACCTATCACATAGCGGACACTTTCATCGGAACCCATCTGCGTTTTTCAAGGGATGGACTTTCCAGTCCCAGTATAGCCCCAACACGCCATAGAGGTATTCGTTACTCCATCTCCGCCATCCAATGCTACTTTTTCGTCTCCGTTTCCTTCTGGTCAGCAATGTCCGGATTTTCATTTCTGTGTAATCGCGCACTTCACTGAATGCATCACTGGAATTTCCCACCCGAAAATAGTTCACCCATCTAGCCAATATCGCATTGATTTGTTTCACGATCTCTTTGGCCGGTTTCGCACCTCCGTTTCGAATCACTTCACGGATTCGCGCTTTCACCGCTATACGGGCTTTCTTTTTCGGTGTCATGAGGATGAAATGGCCGGTTTTGCTTCGGTTCTGTATTCGCCTTAGATCGAATCCCAGGAATGCAAAAGCGTCGCCTTTCAAAGCATTGACCATACGGGTTTTCTCCAAGTTGAGTTCCACACCAAGCGGTTCCAATTGTTCGCGTAGTCGTTGCAGAGCAAGCTCGGCCCAACCGCGTTTGCTGGAATGCCCACTCACGGTAATCAACATGTCATCGGCAAAGCGATGGTAGTTGACGGCTTCGAAGTCTCCTTCCGCCGTTTTCCGTCGGATCGCATCAAACATCCAGTCCACTTCATTTAGGTAGATATTGGAAGCCAGTGGTGAAAACGGGCCCCCTTGAGGTACGCCGATCTTCCCTGCTGCCTTTATCACCTGTCTGACGAGCTGCATCACTTGAGGGTCTTGGATGCGTTTTGCGATTTTATCCAGCAATATGGTGTGTCTTATGGTGTCAAAGTAGCGCGACAGATCGACGTCGATGACCATCGTCATTCGACGCAGTACGCTGCGCCGCACTTCTGACAGTGCTTGATGGGGAGAGCGTTTCGGTCGAAAACCATAGGAGTTCGGGCAGAAGTCTGCCTCGAAGATCGCCTCCAGTATCAGTTTCAGCGCACCTTGCACCACGCGATCTCGAATACTTGGAATTTGCAACGTTCGCATTTTTCCGTTTGCCTTCGGGATCTCTACTTTACGGTTGGCTTGTGGGCGATACGTTCCCGCTTGAAGCTCCTCTTGGATGTTTTCCAGAAACGGGATGACCCCTTCGCATTCCACATCTGCAAAGCTTTTTCCGTCAGTACCGGGGGCACCGCCGTTTTTCTTCGCTTGTTGGTACGCTTCCTGAAGGGTAGTCATCTTGGTGACATGTGTAAATAGTCCCCAAAATCGATGTGTAGGTTCGGCCTTCGCCTTTCGATATATCCGCCGCCTTAGCTCCTGCAAATTGATGGTGTTTTTGTCATGGCACCCTTGCCTCCTTTGGTCGTACGGACTTGCTTACAGGTCCGGGTCCTTCCCTCCCCGCGCGTTTTGCTGCACGCGAATCATCAGTACTACAACCCGATCCGCCACCCTGGCACCTGCCTGTCCCATTTCCCGATCACGGTTATAGGAACGGCCTCCTCGATGAGATTTCTTCACCGGGTGCCGAGGGCTTCTCCAGTTTCCACAACCTCTTTCCCTCCATGTCGCCGCTGATACCCCGCCGGTGAGAACTGCCGTTTCAGACTCTTTCGGTCAGTTCTTACTGCTTTCGCGCGTTATCGACCGTCTCAGCCACCGGATTTGCGTGTTACGAGGCTACGTCTGCGTTCACTGCACGTTACAACCTGGAATTTTGCCGCATTCCTAATGAATGTTTGTCAGAGGGCTCCATCGGTTCACTTTCGTTCCGCGATGCCTCTCAGGCTACGGGAGTGTAGTCTTTTCCCCCGGTCGGACTTTCACCGACTAGAAGTTGTGTCCTTAACTGGACACGCCAATGCTCCAACGCATGCCGTAGATGCGAACGATTTCAGCATCTTCCAACGCCAAATCGGTGCTGAGCAGAACCAGCCAATCCCGCCGCCGATGGCGGTTTTGCACAAAGACCAGTTTGATCGGTAAACCGCAGGCAGTTTGAACGATGACCGAGCCAAGGATTTCTTTGTTTTTCTGCTTTGGCAACAGGGCATACAGTTCATGGAGCGTCAGGCTTTTTCCGTTGAACCGGTATCGTTGTTTCATCGCCTTGACCATCCCAATGACATGTAGACCTTTCGCCATCAATTCACGCAACAGAGGCGCTTGGGTAAACCAACTGTCCATCAGGACAAAGTCAGCGCTGAATCCCGCCTGGATCGCTCGATCAAGCAGAGCCGCCACGGCATCCGGTTTGCGTGAAAGTGCCTCGATGCGGCGTTTGTAGCCTTGGGTACGCTTGGACGTTCCTTCATCACGCAAAAGCGATTCGTCAGCTTGGCCGAGCTGAGCATGACAAAATCGATGGGCGCAAAGCTGAAGCCATCCGACCATCCGAGCGTGAGCATGTTGTAGCCGCGAGCATATCTCCTCGTCGTATGATCGAAGACGCGAGCCAGCAACTCGGCTTTCTTGCTGCGATCCCTGCGAAGAACCGAATCATCAATGATGAACGTTCGAACGCGGGACGAAGAGGTTAAGGAATCAAAATGCTGAACGACCTTCAGACTCAAGGCATGCAAAAATCTTCGCCAGGCAAAGCGTGGATGGTTTATGAATCGATAGACTACATCTTTGCCAGGCAACGACTGGCGGTCGCTATGCAGATGACGAAACCAATTGCGCCCTTCGAACACGAGCGTAAAGATCAGCTTAAAAATGACCAGACTGGACAATCCGAACGACTTCGAAATACCGGCTTTACGCAACAGTTGTCCGATTTGCAAAGCGGAAAATAAAGCAGAGATTCGTTCTTGCCCCTTTTCAGACAGGAAGTTGTGTTGTACCATAGAGTTACGCTCCTTTCTGTTTGGGATGGGAATACTATCCACTTCCATTTAACCAAACGGAAAGGTGTTTTTCTGTCAAGAACGAGATTTTTCAATAAGAAATCCTGGTAATATCAAGGCTTAACACTAATTTTCAAGCTGCGAAAGTTGAGTAAATAATAGCACTCGGCTAAAATCGGTTTGTTGCTATTTTGAAAAGTAGCGCCCAAAGATACGCTACTTCAATTTAAATGCTTTCTACTCGTTCAAATAGGTTGTCACTCTGTTCTGGATCAGCTCGGCAACTTCTTCAGCAGTTTTTTGCTCACTAAAGAAGGCCATAGATTCTTCTCCTACAATTGAAATTACCTTGCCATCCGCTGCCGAATGGTTATTTGCAGTATGAATGAACTTTTTGAACTTGGCAAATTCATCATTCGTCACTTTCGGCGCTTTCCCGTCTGGCGTCTTATACGTTCCGTTTTCCACTTGTTCCTGCATCTCGTTCAATTGCTTCTCATTCACAGATTTCAGCAGCGAAAATCCTTGTCTTTCTTGCAACGATTGCCCTTCTTCCGATAGCATGAAGGCAATAAACTTCCAGGCCTCCTCTTTCACCGCGGATTGGGCTTGAATGGCGAACTGGGAGGCGAGAACAATTCTCGTTCCTCCTTTTTGTTCCGGTTTTTGCAGCAGCTTCGGATTGGAGAAATAAAAATGCAAATCATTGATAAAATCTGCCGGCGATCTCAGAACGGTCGAATAAAACATTTGCTTGCCTATATCCGCCGGTTCTGAAGTCATGACCTGATTATCGTACATATCTTTTATTTGCTGCATTGCTTCTACGAACGATGGAGAGTCAAACAATGCCTTTTTCGCCGCGGTATCAACAAACTCGGAATACCTGTCCACAACCATTTCTTGCATGCGGAAATCAGGTGTTTCCCCCGCCATGGCATAACGACGTTCCGCACCGCTCTCGCCTAACGTCTTCGCAATATCTTCAAACTCCTTCCAAGTCCAATTCTGGTCGTCAATACTCGTGTTCCCGAGAAGATCCCCATCACCTACAAACGCTCGCAGGCTGAATCCGAAAGGCATGGCATACAGACCATCATTTGATTTTATCGCATCCAAAATATTTATTTGCAAATCGCCATGATTTAGTGTATCGTCTTGCTTCATGAGCTCCTCCATATCCAGGAGAAGGTCCTTGTTCACATAATCTTTGGTTGGCAGACCGCTGACTTCAAAGATATCCGGACCTTTGCCCGATAGTATTGCTGTATTTGTCGTTGTTTGGTATTGTTCATAATCTTCTATAACCTGAATTTGCAAATCGATATCCGGGTACTTTTCCTCAAACTTTTTTTCTGCGATTTCATAAAATGAGCTCGCTTGTTGGACAGACAACGTAACGATAGTTTTCCCCTCTTTATTTACCGGTTTCTGGCTTCCCGATTGATCACTTCCCTCAGAAGCGCATGCACTCACCAACAGAAATAAAATGCCTATAAACACCATAAATGACCACTTTTTCATCGAATAAATTCCTCCTGTTAAAATTAGCTTATTGCAGACGAACACGGTTTCCGTCTTGTAAAGGCTCGCTGCTTTCCAGAATTAACAGATCGCCCTCATAGAGACTGTCGGCCAGAAGCAAGGCTTCATGATCATTCCTTTCACTGACCTGAATGCGCACTTTACGAGCAACGAAAACATTGCCCAATGCTCCTCTCTGCTCGTCAATTTTATAAACAAACATTCCGTCACGCTCATAATGAATGGCCTCACTCCAAACAACCAGTCCTTGCTGGCGGGAGCGTTTCTCAATATTGACCCATGCTCGCTCACCCCCTTTTAGCTCGGCATTGAAGACGTTGATACGTATCAGCTTCCGTGGAATCGTACGGTTCAGACCAGTCAAATCAACGGATTCGATTCTCGGCTCTGCATCCACCATTTCGATAATCGTTCCTTCAAGGATACGGGTCTGTTGTGCCTGAACGCTTTGTACCTCGACCTCTACCTTCGTCCCAACTGATATATCCAAGTGGGTCAACAGCGTAGAATCGGCGGGAATATCCAACTTGTAGCCCAAGCTATCATTTGAGATTCGAACATCCGGTTCTCCCATAAATGCCATTCCTTCGACTGCACTCAATTGGGTTACAATCCCGTCGAACGGAGCGATCAACTCCTGTCCGCTTGCCAAACGGTCTCTCAACTCGTTAATGTTTCGTTCCTGCGTGTCTAGGTCAAGTTTTAGCGATTCAATCGCGCGGCTAGCGATTCGTGTATCAAGTTCATCCCCACCCTGTGCTGCCTCAATGAACTGATCCTGAAGATTTTCCAGTTCAATATTCATTTTCTTCAAGTTGGCCATTTCATTTTCTAATTCTCGTTGTGCCGCTGTACTGTCATATTCTATTAGCTTTTGCCCCGCTTTCACACGGTCTCCTTCCTTTACGAAGATCTTTCGGACCTTCCAACCGGCAGGGTTCGTTAACCTCGCTTCTTTGAGCGGTTCCAATATGCCGCTTCCCTCAATCGTAAATGTCAAGTTTCCTGTAGTCAGCGGTTCCGTTCTTACTTTCGGCAAGGTTAATGATTGAATGGTATTTCCGAAAAAAGTAAGCAGCAACAACAATCCTAGAAAAACAATAAAGGCAATTTGAATCATTCGTTTGCGTCTGCGATCAACTTGTTCGTTTGCTAACCCCATATTCAGTCTTCTTCCTCCTAAAACATTCCGTTGGAAAGATTGCTCCTATTACCCCTTGATGCCGGATAATTGAATGCCTTTAATGAAATAAGTTTCCGCATAAAGAAATAACAGCACCATGGGGGTCATATACAGCACGGATGCCGCAAAAGCGATCCCAGGTTCATCATTGATCCTGGACAAGTACACAGATAACGGATGCCTGAACGGATCGTTCAGAAAAATTAGCGGCTGCTCTACCATGTTCCAATAATCAACAAATAAGAGAACGACGAGCGCAGCAACACCTGGTTTCACCATAGGAACAATCATCGTGAAGAAAATCCGCAAATGGCCGGCCCCGTCCAACTTCGCCGCTTCAATATAGGCATACGGAATATGTAGCATGAACTGTCGAAGCATAAAAACACCGAAAGCTGCGAAAATGCCAGGCCATATAATGGCATTCGGGCTATTCAGCAGCCCCAATTTATCCGCCATAATATAATTCGGCACTAGTGTCACCTGAAACGGCATGAGCATCGTCATGACATAGACGATAAACAGACGATCTCGGTAACGAAACTGCAACTTGGAGAAGGCATACGCAGCAAACGCCGAGACCAAGATTTGCCCAACGATGATCGGCACTACCAACAACACCGAATTCCAAAACAACATTAAATATCGGGGACTTGCCACCAACACTTCGCCATACTGCTTCACAGATACATGATCCGGCAGCAATTTTAAATTTCCATAACGGTTTTTCCCCCCTTTCATCGCTTCATTCATCTGTCCGATAGATCCATAATTGATATCGATTTCCTGGGCTGTCATGAATGAATTAGTGAACGTGACCACAATTGGAAATAAAAACATAAGCGCAATTGTGCCCAACACGACTGTGAGGCCAATTTTTCGAATGATTTTGTGAAAATTATCCAAAGACTCTCACCTCTATTCCATGAACTGCCGATATCGGCGTTCAAGCGCAAACAAACCGATGACGATCAAAAGAATACAACCGAACATCATGGTCGCCGCGGCTGTCAATTTCTGAATATCCAACGACGTGAACATGTTGTTCATATAATGTTGCATCATATAGATACTGTCATGCGGATAGTCTCCTGCGATTAAATACGTTTCCCGAAATACTTTAAACGAGTTCATAATCGACAAAATGACGACAAAGAACATCGTGGGAGTTAGATAGACAAGAGTGATGCTGCCAAACTGCCGTAAGCGCCCAGCTCCTTCCACATGCGCGGTTTCATAATAATCCTTCGGGATTTGCTGCAAACCCGCCAAAAATAAAACGACGTTATAGCCAATGTTCTTCCATAAATAGACGACAATAATGACATATCGGGCAGCATCGGTCTTCATCCAGTCCACGCGTTCAGTTCCGAAGCTGCTCAGCCAGGCGTTTACGGATCCGTTCCAATCGAACAACAATTGCCAGACGAACACAATTGAGGCAACGGGAACGACAAGCGGCAGCACATAGGCGGTCCGCAACCATTTTTGCAAATATAAATTTGCATTCAGCAGTACCGCAAGACCTAGCGACAGTGTGAGATTAAGCGGAACGCTAACCGCGCTAAAATAAAATGTATTGGTCACTGCCTTGCGGAAGGACTCGCTCATAAGCAACTCGCGGTAATTATCCAAACCCGCAAAATGACGATCTACCGGGCTGTCTACAAATGAATAAAATACTCCCATGATAAATGGAACAAGGTAAAACAGTGCGAATCCAACAGCGCTCGGTGCGAGAAATAGCCAGGCTACCACCGCATCCTTGCGCATCCATTTCATGATCTTCCTATCGTCATCTTGTCTAAAAAACCGTTGCTTCATTTACGCTTCCTCCAACCAGTCTTACCAGTACTATAAAAAGAACAGTTTAAAGAATAAGTAGGGTAAAAATAAAATTTTTATTAAATACCGTCCAACATTGAACGGACGATCCTCTTTGTTTGCAGTCTCAGTGATAACACGCTTAGAACATAAAAAAACACTTATTCATTCTCAGTTTCCTCCCATTGATGCTTTCATTTGGGAAAACTGATTGAAGAATAAGTGGAGAAAAAACAGAAATCACGCAGTGTCCAGACACATCCTAGTTACTGATGCGCTGTAGGTGCGTTGCTTTGCGGGAGACGAACTTCAAATAACGTGCGAACGGGATCGCTTTGCGCTGAGATCGTGCCCCGATGCTGTTCCACGATATTTTTCGCAATAAACAGACCGATACCGGAGCTTCCTTCCCGCTCAGTACGCGCTTTATCGACCGTGTAAAACATATCGAAAATATACGGCAGCTCCTCGGGGGGAATGCTATGACCATAATTAATCACTTGAACTGCTGCATTCTCCGCTTCTACTGTGCAATGAATATCTATATACTGGCCATCCTTGCCATAACGGATAGCGTTCGTAAGGAGATTCTCAAATACGCGCGCCAATAATTCACCGTCGCCCCAAATCGTCACATGCGGAGTTACATGCAAACGGGTTGTCAGGTTACTTCTTTCTAAAGCAGGGTATAATTCCTCGTTTAATTGGATGAGAAGCTCGCTAAGATCGATCGGTTGTTTGTTCATCTTTAGCTGGCCGTAATTCATGCGGGCGATTTCGAAAAGCTCGTCAATCAGCTTCTCCAGCCGTTGCGACTTGGAAAAAGCAATGCCTGTATAGTGCTTGATCTGGTCATTCGTCAAATTATCGTCCTGAAGAATAAAGTCCAGGTAGCCCAATACGGAAGTGAGCGGCGTTCGCAAATCGTGAGCCAGATTCAACACCAATTGTTCTTTACTGTTCTCTGCAAAGTCTCCCCTCTCCAGCGCTTGCTTCAATTTTTCACTAGCCAGATTGATATCCCGCGCAATATTTTCGAACTCATCATTAGACCGGATGTTTATTTTGCTGTTGAAGTCGCCGTTTGCCAGTTGATTGATTCCACGCGATATTTCGTGAAAATAAAGGGAATACCGTTTCGTGAGGAGAAAGAAAAAATAAAAGGAGAGAGGAATAAAAATAATCAAGAAAAAATTGAGGTCCCCGATTTCTCTCATGAAATAACGGATTTTAGTCGTCGGGTCTTCATACTTCGTCGTATGATAATAGAGCTGAAACACTTTAAAGATCAGAAAGGTGATCGCACCAGAACAAAGTGTGCTTAAAGCAAACAGCTGAATCATTTTAAACCGGAAACTTCGGATCTTATTAGCCATTGAACGTATATCCCACTCCCCAGACGGTCTTGATCCATTTGTTCTTATGCTTGTCTTCTTCGAGCTTCTTCCGCAATGTTCGTATATGCACCATAACTGTATTGCTGCCTTCGTAGTAGGCCTCCCCCCATACATGTTCGAAAATATTTTCTGTGCTGAAGACTTTCTTCGGATGGCTGGCCAACAGGTACAAGATGTCAAATTCCTTCGGGGTTAGCTCAATCGGGTTGTTATACAAAAAAACGGTTCGTTGTTCAGGATGGATGACCAGACCGCGCGCCTGCAGAACGGCTGTGTTCGAAGCTGCCGATGGATTGAATTGCAGCGCACGGCGCAAATGCGCATTTACCCGAGCGACCAGCTCCATCGGGTTGAACGGTTTGGTCACATAATCGTCCGCTCCTCTGACCAGTCCTGTAATTTTATCAAGATCAGTTGCTTTGGCGCTTAAAAAAATAATGGGCAGATGGTGACTTTCCCGGATTAGCTGCGTCGCTTCGTAGCCGTTCAGATTCGGCATCATGATATCGAGAATCGCCAAATCGACAGACTGCGTCCGAATGATCTGTACGGCTGCCAGCCCGTCAGAAACTTTAATACAGCGATAGCCCTCTTTGACCAGATGCAGTTCTATCAAATCGGCAATTTCCGGTTCGTCATCCGCAATTAATATAGTGATCGATTTCATAATCCACCTCAAGTAAATATGTTGATTGAACTACATCGTATCAGAACTTCTTCGCCAGAACAACGGCGCGCGGAGCGCCCGGAACGGCGGATGCCGGCGTCGTCAGCCAGGATCCCAGTCTGTAGGCGACGAAGCCGAGCATGCCTCCAACGGAATTTAAAATAAGGTCGTCCACGTCGAACGTACCGAGCGAAAATAACACTTGGGCGCTTTCCAGCCCGAAACTTACCGCCAAGGAGCGCCATAGCGTCCCCGCCAATGTCAGCTTTCCGGCCTTCGCAAGGACATTAAGGAACATGCCGAACGGGACAAAGATCGCAATATTCCCGAACAGGTTCGTCAGGCTGTGTACGGTCAACGCATCAAGCGCTCTGGCAATTTCCTTCAAGGGAACCAGATTCCCAGCTTGCAGTCTGGCAACGATATATTCCGGATAAGTCACGGTTCGCAGAAGCTGCTCCCATAGAAACGCAACATCCACCCGGCCGAACTTGAATAAAATTATTTTGAGCAGCGCGTACATGTAGAAAGCAAACAATAGCCGAACGCTCCAATGTTTCAACCGGTTTCCTGCTCTCATCTGTTCTCCTCCTTTGGTATCGAAACCTCCGGCTTCTTAACTTCCTGCATCCCGTCCTCCGGAACCGCACCCGCCGGCTTCTCAAGCGCCGGATCGGTGTCCGCTGGCGTATCGCTAGTCGGCGCATGGGTCGTCGGCGTATCAATCTGCGGTTTATCGTTCGGACGATTGCCGGTTGGAGCCCCCTCGTTTGTCGGCGTATCGCTTGTCGAGGAGTCGTTTTCCGGTCTATTGTTTGTTGGAGTATCGCCGCTCAGAACACCGTTCGCTGGCGCATCGCCCTGCCCGGAATATACTGTCACAATAACACCATCCATATTGTTGCCCGAAATTTCATAGCGGCTATCCGCCGGCACATGAATCGTGGTATCTTCGAGAACAGAATAGTAATAAATGGAATACTCTTCGTGGTTTATCGTGGTCTTTATCGATTTCTGTTCCTTCAAAAAGTCCAAATATTCCTCCAGAACAAAATTGTTCTCATACATAATAGCGCTATGCGGCAAACCGACATAACGATAATGCCATGGTTCATACGGGGTCCCTGTAATATTTGTTTTGTCCTCCGGATAGCGCAAGATAAAGCCGTATTTCCAGGCGTTCTCTTTCAGCCATTGTCCTTCAGTAGCAGACTCCATCTTCCCTTGCGTTGATCCGATATCCACCGCCAAACCGAGATTATGCTCACTAAAGCCTGCCGGCAGCGCGTATCCAGGCTCTTTTTCCTCGTATAGCTTGCTCTGTTCCTCTTCGTCCCGATAGCCGCTGGTGAGCATAAAGTGGTTAATGCCATCCTGATGTGCCGCTGCAATCATCGCAGATAATTTTTGTGCCAAAAAAGGCGTCAATCGGATCGAGTTATCCAAGAGTCCGTATCCGTTGATCAGCTCCGGATTTTTCGCCAAATTGACCGCATCGGATACGTTAGTCCCCGGAGGTACAGGATGATCTTCATTGATCAGCAGCAAATGGCCTTTGTAAACCTGATCCTTTGTTATCCGAACCGGCATCCCGTCCCCTTTAAGATCCTCATCCAAATCCTCATCCAGATCCTCATCCAGTTTTTCATCCTCTACTTGGTGGTTTTCTTTCGGCACATTTTCATTATTATCGGGTTCCGGTTTATCCTGGATAACGGCATAGCCAATAATTAAAAGGATGACAATCCCCAATAGCCATTTCTTCATTCGTAGTTTCCTCCTTATCTTTCGTCTACTATAGAGTAGGGGAAACTATTTAAAAAGAAATGGGGCTAAAATTAAAATTTTTATTAAATCGTTATCGAAAACTAACAAACGGGTTAGTGTAAAATCTTCGTGGGATTAAGATCTGGAAAAGCGAACATCGGAAAAGAGCTTCATCCTGGATACAGTGATGTTTACCAATAACACACCGTAAGGAGGAAGCTCTTATTCATTACTTAGGGCTTGCTGAATGGTGAAAAAAAGGCTGAAAACCGCATAACAATAAGGATTTTAGGCTCTTGATGTCGAATTCATATGTAAAGGAAAGCATGGAGAACGGGCCCAAATCCTTGCAGATGGAGTGACAAATGTGTTCAAGCCGACCGCGCATCTCGACAATCAATTGATCCTGCCAGGCGATTTCTTTTTGCCCTTTGGCGGAAAGCTGGACGAAGAGAATCGTTGGGTTCAGTTGGCGCGGTTAGTGCCATGGGCAGAGGCCGAGAAAAAATACGGACCGTTTTTCAAAGACACCTTCCGCGGCCAGCAAACGATCAGTTTGCGGATGGGGCTCGGGGCGCTCATCATTCAAGAGAGAATGCAGTTGACCGACAGAGAAACCCTAGAGTCGATCAACGAAAATCCATACATGCAATACTTCATCGGTCTGCCCGGATTCGTCATGAAGCAACCGTTCCATCACTCGATGATGACGCATTTTCGGAAGCGTCTGACGGATGTGCTGGCTGAGCTGAATGAGGTCGTCGCCACGGCAGGCGCGAAGGAAACGAAGGACCATGACGACAACAACGTTAGCGGCGGCGGAGGGAAAGTAAAGCGGTCGAAGAAGCGCGCCTCTGTTATTGAAGCCGAACAGCAAACACTGTTCGCGGAACCACAAGTCGAACCGTCAGCAGCAACATCTCCCGTGGAGCAGACGGCCGCGGTGCCCGAGCCTCTTGAAGCGACCGCGCCTCCTTCCGAAGGGCATCCGGTATCGGCCATGGAATCGGAAGCACCTGCGCTACCCAATCAAGGGACGGTGCTCATGGACGCTACCTGCGCGCCAGCGGATGTGGCGTATCCGACCGATCTGAATCTGCTGAATGAAGCGCGGGAGAAGCTCGAATCGATCATCGATACCCTGCATGTGCCGGCCGTCAGCAAAGCGACGAAACCGCGCACGTACCGCGAAAAAGCGCGCAAGCAGTTTGGCGGTGTCCAAGCAACGCAGGCCGGGACCCAAAGTGATCCGCAAAGCAATCAGGCGGCAGCTCGGTTACGTTGGACGGAACCTCTCCATCATCGCCGAGCAAGCCAAGGTGCAACCGCTCACGCTGCTTAGCCGGAAAACCTATCGCGACCTGCTGGTGATTCATGAACTGTACCATCAGCAACTTCAAATGTGGAGCGAGCGTTCTCACCAGATGGAAGACCGGATCGTCAGCATTCATCAGCCGCATATCAGGCCAATCGTGCGCGGGAAAGCCAAGGCACGCGTTGAGTTCGGAGCCAAGATTGCGGTAAGCATGACAAATGGCTATGCGTTCCTTGATCGTCTGTCTTGGGATAACTTCAACGAGAGCACGACGCTAATTGGCGTGATCGAGAAGTACCGTGAGCGCATGGGGACCTATCCGGCTGTCGTCCAAGTGGATCAGATCTACCGCACGCGCGAAAACCGGAGCTTCTGCAAACAGCATGGGATTTGGCTCAGTGGGCCGGCATTGGGACGAAAGCCTAAAAACGGTCCGTCAAGTGAAGATAAGCAAGACGTCAAACAGGATACCGGGGAACGAAACGCAATTGAAGGCAAGTTTGGAGAAGGCAAGCGCAAGTATGGGCTTGGCTGTATTCGCGCACACCTCGCCAAGACAAGCGAATCGGTGATTACGCTGCAACTTCTCGTGATGAACCTGGAGCGCAGGCTCCGCGTTCTTTTTTGCCTTATTTTCGCGATGCTGTCTCGCCGGCGCCTAGCTCTGAAATTCGGATAAAAATCGTTCAGCAAGCCCCCTACTTAACCACAAGAATCCCAACATTGAAAAAGCTGGAGCAATGGCTTTCGGAAAATGCAAGAAGAGTTTGCCCGTATCATGAAAATGATACTGGAGATGCTGGATGAGCAGATATTGACTACACTTCACGTCCTATTACCCTTTCAGACATTGGTGGAAAAGCTATATGGAAAAAAGGTCGTCTACACAATTTCACCATATATTATCACTTTGATTGTTTTTAGCTGCTCACAAAACTTCCCTATATCCAGGTCTCCTTCTACCGTAATCCAATGATTATAATCCAAGTCATTTCTCAATTTCAAAAGAATCGATGATTTTTTTCATCTCGGTGGATGGAACGTTTCCGGATATTGTGTAAAACAGATTGTCATGTACAAAGACTGCAATCTTTTCTGTAGTACTTTCCACAGAATATACCAATAGTCTCTCCTCCTTCGTATGCTTTAATAAAAGTAAAGTGATGGAATGACATTCTATATAATCATTAGTTTGTTCAAATAATCGCTGCAAATACTGGTCGGTGCCAGATGTACCCCTCCCCCATTCGCACCATTTGTATGATGAATCATCTTTACCTATGCTATAATCTTACTACAAGAATACATAAAAAGTGGGACTATGAAAGCATACTTATTGGATTGTTTAAGATCGGCGGCAGACACGATGATTCGATGTAACGTATGGACGTATTCGTTGAGAATCTGTCCCTACTGCGCATAAGATGACAGGATACTCAGATGACTTTACGTTAACTTTTAATCAAGGAGGGAGTCATATGGCATGGGTAGAATCGCTGCAGAAGGCAATTGACTATATGGAAGCGCATCTGTTGGAACCCATCACAATAGAAGACATTGCGAAGCAGGCACATGTCTCCGCCTTTCATTTTCAACGGCTTTTTATAATCTTGACTGATGTTTCGGTCAAAGAATATGTGCGAAGGCGGAGAATGACATTGGCTGCTCAGGAATTAGCCAGCAGCGATTGCAAGATTATCGACCTTGCCTATAAATATGGCTACGATACTCCTGAAGCTTTCGCAAAGGCTTTTCGCAAACAGCATGGTGTGACACCGAGTGAAGCACGAAAAGGATTGGGGAAGCTGCAATCTTATAATCGCTTGACCATCCAGGTGAATCTAAAAGGAGCTGAACCTATGAATTATCAATTGGTAGAACGCAAAGGATTCCAAATTGTGGGAGTGAAAGAACGGTTTAATTGTGACGGAGATCTCGGTCTGTCTCTGGATATCGGTCATTTTTGGACCAAGGTCGGAAAAAATGGTACCATTAACCGATTACTAGGTTTGAATAACGGCCAAATATCAGGTTTGATTGGAGCATCAGTAGATTACAGCAAAGAGGACAATGAGATTGAGTATTGGGTGGGCACTGAATACAAAGGAAACATACCTGATGGATTATCTAGTTATCAAATATCTGCCGAAAAATGGGCGATATTTGAAGCCGTGGGGCCCGTAGCCGATGTGGTACCGAAGACATGGAAAAAAATATATTCAGAGTGGTTTCCGTCTAATTCATATGAACATGGTGACGCACCGTCTTTGGAAGTATATAAAAGCCCTGACCCAACGAGCCCCGTAGCCAAAACCGAAATTTGGGTTCCGGTTAAATAGACAAAAATAGACCATTATCATTGATTTCACAACGAATATTCCAATAGATGCGCGACAATGACCCCGGTCATCTGTCGGGGTCATTTGAAAAAAGGAGGTAACGATGAATACTCATTCTGAGAACTTAACGGTAGAATGCGCCGAAAATTGTGGAAACTCACCTAAAAAAGAGTTGCTTAGAGATCTTAGTATCGCTTTTGTCAAAAATGAAATAAGCTTCTGTATGGATTGGATGACAGATGATGTGGTTTGGGAAATTGTTGGTGATAAATTAATTCAGGGAAAAGATGATTTTGAGAAAGCGTTACATCAAATGAAAAATTGTAAAGTTCAACAGTTTCGTATACAGAACATTATCACACATGGCAACACAGGATCTCTAAATGGAACTTTAATACTACACGATAAGCACAGAGTTGCTTTTTGCGATGTATATAACTTTCGAGGGTTTGGTAAAAATTCAAAAATTAAAGCAATCACCTCATATGTTATTAAAACATCTTGATTGTTAATAAGTTCGTACTAGAAGTCTTTATTTGGGACTCTATCGCTTTTCTATAAAGGAGCGATTGTGCAATAACAAGTTACATGGAGTGCGATATAAAATATATTAACAAGAGTGGATCATTATGGAACCTGTTTTATGGATAAGTGTATTTAGTTGTTTTGCGGCTGTCTTTGCTTTGTTTATTATCAAATTCATGTTTTAATAAATGAGAGCAATATTATTTATTGCAAAGTTCATTTAAGTGGTGAGTAATAATTTGTTCCGTTTTTTCAATGGTGAATATATCCGGTCTTAATAGAGCATGTATGGATAAACCTTCAATGACTGCAGAAAGCCTTAATTTTTCGATTTCAATATCTATGTCTTTTTTTACATAGCCTGCCTTTATCAAGATTTCAAGCAGTGCCTCCATTAAAATGTATTCTCCTTCGATGAGTTCATCTTTTTTCGTGTTCAAAACTGCACTTGTAAGTGAACGAATGACGAAAACCAGCCATACGCCAGCTTCAGCTTGTTTATCCCGATCGACAGGAACCAATTCTAACAACGTTTCCTGTACCGCAATGAAAGGGTCTTGTGACCATGATTTATTCTTCGACCGTTCTTTCCCGCGAGCAAGAAAATAATCCATGATAAATAATAGTAACTCATCCTGGTTTGAGAAATAATGTCTCAATGCTCCGGCAGACATTCCAGCCTCAGATGCGATTCTGCGGATAGATGCTTTTTCAATACCTTCGGTTTCAATAATTTTCCAAGCCGTTTCAGCGATGAGCTTTCTTTTGTGATCATGATCAACAATTTTCGGCACTTCAAATCACCTCTTGTTTTATTTAACACACTGTGTTATTATTATTTTATCACAGTGCGCGAAATAAATAAATAAGGAGGATGTTTAGGTGATTGAAATCATTGAATCATTAATTCCTGCCAACATAGATTTCACAACAGCACTCCTCATTATTGTGCTCTGTGCTGTCATTGATATTTTAAGCCCCGGGGTATTGGCGATTACAGCTTATATCCTTCTCATACAAAAAGAAAAAACAGCATCGCGATTGATCGTTTTTTTATTTTCGACACAATTTTGCTATTTTATAATGGGTATCTTGGTTTATCTCGGAGTTGGGCCGATTCTTGGTATTATAGAAAGCATGGCGAACAATCAAATTTCAAGTTGGTTTTATACGATACTTGGAGTCGCCTTTGTACTCATTAGTTTTTATAATCCTAAAAAAGGGATGGAATCCCGATTTTTGGAATGGTTACCTACGCAAGTGTCTATAAGAGGGATGATCATACTCGGTATTATTGTCTTTGCGATTGAGTTTACCACAGCTTTACCGTATTTTTACTCGATATTACTAATGGATGGTTTAGCGTTTCATACGGGTTTGTCCATTGGCATTTTACTTGGCTATAACGCGATTATGGTACTTCCTTCAATCTTACTATTGATCGTGTTTATACTATGTAAAAACTGGATAATGAATCAGCTTGAACAACTGCGATCAAAATTAGTAAAAGCTCCGTTGTCTTCTGTATTAGTCGGAGTGGCAGTTATTGGGGCGATTTTATTCAATATTGGCATCAGGGGAGTTCTATCTTGATATTCGTTATGTAAAAAGGAGATGTAGCGTTATGAAAGAGATTGCAAGCGGTGCAAGTTTACTTCTATTGCTTCAGGGAGTTGGAGGTATCATAAATCGATTGGCAGGCGGGGGACCAAGTTGGTTTCTCGTCAATTACATCGATGCATTGCAAGGATATGAAATAATAGCCAGTATAATTTTAGTGATATTGGGAGCAATTATTGGTGTGGGTTCTCTTAAAATAAAGGATAAAGTTGACTAACCTATTATGTCTTGAAGACCTCATAGTTATTCCTCACCCTTGAAGTTTATTCTATGAGCATGATACTTGGGTGAGGAAGGCTCGTAAAGTGTTCATGGTTATTCAATCAAACGTTGCTCTTCCGCCATTCTTCTTGATTTAATTCCCCGTTTATTGCAGCTGCGGATACAGCACCTGAAGCAGCTGCAACAATAGATTGGTGTAAGTGTGTAGTTGCATCCCCTGCTGCATAAACACCAGGTACACTAGTTTTTCCAAACTCATCGACTTCAATGATTCCAGTATCCAACATCCGGCAACCAAGGGCAACTGGCAAATCCGATCCAAGTTCCAATTCCGGCTTGAAGAAAATCCCTGTGCACGAAATTTCCGTCCCATCCTCAAGCTTGATATGGCTTACCATGCCTTGATTTGATTGGATTAAATGTATTGGTGCATTAAATACCGGGATATTATGTGCGCGCAATTCTTCACGTTCTGCTTCACTCAATTCATCGGGACCATTTGTACAAACTACTAACTGCTTCGACCATCCAGAAAGCAATGGGACAAAATGCATTAATGTCGCTCCTCTGTTTATGACAACTAATTGCTGATCCCTTAGTTCCCAGCCATCACAATACGGGCATACAAACGCACTCTTACCATAGACCTCTGCCAACCCTGGTATGCCAAGATCACGATCCTTCATTCCGATAGCAAACAGCAGTTTACTAGCGGCTATCTTCACCCCCGAAACAGTTTCCAACAAAAATTGTCCATCTTCCCCTTCTATCAACCTGACGATATCTTCCAGATGTGAAACCGATGGATAAGTGCGAAGCTGTTCTTTCGCAATTTTTCGAAAGTCATGTGGGCTAACGCCATCACGTGTTAAAAAGCCATGAGCCTCTCTAGTCACTGCATTACGCGGTTGGCCCTCATCAATAATCAATGTCTTCTTTCTAGCACGTCCTAGTACAAGTCCAGCACTTAAACCTGCAGGACCTCCTCCAATAATAACAACATCAACTTCCTTCATGATTAACTCCCTCCCACTTCGTTTAACTTTCCATACGAGATGTGATTACTCAGTATAATGCATGGGCTTATTTTCAAAATGGCAAATCTACGGCGTAAACTCGATTTGTCATTTTCTGCATATTTCATTCTAGACTTGACTTTTATTAAATAGTCTATCCAATTTCAAGTAATCTAACATGTACTTTGCAAGTGTTATGACTGAAAAAATCAACATTAAAATTAATGTGATGGAAGCGCCGGGTGGTGTACCCAATTCATAAGAAGCGACTAAACCACTTAACATGCCAACAAGCGCAATGACCATTCCATTTAATATGATAAGTGTTGTTTTTCAAAGGCAAATACAATCAAAGTACACGCCTCTTTCTTCATCCGCCTGAATATCATGCCCATCTGGATCAAAAATTCCCGCACTTCCGGAACCGCCATTGTTTCGTACAACGCGTCCCTTATGCGGGAACTCATCTGATGTAGGCGCTTTGGTTGATTCATCCTCATGAATAAGTAAACATGCTTTGCTCTTCTAACTGAATGAGCACTTTGCCGAAGCGCCCTCCTTGTTTGATTGGGATCGTTTTTCCAGGATAAGTTTGATCCAGATAATCTTCAATGATGGCCTGCGTATTCTCATCTACTGGATAATTGTAAAAGTTAAGCCAATGTAAAACCTCTTGAATGGCTTCCGCACGAGACACAACCCTGGCTTTCATTTCTCGTGTGACGAGTGAATGAAAGGCGTACCCTTTTAGATAAAGCAGCTGCAGCAAATACATCATCTCGGAGTTTTGATGCTTGTTGTATGAATGGTTTAACAGCGGTAATATTTCAAGGGTGAGGCTGTGTTCTTTAGGACCTGCCGCTAGGCTGATATAACAAAATTTTCGAGCGCAGCTGATCACTTTCTCCACCATCTCCCAGTCTGTGATCGCCGGGCACATTGACACAAAGACAAAATCAAAAGCTTGGTTCCAGCCTAATGTCTTCGTATCCATATCTTCAAAGGCTGCGCGCACGATCTTTACCTTACCGTCGGCCCATTTTTGATTGTTGTGCTCCAATAGTTCTGTGAACGGAAGCGACGGCTCAACGGCGGTCACATCTGCTCCTCTTTGTGATAAGGGAATCGAAAATATTCCAGAGGCCGCTCCGATGTCGAGGACGGAGGCGCCATTAAAATTTACGCCTTGATTTTCCAACCAGCCGATAATACGTGCTGACCGTCTTCTTCCTTCATCGTTGAATGATTGCTCGTTGTAGTTTTTGGCCGCGATGGCGCCAAAAGTGAATCTCGGCTCGATCCCTGCTGATTTCATCAAGTTTACACCTGTCGTTTGGTCGTCCTTCCAAGCTTGTTCCCAAGCAGCTTCGTTGCGTAAGATTTCGATCATCTAGGTAAACACCTCATTTCTTAATTTAAATGGATTTCAGCTTATGCCTCAAGCTGTTCTCATTCCCCTTCCAACTCTCCTTCAAGCTCTAGGTATTTCTGCCGCAGCTGATGCAGAACTTGTTCATCCGGTGTCCAGTATCCTCGCTGCTCGCTTTCCAGCAATGTTTCGATCATCGCATGGTAAGCCCAACGGTTGTTGTCCTGCAGCTTCCGGCTAAGTGCTTCATCAGCCATATAGACGTCATGCAGACGATCGAATACCCAAGGTTCTACTTTTCCAGTCGTGGCTGCAAGTCCCAGTACATACTCGAATCGGCTGGCCATTTCCTTTGCGCCATGATAAGGATGCTTCAAGAGATCGTTGATCCATTTCGGGTTCGTTAAGCGAGTCCTTACTCCGCGTGCAATCGCATGTTCGGCAGATTCTGTCTTGATTTGCTCCCCTGTCGTATCCGTAATATGAATGTCAGCTTTCCGACCTTTCATCACTTCCACAGACTTTGCCAAACCGCCAAAATACTCATAATAGTGGTCCGAATCCGTTACTTCCCATTCATGACTGCTGCGTATTTGCGACACGATATCCACCGCCAGCATATGAGAACTGTACAATTCTGGCTCCGCCTGTCCTCGTGCCAGTGCGCTGTATACATGCTGCTGGCTGTCCGTGTATGCCGCGCCAAGTTCAGACTCCTCGTTCCATTGCTTCTTCTCGATCATCTGCGTCACCGTCGTGCCATACTCGCCTTCTGCCGGGCCGAAGATGCGGGCGCAAGCTAAGTCATGCGCTTGACTTGCCTCATATCCGGCAGCAAGCAGCTCCTCCTCCATGCTTCGTGTATGAGCCTTGAACCAATTGAGTTCATCAGGTTCATCCAGCTCCGAAACCTTGCGGAATAGGTCATGTAATTCTTCCAGCAAATTCGGAAACAAATCGCGAAAAACCCCAGTAATATGCACCATGACGTTCAAGCGCGGTCGGCCTAATTCCGTAAGCGGGATCACTTCATATTCTGTACGGAACGTTCCGACTCCCCCGCCAATGCGAACCCCCATATAATGCAGGATTTGCCCGATGGTTTCCCCTTGTGTGCGCGACGTCTCAATCCCCCAGAGGATGACCGCCGTCGTGTGCGGGTAGTCCCCGTGCTGCTCGCGATATTGCTGTATGGAGTTTTCGGCGACAATCGCCCCCCGTTCAGCAGCTGTACGGCTGGGCACTAAGCGGGGATCGAATTGGTACAGATTGCGTCCGGTCGGCAATATTTCAGGTGTTCGCAGCACGTCACCAGCGAGCTTAGCTGGAACGTACCGGCCTTCCAACGCCCGCATCAGCCCTTCTGCTTCCTCATTTTGCAATGATCTTAGGTAAGCTTCGTAACCGTACTCGAGCGAAGCTTCCAACTGCTTAAGCCAATCTGGATGTTCACTCTTATACATGTCCGGGATTGCCTTGTTTGACACATAAGCGGTCACTAACGCATTCGCTTCCTCATCGAGCTGGCGCAGCAAGCTCACATGCTTGCCCGAAGTTAGCGCATCCGCCCGAACGCCTTGACGTTCAGCGAGCAGTCCGCGAATTGAGCGAATATTTCCCCGCTCGTGGCGAAGCACGAATTGCATATGGTTCAAAGCGACTTCAGGAGAATAGCTGTCGCCAAGCACATGCAGTCCACTAGGGATGAGCGAACGCTGCATGCGATAGAGCTCCTCCTCCATGTGTTCTACGGTCTCTGCGGAGAAGTCAAGCGACTTCGCTACCGCCTGCAGCTCTTGTAGAATCGCCTCACATCGTTCCGGCGCGAGCTGCTTCGCTTCACGATATTCGTGCAGCAAGGCTTCAAGCTCACGCCATTCGCCATACAGCTCAGCTTCAGTAAAAGCCGGCGCCTGATAGCCGATCAATACGGCATGGCTGCGCCGCTTGGCGATCATCGCTTCGGACGGATTCCCTACGTAATAGTAGTACAAATTTGGCAAATCCCCGAGTAAGTCATCCGGTACACAGTCCCCAGACAGAGCGGCCTCTTTCCCCCGCTGAAACTCTAAGGTGCCGTGTGTCCCGATATGGACGATGGCATCCGCTTGAAACTGTTCACGAATCCATTGATAAAACGCAGTATATTGATGCGTAGGTAGTAACGAACGATCGTGCAGTGACTTCTCTGGATCCTCATGGATACCGCGTGAAGGTTGCAGGCCGATAAACACTTGGCCGATCATTAAGCCGGGTATGAGAAAGGAGCCGTTGTCCGTCATGATGTCACCAGGCGGCTGACCCCAGCGGCTTATCGCTTCTTCTCCCCATGAACGACCGGATAGCTTCTGTGTGAAATGGGGATCCGCATAACGGATCAACTGACTCGAAGCTTGAGGATCAGACCATTTTGCGGAATTGACCAGACCGCCCTCTATAAATCTGGCACGCAGCTCCGCCGCTGACAGTTCCTCGGTATGATATCCTTGCTGCTTCAGCCAGCTCAATAAACGTGCTATCGATTCGAATGTATCCAAGAAGGAACCGCCGAACACCGTTCCTTCGCCTGGCGGATAATTGTAGCCAATGAGCGCCAGCTTCTTCTCTGCATTGGGCTTGCTCCGCAGGGCAAGCCAGCGGCGGATGCGATCTGTCAAGCGTTTTGTCCGTTCAGGGATAAGTGCAAGTCGCTTTAGCGGAACGTTTAGCTCGGCGTCTTCTCCTTCTTCCTGCAGTGCCGCTATCGGAAACATCTCCACGCTCCCGTCAAGCTCCGGAAGCATGACCTGAACGAGTAGCAACGAAGGCTCAAGTCCACTCGCAGACTGTCTCCATTCTTGTTCCGTTCTACTGTTCAACAATAGCGGATGCAGCATCGGCACATCGAGCTGTTCCAGCATCTGCACAGCCCCGTCCTGATTTCCTCCGCCGGGACCAATCCCAAGTCGGAAAGGCAGCAGGTTCACGATAAGGTCGACTTGGTGACCGTCGCCAAGTAGCAACTCGCGCAGACGGTCGAGCGGAATGTTCATCACTGAAGGAAACGCGATCGGCATGACGTTCACGAAAGCCTCCAATTGTTCCTTAAGCTGCGCAATACATTCTGCGGTATCGAGCGGATTGCTATTCCCAAGATATAAAATCGCGACATTCGGCCGACCTTCGTCGTAGCGATTGCTTTGCCGGTAGCTGGCTGCAGACGAGTAAACCGTGCGACTGCTCGGCTCCATAATCGTTAACTCCCGAACATATACCGGCTCCTTAGGCTCCGGCAACAGATGGCAGCCGCCGTATTCACGGCCTGCCAGACAAAGCAGACCGAGCAAATTGTCAGTACCTCCGCCCCGCCAATATTCGGTAAATCGAACGTAGTGTTCATAATCCGCATTACCCTCATCCATTCCTTCTAGCGGCAAGGACGTTGCCGCATGTGTATGCCCTTCTTGTCTAGGCAAATTTGCAAAGGTCAGACTGCCTAGCCTGAGCAGCGAAGCGATCTCAGCGGAGTTGCCGCCAAGCGGAACGATATGAGCCGTCCCTTTGCTTAGCAGGCTACTCAACCATTCGACAACGTCCTGGCGGACGCCATGTGCATCGAAGATGACAAGGTCAGCTCCAACAAGCGTGGCTTCCACGTCCTCAAGCTCGTCGATCTTCCGATTCCCTAAATCGATGATGGTCAGATGCAGCTGATTTTTCTGATTTTGATCAAGCAATTGATATGCTTCAGACAAATGCGACAACGTCGTTTCCCCGTTTGTGAGTATGGATAGCTTCAACGCGCCATCCTCCTTTCCGTAATCCATAAATCATTATTTTTAGATCAACGTCCGTACAGCTCGTTCGATACTCCCAGCCTCCAATTGTTCTAACCGGTAATACCGCGCTTGCATCGCTTCCGCCAGCTTGCGGGCATAGCCGAATCGTACTACACCATCCTCCGTATCGATCACAAGTGTGCGTATGCCAGCCGCTGCGATGCGTTGTGCAGCTTGCAGGCTTTCCTGCCATGGATCACCTGCCGCTTCTGCGCTGACGTTCGCCTTTCCATCGGTCATGACGATCATCGCGGGGATGAGTCCACTTCTTCTATTTAACAAAGGGCGGATCGCCATAAGTCCCTTTTCCAGTCCAATACCTAGCGGAGTTTTCCCGCCAGCTGGCAGCGTCCTCAATTTGCGTTCCGCGAGCTCTACACTGCGTGTCAACCCGAGCAGCAATTCAGCTTGTTGATCGCGAAAGGCAATCAAGCCCACATGGTCACGCTGCCGGTACGCATCACGAAGTAAAGACAATACCGCACCTTTGACAGCCTTCATTCTCTTATTTGCATTCATCGAACCGCTGGCATCGACGACGAATAGCAAAGCAGTTCCTGTCTTGTTTTCCCTAACCTTCACACGCACATCACTCGGCTCAATCCATAGCTTTAAGTTCGTGTTATATGAACTTGATTGTTGCTTACGTATCCGCTGAAAGGGAGCCGCCATACGAAGCGTGGCATCAAACGCAATGTCTCTTAGAGGGCCGCGTGGCATCGCAGCCCGCACATATCGACCGTTTACCGTTCCTACTGACGCTTGATTTCGTTTCCCAGTTTGCGCTTGTTTCATTGGATGCGGCGAGGTAAAGACGAATGGCTGCACAGCGATTTCCCGTCCAACGGCTTCCACTACAGCCCGCGCCTCTGAGGAAAGAGATTGTCTACTATCGGCTTCGCCGTTGTGGTCGCCCCCAAGTTGTGCAGGCGAAGCGAATTGTGACCGGTCAACTTGCTCGCCGTTTGTCGCATTATTCTCCTCTTCCGCTTGGCTTTCCGTATCGCGATGCGATCCTGATGATGGATGATCGCCATTCGAATCATGCTTCGTTTGCTCTTGATCCGGCAAGTCTCCAGGCGACTTCCCTCGCGACACTTCCGGTTGAGATGCTGCACGCATCCGGTGCGGCAGCACAAAGCCCGCCGCTTCTTGCAGATGTTCCTGTGTCGTCTCGCTAAGACCCTCCCAAGCTGTGATCGTACGGACCGCTTCGATCAGCAGGATGTCCGCGCGGTGTCCCAGACAGCCAGCTTCCTCAGCGATTTCGGCAGCCAAACGTAGCAGCTCTCCATCAATATGTACAGCAGGCAGCCGAGTCCTAGCCGCTGCGATACGTGCTCTCAATTCCTTCGTTTCCGATTCATAAGCTAGGCGAAACGACTCAGGATCTTGTTCGAAGGCGAGCAAGCGGCTTGCGATTTCCGTTCGCTCCGCAAGGTCCGCCGAGGTTTCCAGTCGCACATATAGCCCGCAGCGATCAAACATCGCCGGCAGCGGCTTCCTATCGTCCGGACTCATAGCTGCGAACAGGCGGAATGCTGCACTGTCAAGGCCACTTCTTCGCTCAGAGCTCTTGCGGACATGCCCATGCGCGGGCTCGCCCGCCACATTGTCGCCAGCAGTCAGGACCGCTTTCATTAACCTTTCGGGCATGATATGCGCATTGTCTACCGTGACGATGTGCCCGTCTGCAGCTGCAAGCAAGCCGGGTACAAACGTTCGTTTGCCGCTGCGGACAGCAGCTGCCATATCCCAGTCGCCCCAAAGCCGTTCCTCATCCACGTTCAAAGGAATGTTAATGACGTTAAGTTCCGGCAGAAGCTCTGTAACACCATGGATGAGCGTGGACTTCGCCGTTCCTGGTGGGCCTGCCAGCAGCACCCCCTTTAATCCCGGATTTACAGCATGAAGCAGCAGCGCCTTTTGCGCACGTTCTTGACCGACTACAGCACAGAACGGATACAAGTGAGGCTTAACTTGCATGGGTGACCTCGGACAGAAGGTCGCCGAGCAGCTCGCGTATCGTCTCGTGGTCATATGCTCCCTCTTCGAACGGCCGCTTGCGCATGCGATGCGGCATCACCATCATCGCCGCTTCTACCATATCGTCTGCCGCGATCTGCGTTCTTCCCTGGAATGCAGCCATCGCCATGGCGGTTTTCATTAACATGATATCCGCACGATGTCCGTCTACCTTCAGCCGAATGCCGACTGCGGCGGTCCATTTCAGTAACTCCTCGGACGGTTTGATCTGCTCGAGCAGCTGACGCGCTCGTTCTATCCGTTCCCGAAGCTCTAGTTGTTGCGGCTCATAACGTCTTCGGAATTCGTCTGGATCTGCTTCGAATGCTAGGCGCCGGCGAATGACCTCCATTCGGCTCTCCACATCTCGTTCCCCATTCACCTCTACTGAAAGCGCGAAGCGATCCAGCAGCTGCGGCCGCAGCTCCCCTTCCTCCGGGTTCATCGTACCGATCAAGATAAAGCGGCTCGGATGCGAGTAGGAGACGCCTTCTCGCTCAACGGTGTTCACCCCCATGGCTGCTGCGTCGAGCAGCGCATCGACGATCGCATCATCGAGTAGATTGATTTCATCCACGTACAAAATATGTCCATGCGCCTTCGCTAACAGTCCCGGCTCGAACTTTTTCTCTCCTTCTCGAATCGCATGCTCGATATCCAATGTGCCGACGACGCGATCCTCCGTAGCATGTACGGGCAAATTCACGACGCTCAGCTCCGGCATTAAGTCCGCGATTGCGCGTACGGCCGTCGATTTGGCTGTGCCTTTCTCCCCGCGGATCAAGATGCCGCCGAGCTTCCGATTGACAAGATTAAGCAGCAGCCCTTTGCGCATCAAGTTCTGTCCGACGATTGCCGCGAATGGATATACGTCTGCTTTCCCCTCCATGTTGATCCTCTCCTTTGTAAATGTTTTAGACATTCGTTATTTGACTGCTGCGATTGCGGGTTGAGCTGAGAAATCCACCGCTTCAAGCAGCCCTTCGATATGGCAATGCATGCGACCGCTTCGATCATCCCTTCCCACGCTCGCTCTTACACCAAATACATCGCGCAACATGCGATCGGTGATGACTTGCTCCGGCGACCCGCTGGCATACATTCCGCCTGCACGCATCACCAACAATTCATCGGAGCAAGCTGCAGCATGGTTGAGGTCATGCAGGACCATGACGATCGTGATGCCATATTTGCGATTTAAGTTATGGACTAGCTCCATAACCTCCCACTGGTGATTGACATCGAGATAGGTCGTCGGTTCATCTAATAAGATGAGCCCCGATTGCTGTGCCAAGGTCATGGCAATCCATACGCGTTGCCGTTCTCCGCCGGATAAGTTAGACAGCTTTCGCTCCGCAAAGGGAAGCGTTCCGGTCTGAGCCATGGCCCATTCGACAATCTCCTCGTCTTCCTTGCGCTTTGCGCCCCATACAGGCTGATGAGGAAAACGTCCGTAACTGACCAGCGAACGCACGGACACGTCCGGCAGAGATGCCTGACTTTGCTGAAGCATTGCCATATGTCGTGCTAACTGCCGACGGGGATAACTATCGAGCAGTCTGCCTTGCAGAAGCACCTTTCCTTGCGCAGGCTTTAATTGTCCGGCGCAAGTTTTGAGCAAAGTGCTTTTGCCGCTGCCATTCGGACCGATAATGCTGTAAATTTTTCCGGCCTCCACCTGCCAATTCAGCGAATCCAGCACCGTACGGTTGTGAAGCCTCACGGACACGTCTTCCAAGCGTAACAACGTCATCGCGCTTCCCTCCTTAGCAAATATAGAAAGAACGGCGCACCCAAAGCTCCCATCATAATGCCGACCGGCAGTTCTAAAGGAGCAAACATCAAGCGGGCGAGTGTATCGCAAAAGGTCACGACGGCCGCTCCAAGCAGCACGGATGCAGGAAGTAAGAACCGATAATCACTGCCGATCAGCAAGCGGGCTGAATGCGGAACGATCAGACCGACGAAGCCGAGCAGGCCGACGACGCTGACCGCGCTTGCGGCAAGCAAGGTAGCGAGCGCCGTCAGGAAGAAGCGAGCTGCTTCCACCGACAAGCCGAGGCCGCGTGCATTGGAATCGCCAAGGGCAAGTATATTCAAATGCGAGCTGCCAATGAACGCCAGGCTCATGCCAATGAGCGAATAAGGGAGAATGATTTCAAGCTCTGGCCAGCTTTTGGCGGACAAGCCGCCAACCATAAACACGAGGGCACCGTTCACCCGATCGCTGAAGAAAATTAACAATGCGGAGATGCCGGAGCCGAGAAAGGCGGACACGGCCACGCCTGCAAGTATGAGGCGCACCGGCTGTACACCGTCCTTCCAGGCAAGCAAATAAATGATGGCGGCAGCTCCGGAAGCGCCAAGAAAAGCGATAGGTGTCAGCATCGACCATAGATGTGGAAATAAAATGAGAACGATGATGCCGAATAATCCTGCTCCAGATGACACGCCGATGATGTGCGGATCTGCCAGCGAGTTCCGCATCACGCCTTGCAAGAGTGCACCGGACAGTGCCAGATTAGCGCCAACGAGCATGCCCACTAACGTGCGAGGCAGCCGAATGTTCCACACAATTTCCTTCATTGGACCGTCATAACCGTGAAAGACATATAACCAAATCTCTGACAACGAAATGCGGACTGCTCCGGTACCGATGCTGAATCCAGTAGCGAGGATTGCCGCAGCCGTCAAAGCGACAATGACTAGAACGCCTTTGGACATCGGAACACGGAAAGCATTAATGACCATTCTCATATGTATTCGGATAAACAAGTTTAGCCAAATATTCGACCGATTCACTTAATCGAAATCCCGGGTTTGAGAGAAACCGATCAGACGGCAAGATGATCATACGGTTTTCCTTCACAGCACGCAGCGATGTCCATGCAGGTTGGCTGGCCAGATCGGATTGAATTTTCTTCTCCCCATCTTCTCGCGCCCCGTGGATCAGAATAAAAACATAATCCGGATTTAGCTCGACGATTTTTTCCAGACTAAATGGTGCAGTCGACGGACTGTCGCTTGCTGCTTCCCATGTTTCCGCCAAATTGTTCATATGCAGCATAGTTGCGACCTCGATTCCGACGGTATCTTGCCGCTGCACAGAAAGGCTGTTAGGGGTCACGTTCAGCATGATGAAAGTTGGTGCATCACTGGCCGGTACCCGGGCAGTCCATTCACGAATTTCCTGATCCAAATCGGCAAGTGCTTCCCTAGCTTTGTTTTCCGTCCCGGAGAGCTGACCGAACAACACCGCTTTTTGCTTCAAGTCCGCATATGTACTCAGATTGAACAGGGCGAACGGCACGTTACTCGCATCCAAAATCGCCGTTAACTCACGGTGAAACACCACAGAGCCGATCACGAGATCAGGCTTTAAAGCAAGTAGCTTCTCCGTATTGACGGTCGTCATTCCCCCGACTTCTTCGATTCGCTCCGCCTCATCCGGCACCGTTCCACCCGGTGATGTGGCGTGGGCAATGGCGTGACCGTCAACCGAATAAAGCAAATCCAATAGCTGCGGCGATAGGACGATGATGCGCTGTGGTTGCTCAGGCAGCCGAATCTCCCTTCCAGTGTCGTCTTCGAACGTGAGAAACGACGCCTTTTCTTCCTCCCCATCATGAACAGATACAGGTCTAGACTCCGCTGACGGCGATAACTCCAATGCATCACGATTATTGTCGCTCGCAGGATTGGACGGCGCTGCACAACCGGATACGAACATAACTCCTGCTAGCAGTCCTCCGCTCCATTGGCGAAGTAAATTTTGCCGCTTGTATGCATGCATCACTTTGAACCTCCTGTCTTTTGATTCATACAACACTTCACTCAAAATGATGTTAATCGTAATCATTACGATTAACTCATGCATATTGTAACAGCGACTACTTTTATATGTCAACCACTTCGTAATGTTTACTATTAATTTTTTGAAAATCAAAAGGACTTGACGGTTACAAAGGTTCCACAAGGTTTAGGTGGGAGGATGGCAAATATGCTGTAACGCCACCTCTATCGATGCCCCACCCTTTAATGCGTAGCTTGCAAATACATGACGGAATGTATGGCTAGTAAAATCAATTAATTCGTTGTTCTTATCTCGGATATTATGCTGTTTAATCCATGGTCGCAAATGATTCTTATTCCAATTTGAATGCGAAGCCAATCCAACCGGGTAGCCTTTTTTGCTTCTATTTCTTGACAGGAACAAATATGGAAGCCCTGATTCCTTTTGTAACGGCACTGCATATTCTTTGATTTTATCCAATGCGTATACTACTAGTTGATTCGCTGGCTTTGAAACCTCTACTGGTTCGGGACTCAACTTTCCAGTTGAATAAATTAGCATCGTATCGCCGCCTACTTGCTTGATTGAGGCGCTATAAATAGTGATCAACTCACTAATACGCAGTCCCAATTGAGTCAATATATTTAACTTATAATGTTATGTATTTTTTCGATTGAAACACTTACCCTTAGGATAAGCAGGGAGGTTGTAAATCGATGTCTGATTTAAAAAAACTGATCGGTGAAAAAATTCGTAGCATACGTAATAAAAAAAATCTGACCTTACTTCAATTAAGCCAAATAACAGGGCAACAAACCTCATATTTAACCGAAGTTGAACTTGGAAAAAGAAATCTATCCATTGATTCATTGGAAAAAATCATGGACGCTCTTAACATAAAGCCAGGAAATCTTTTAGATTTTCGAGAAATCGATCCAGATTCTCAGGAATTTGAGACCAGAACTGTCCTTGAGGTCCACTATCAATTTCTATTAGGGAAGAAGAGCGAAGATGTAAAGATGATCCATAAGGTAACAACGGAGATTTTCAAATCAATAGATGCCGCAGCGAGGTCTGAATAGCCATTTTTTATCGCCATTAACACAAAAAGAGCGTTTTCTTTTTTACACGGGATTTCGCTCTTGTATTTTCTTTAACTGTACCTGCCAATAATCGCTTCAATAATTTGTAAGTTTTAAGAGCTGACAGTATCCCTATGCAACGCTTAGCCATGTTTTAATTTGGTCTAATGTTGCCTCACTTTTGGCTTGGTTGTAAATATATTCAATCATGTCGTGCTTTTTCTGGATACGGTAGTGATGTAACCCATCGTTTAAACTTCCTTGGCTGTCATACTGGTAATATAACGTAGAAAACATGAGCAGGGTCAAGTAACGATCAATCGCCTGAGTAGATCGAACCTGGTAACGATCCATGGCCGGTTGTACTTTCGCAGTTCGAAAATACGTTTCAATGTCCCAACGTTTGCTGTAATAGCATAGAATCTCTTCATTGCTCAGTGAAATATCCGTGCTCAGAAAGGCCTTCATCAGCTTAGATTCAAAGCCATCTCCCTCTTTCCAACATAGGAGCAGGGCGGCATTTTCCAAGAGATTGAGCTTCCCTTCATAGCGATATACTCGGTAAGCGGAGGAGCCGATCGTTCTCCAGACCTTCAGCTCCTTTAAAATACCCAATTGGACAACCAACCAGCCTAGGTTATAACCAGGTTTCTGAAAATCCCGATCTCAAAAGTAAAAAAAGCGCTTGAAAACCCAAACGCTAGGTGTTATTCATGATAAAATGGCGGCGAAATCCCTTTAAGCACTTAGTTCCAGAAATACTGCATCCGCGTATACCCGACATCCCATGCTTTCATGTCGCCCTTAATCGTGATCTTCAGCTCATCCCCCGGCTCAAGCGGAATCTTGAATAGCGAAGGGAACAGATCAGGATGAGTACGCTGAAGTTCTCCAGAATTGCTCATGATCTCCCTGTCATCCCGAGTAACACTGATACTACCGGAATAATCCGTTGGTTCGGGGCATCCGTAATCGAAGGAGAAAATCGTCTGTCCCTCAGACTTGTACGTGAACGTTCTGGAATCTCCGCCTTCAGCGCCATATAGGTTATAGCGGAGCGGTATCTTCTGTCCGTTGATTTGAATACTGTCCGGTTTGTCTCCGGTGGATGAATTGCCCGAGTTGTCCGTCCATTCAGTGATCGCCACAAACGGACCCTCTACTTTAGTTGTTATTTTGTCTACCGCCGCCCCTAATCCCCATAAAGCTATAAAAAGAACCATACCCGATATAGCCGTTGCCACCAGATTGCGCCCGAGGCTCCGGTAACGGAAACCAAGCTTGTACGCCCCAAAACCGAGGGCTGCTCCCATCGAATTCTGAAGAGCGTCGTTGATATCGAAGCTGCCCAGGAATGTAAGGGCCTGGATCGTTTCCAGCACAAGAATCGCGATGAAGAATAAGATGATGAACCGGACAAAGCTGACCCGGTATAGCCATGGAATCAATATACCGAAAGGAATAAACGCAATAGTGTTCCCGAAAGCCACCATACTCATTAGGTTGGGATGCAGGAGATCAGCTGGAGACGGCAAACTAATAAAGTTCTCCGGCATGAAAATAAAGGTGTAGCTGGAAATTTGCTCCGAAGCCTCTCCTCTGCCGAAAGCGAAGAACATAAAATAAAGTACAATAATGGTATAGACAATAGTTGCGGTTAGTAAAATTTTGCGTTGTTTGACCATGCTTAACTCCTCCACTCTATTTTTCCACTTGTCACTATAACCTACTTGCCTGTTTCATGAAACCCCCACCCCTTAGCTTGATTAACTTTACTTGCCCAAATTCAGTTCTATGAAATGTAAAAAGAGACACCCTTGACTCTCTGACCAACCACTCCACGCAGAGGAGAACATGATATGTCTCATACGTTTATCACAACAAAATCATTGGAACAATCGGTCGGAACAATGGAAACTTCCGCTCCCCTGCATGATACACGCCGCTCATGCTTACTTGATGCAGGGTTTGAACCGGTGATCCGACTTATAGACGTCCGCATTACACACAAGAGCTAAGCATCGCAAGGCATGTAGAATTCAAGGCAATATCTTCACCCAGCGATTGGTTTCTGAAGTATTTGGCGAGTCATGAATGTGATCGGTCGGTCTTCGCAAATCATGTTCCAGATTTATTGTGTTATTCGCTTTTGCTTCATCCAGCAGGGCGGCCATTAACTTCTAGTATTCTTGGTAAGTCTGATCCGACCTCTTGGCTTACTTCCGCAAATTTTGAAGCAAGAAACGCCGGAATCCCCGGTTGTTCTTCATTTCACCGAATTACACTTTCCACCTCGATCATGCGCCGGACGGAAAGTTCACGACCTTCCTCGCTCTGAAGTTCTTCACGTGCTTTTGCCTTTTAGCCAAGATAAGTCATTTCTCACTTTAATCTCGCGATTCCCTTGCGCTTTGCTGCAACGCTCCTTAAGTGGGCAACCTTCAAGTCTGCACATCGGTAGTAACGCATTTGTACTTCATACACGCTTTCATTTTTTTGTATGCTCTCGCGCAGAAGTGAAGCGCGCATGGGCTTAATGACTGCAGGCGGCTCATTCAGGTTACAAAAGGGCGAGGGAGTGGGTATGGGTGAAGGAGTTTACGTCCGCCCTTTGAACGTCGTGTTGTACTCTTCTAACCTTTTCCAAGAACACGACGTTCAAGAGCGACCAGAACTCGTTCCCCCTCCCGACAACTGCAAGATTATAAAAGAGGGATCTGTCCCTAGTCATTTATGACTTTGAGACAGCCCCTTAAAATTAGAGTAGTAACCCGTAGTGCTTGATTTTACAACTTTTCCTCTAGATGGTTCAGTTATGACCGTTATTCCAACACCTCCACATTCGCATAAGGAGATTTTGATGACTCTAACAGGGGCTGCGACACCCCTTTCAGATGCATGTCGAAAAACGCGGTAATGTAATCGCGTTGTGCCGCAAGCGCCTGTTCCGGCTCGACGATTCCAACACTCCCCTGGACGACTTGAGGAGAAAGGCTCAGCTTACTGCTTATTTGCGGCAGCAGATATTGTTGATCGGTGAACGTATAATGCGCCCCGTTCGGTATCGCTACATCTAGTTTCCACCCGCTCGACTCGTTCCAGAACGATGCCCTATCCTCCGCCGTGAGATGGGAATCCACCTCTCCCTCGTCGGTAAAACCAGCATTCATTAGTAAAAACGGGCGGTCAAGTCCATGCTGAGCAACCGGAAGCAGGTGGTTGGGTAAATAGCCCATCGAGCCATCCATATCGATACCGGCGCCGATTCGCTCATCTTCATACATCGCTTGGGCAGCCGTTGCGCCGCCAGCAGAATGACCAAAAATGCCGATTCTAGATAAGTCCAGTGCAAGGTCCAACCCTTCAGGCAGCTCACGTTTCGCATGATCCGGATTGTTCCCTTCCTTGAGCGCCTCCAGTCGATCCAGTACAAACCGGACATCATCAACCCTGACGCTCATCATTTTCAGTACCGTATCCGCCCCGAAATCAGGCAATTGCTCGGTCTCTATTCTCCCTTCGGGAAACTCGACGACCGTTGTCTCATATGTGTGGTCAATGGTCACAACGACATAGCCATTACTGGCCAATTCCTGAACGTTAATCGTACCTAGACTTCTCGGAACAGATCCGCCCGGAGAATATATGATGACAGGCCAGCCCTTCTCTCCGTGCTCTGCGGGTGCGTTCAGCGAAGCATGAACGCCGATGTTGGATAGATCGATTCGGCCGGGCTCTACTCCGATTGTCGGCATGACGGTTTCGTCGTAAAATGCAGCTGCGTTTGGCGGTATATATTTGGCTTTCTGGCCAACCTCCCGGGTGGCCGGGTACCAGATGCTGATCATAAGCTCCCGCTTTCGATCCTTTACCCAAGGATCGGCTCGGTCGATATCTGTCAAGTGGAGCTCCGTCACGCCCACTGGCATCTCGCCAGTCGGCTCAGGTAACGTGATGTGAATCCGTTCACCGGTATGCGGTTCGTCGTATTGTACTGGCGGTTCCGCCAAGATGAACAGGCTAACGGCCGCAACCATTACGGCTGCTGAGGCGAACATGGCGAACCTAACCTTACGAGCAGACTCCCCGTTGATAAACTTTATGATAGAATTTACTGTGATCATGTAATATGTTATATAGATCACCATAAACAATCCAACGCAAACCAATATTGGAAGCAGGAGATTTATACCACCCATTCCTCCGAAGAGCTTCCGCAGCCAGTTAAAGATAATCAAATAATGACCGAGGCCGACCAACAGCGGCAACAAGAAGATCAGTGCGTTCTGTTTCAGGATCGTAGCGGCGATTTCCTTGTGGCTCACGCCGATTTTTTTCAATATCTCATAGCGAGAACGATCGTTCGTCGCCTCTGTCAACTGTTTAAAGTATAGGATACTGCCCGTTGCGAGAAGGAACATCACACCCAAAAACCCTAGAATGAAAACATTAAAAGCTGCATTCTCGATGCCGAGGCGATACACGGAATAATAGGTCGATAGCTTCATTTCTGATGTCTGTATAGCTGCAAGCGCATCAGCGGTCGCCTTCGTATTCTTCTGGTCCTGAACGATGTAACCAACATATTGCTCGGTAGGAACTTGCGCTTCCAGCATGCGAAATGTATCGTCCGCAACGACGACCATAATATCCGGATAATGCCAATTGAGAACACGTTCAATCGTCATGCCTGCAAATGCTAAATTAACGTTCCCATTAGGCAAATCCAGGGTGATGGTTTCTCCTGCATAATCCGCCCATTCGTAATCGGTATACATGGGGCGAATCGCGATCACTTGATCTGATTCGTTCAGCGTTAACCGACCAAGACGCAGCACATCCGCTACACGATTATATGCGCTGACCGATATCACTTTCACCGGATGCTCGGCTGCCTTGCGCTCACGATCAGACAAGATTTCGTCACTTGACGCTTCGCCGCTCAGATGGATGACCGGAATCGACATCTTGGCTTTCACGGGATGTGCATTGTCGCCACGTATGATCTCCTCGATCTTTTGATCGACTTCGTCATCCTGCGCTATATGCATGTAACTGAAAGGTGCCGTTACACGTGCCGTGTGCTCGTAAGCGTAGTAAGTGCTGAAACCGAAACTGAAGGCGCATAATGCGATAGCGGACAAGATGGAAATGACGCTTAGCGTACGTGCATTCCCTTTCATTCGGTACACCAGGTTGGAAATCATGATTAGGTTCATGCCCTTGTAATAATGGGACTTCCGCCTCTTGGCGTATTTCAGCAGGTAAATAACGAGCGATGAAAAAAGCAAGAAAGTTCCTGCGATGATGCCGACGGTCATGACGCCCAGGTTCGTAAAGATCTGTTCATTATTTTCAAAATTCCGAAGTCCGAATCCGTAGCCGACGATGAGCAACGCGACCGCGGCGGCAGCGGGAACGATCGACGCCCTCGGTTCCTGCTCCCCTTCCTGCTCTGCGCGGAACAATTCGATAAGCTTGAATCGATAGACCAATCGATAAGCTTGTATAGAAGTTATTGTAATTAGTATAAGAAATATAACCACAGTGGTAAGCACCGCAGGAAGGGAGAACGTGATTCCGACATCGACAGCTACTCCCAATAAGCGCATTAAAATCATGGCAAACAGCTTCGACAATAGCGTACCGGCCACAATGCCGAGAACCAGGACGCCGGCTCCAATTATCATATTTTCATAGAACAGCATCCGGCCGATTGTTTTTTTTGGAAAACCTAATAAAGCATATAGCCCGACTTCTTTTTTTCGTTTGTGGGTAAAAAATTGGCCAGAGTACATCATAAAGACGGATACAAACAATACCAGGATGATTGATCCAACCATGAACACAGATTGCATGCTATCTGAAGATTCGACAGCCTCGACTACCTGCGTACTATATTGTAGTGAAGCAAAGACATAAAATATGGCGACGCTTGCGAACATGGAAAATAAATATATGAAATAGTTGCGAAGATTACCTTTTATATTTTTCTTGGCCAACTCAAATAACGTCATCCGTACGCCCTCCAAGCACCGTCAACACATCCAGTATCTTTTTAAAGAATGCTTGTCGCGGTGTCGTTCCTTTGACGATCTCGGCAAAAATGACACCGTCTTTTAGAAAGAGAACTCGACTGCAGTAGCTTGCCGCTAATGCATCATGAGTCACCATCAGAATGGTCGCATGCTCTTGTTCGTTCAGTTCATTTAGCGCCTCTAGCAGGCTGGCCGCAGCTTTAGAATCCAGCGCTCCCGTCGGTTCGTCGGCCAGAATCAGTCGCGGACGCGTCACAATGGCACGGCAGGCAGCAGTTCGCTGTTTCTGACCTCCGGAGATTTGGTAAGGGTATTTTTCTAGAATATGCTTGATGTTAAATCGTTCCGCAATGGCAGACACTCTGTTCTCCAATTCGTCGACCGATATACCGGACAACGCGAGGGGGAGCAGAATGTTTTCCTTGACCGTCAACGTATCCAGCAAATTATAGTCTTGAAAAATGAATCCTAGCTTGGATCGCCGAAAAGCCGATAACTGCGCCTCGTTCATTTGAAGAACGTTTTCCCCGTCGATCACGATGCTGCCGGAGGTCGGTTCATCGATGGTGGCGGCCATATGAAGCAGTGTTGTCTTCCCGGAGCCCGATGGCCCCATAATGCCGACAAATTCTCCTTCGCCTATGCACATATCGATCCCGTGAAGCACCGGCACGACGTTCCCTTTATTCCCATAACTTTTCGTTAACGCTTTTATTTCAATAACCGTTTCCACTGTATCTTTCCTCCCTGCTTTCCCTTTTTCAATTTCCATCGTACCATGCCGGTGACTAGTTATCCTTACGCTGAACTTACGTTTTTCTACTGGCGAGCTTACATTTTTGTCACGGTACTAGTTGCAGTAGTGTTAGCCGAATTAAGATATAATAGGATTAAGGATATGGAGGCGTATGGAATGAAGATGAAGATAATGATCGTAGAAGACGACCCGACTATTCGGGGGTTAATCGGCGAGACCGTCGGGAAGTGGGGATACGAATCCGTATTGTGTGACGAGTTCAACAGGATTCAAGACATGTTCCTTCAGACCGAACCGCACCTCGTGTTAATGGATATTAATTTACCCATATTCGATGGATATTATTGGTGCAGCCGAATTCGGGAATTGTCTAACGTGCCGATTATTTTTCTCTCCTCACGGGATTCGCCGATGGATATGGTTATGGCGATGAATATGGGCGGTGACGATTATATCCAGAAGCCGTTCTACGACGAAGTACTTATCGCTAAGATTAAAGCATTGTTGCGTAGAACTTACTCTTATGCCGAAACGCCAGTCAACATAATCGAGCACGAAGGCGTCCTGCTGAACCTAGGTGATCGGAAGCTTACTTCCGGCGATCGATCGATTGAACTGACAAAGAACGAATTCGTCATCGTACGGCTATTGTTGCAGAATAAGGGCCATATCGTAAGCCGGGACAAAATCATGCGCTGCCTATGGGAGGACGAAAGTTTCGTCGACGACAATACGCTGACCGTGAACATGACCCGAATCCGAAAGAAATTGGATGAGATTGGACGTTATGGGTTCATTACGACGATCAAGGGAGAAGGTTATATAATCAAATGAGCTTTCTACATTATTTAGACGATAAACGTTATTTTCTGATCTTCTTTGCTGGAATGCTATCCTTCGTTGCTTTGATGATGTTCGTAAGCACCGAGGGAACGTATCGTGTTGGAGACATAATGTATACTCTATCCGGATGCGTGTTGTTGGCCGCGGTATACGTGGTCGGAGGCTATTTGCGCTGGAGAACCCGCAACAGGATATTACATGACCTGGTAAACAACAGATGGGACGAACTAACCGTAGCTTTGCCCGAACCTCTAACATATGAACAGCGTCAGTATACGGCACTGATCAAGAAGCTCTACAGCAATAAGCTTGAGGCCATCGGAAGGCTTCAAGACGAGAAAAAAGATTTTCATGATTTTATTGTTTCCTGGATTCATGAGGTCAAGCTGCCGATTACGGCATGTACCCTGCTGTTTAGAAATGCGTCAGGTAAGTCGGTAGAGGAGCTGATCCATGTATTCGAAGATGAATTGTTCAAAATCGACCATTATGTCGAGCAAGCCCTGTTTTACGCAAGAATTGATTCCTTTTCCAAGGATTACTTGATCGCGGAAGTCTCTCTAAACCGAATCGTGCGAAACAGTGTGAGAAAGTACGCAAAAATGTTTGTAGCCAAGCGAGTTCATTTTACAATGTGGGAAAAAGAGGAATGGGTGCATACCGATGCTAAGTGGCTCGGATATATCGTAGATCAGATCATGTCGAATGCCTTGAAATATGTCGGTGACAGCGGAAGCATCGTTTGCTCTTTCGAGGCAGATAACGAAGAGAAGAGGCTTTCCATAAGGGATACGGGTATTGGTATTAAAGCTGAAGATATTGGTCGTATTTTCGAGAAGGGGTTTACGGGCACTAACGGAAGGCAACTTGCAAAATCGACAGGATTGGGGTTATATCTCGCTAACCGCATGGCCGTCAAACTCGGACACCGATTGTCCGTCCAATCGGAAGAGGGAAGCTATACGACACTTACGCTTCACTTCCCTAACTCGAACCATTTATATGAAATGTGATTTATACTTTCAACTGCCGTCACGCCTTCAGCTCGGTTAAGTATCACCAGGGATGGGGATTACCTGCCTTGGCGATTGCTGTTAGGGGTGTATCAATTACCTTGTGAGACAGGGGTTGCCAAGGAGTTATTTCTTGACCAGTATGACAATCTATCTTTCCTATAACATCTCCTTCATTTTTTCTTGGTACCCTGTATTCCTGACGGACTATTTAATTCTTTCTTCCTAACAATGACTAATCCATGATTGCTCATCCCCAAGATACTCCGCTCTCTACATGTTCTCATATGATATTTCAGCCATATCTCCTACTCGTCATCGTTCAGTCTATGAATGACCCATTAAGAGGGCGATACCATCTGTAGCAACATGGTCAATGATTTCTATTTCTTGTTCACCTAGTAACTGTTCGCTGGGCTGCTGGGAAAATGGCCGGCGAATGCCCAAAAACGGTGGAAACTTGTGAAAAAAGCCTGACTGCGACCAGGATATGCCCAAGAGGTATCGGATGAAATCAATCGTTGTATTTGACAAGGGGCAGTAATAAACCGAATTGCATCTGCTGAGGTGACTCCATTATGGCTGCATTGACACTGCGTATCTAGCCGTTTCCCGAGAATCTGGAAGTTGAGTTATTTTGGTTCGGATCCCCTTTCGCGGACTACAAAGGGAATTGGAGAATTCGAGTCGCATTTCGGAGGTAACCGGGGACTTGAAAGTTATATCCTACCCTTGGGGAACAGTCCCCCATTTGCGCATGGGACAAATCTACACCAACGGGATTTGATCAAATCAAGCCATTTGAAAGTATTGTACATAGAATAACAATAGCAGAATGAATCAAGATCTGATGAGCAATGGATTTAAATTGCCCAAGAGCTTGATTGACTTCCATATAAAATCCGGAGCTTGGGCTTCAACAGTTTGACGAGATGATTTATTGCTTTCCAGTGTTTCGAATTCATTCGAGCCGCAAGTCAAGATGTATTGGAGCCCCTCCTACGTTTATGCGATTCTCCAATTTTCCGTGAGTTACTGCTCGTCGAGAGGATGTGCGGCATTCCCATACCGGCAATGACGTGATCGTCACCTCCGGGAGCCTGTATGTCCAAACGGCTCCAGGCGATCCTGTGCGATCGTACAGGCGAATCATGGTATCACGACTAAGTTTGTTATCGAAATTGCCCGGCCGGATGATTGGTCCATTTCGACATTGCTCCTCCACCCAACCCAGCAGACTTCACTAATGACGGTTAAGCGTGACATTAAGTTGCTTCTTGAGGGGCTTGTTCAAAAAGGCGGCCACTGGGATCAGAACATTTTAAACCAATGAAACGGCTTCACTATCGATATGGTTGAGCATTATCAACGCGATTCAATTAGGGGTTGGGCGTATCGGATAACGGGAAAATATCAGACTGTCGAGAAAGTCCTTTTCGAATAGGCACGAGGAAATCAAAAGTAAAAACAAGGTGATCAGATCGGTTTAAATCGATTTTTCTTATAAAAGTTGAGTCCACCCACATCAAAATGCGTTATATAGAAAGCCGGATTCACATTCTACCGATTTTTCGACAGTCTGAAAACATCCGGCTATACATGTTTGAATTTATTTTTGGTATTGTAATACTCAATTCATTGATGGTATAATTTAGTTGGCTTTTGGCAGCGAAAGAAGGTGATGAATTGATTGAGTCGTTTTGGAATATCTGTCTGCTTCACGATATATCAACCCGTGATCAGTTGCTTCGCGAGGCCATTAGAGTGAAGCGGACGCAACAACTTCTGGAACAGCAACAGTTGGCCGAAACGGAGCTAATGACAGAACCTGAGAAGCTGTTTCAGTGGATGAAGGAACGCGCCTTAGACAAAGAATTAGGCCATTTTCCCGGCGATCGGGATTTATTTTATAAATTATACCATGCAGGCAAGGATATGGACTTGTTGGAATACGCCTTGCTCACCATCCAACAAGATCGTGTTACAGGGAGCATTGTCGTCCATCCAGGAATCGTCGAGCGGTTTGTCGATCAGTGTGAGCGACATGGCTACAAGAACATTCTGTTTGCAGAAGCTGAGAAGTATATCAAAGGACTCATCGAAACGAAATGTTACCATCGACCATGGACAATCACATTGTTAACGGAAAACTACATCATAGGCAGATTATTCAAAACGTATTTCGAGCCCTATTCCAATATCCGCATCGTTCAAGGGTCCATCTATCAGCCGTTGCCTGCAGAACATCAACTCGACGCGATCCTGGCGATGCCGAATTTCGGTATGAAAATGAACGATGACGAGGTTGCGGTTCGGGAATCCGAAGGCGCAGCGGCCAGCTATCTCCTTCCACTCTTGCAAGACGGCGGGAGATTGAGCGTGACCTTTCCTGCACGGATGCTGTTTCAATCCGGCGCGATCGCCAGCTGGCGGAAGCAAATGAATGATCAGGCGCCGGTGCAAACGATCCATTCGCTTCCGGACGGCTTGTTTCGTCCCTACACTTCCATCAAGACCTATCAGGTTGACTTCGGCAAAGCGCCTGTGGAAGAAGTGATCCTCGGGCGGCTCCATTTGGAAAAGTCAAAGCTTGTGGCGGAACGGGAGATTACCATCCATCCAGATCGGTTCCGTCAACTAGATCATTGGCGAATTGAACTACTGTTGGATGAAGATCAGGATACACTTCGTTCCTTCCAACAGGCGGCAACTCCGAAGGTGAAGTTGCGCGATGTGGCAGAAATTTTTCGGGGAAAGTCGATTCTTAAGCAGGATCTAAAGCCCGGGAACATTAAGGTGCTGAATATATCCAATCTGGATGACGGCGAAGTGCTATTGGATCAGCTTGAAACGATTGACGAGGAAGAGAGGAAAGTGAAACGTTACGAGATTCTCCCGGGTGACCTGGTCATGACGTGCCGCGGCACCGTGAACAAGCTGGCTGTATATCCGGGGGCTCAAGGGATGGTCATCGCTTCCTCGAATATGATCGTGATCCGATTCAAGTCGGCCATCAAGAGTCATTTTGCCAAAATGTTTCTGGAAAGCCCTGTCGGAACAGCCCTTATTCAAAGCTTCCAGCGGGGAACAACCGTGATGAATTTGAATCCAGCGGATGTGGCGGAAATGGAATTGCCCTTGGTACCGGAAGATAAACAGCAAGAATTAATACAGCAATATATCCGGGAGAAAGAACGATATAAAGAGGTCGTTCGGGAAGCGGCTAACCGTTGGGAACAAGTGAAGAACCAGTTATATGAGCAACTCTACTGAGGAGGAATTCAGGATAATGGCAACAGCGAACATTGGATTCGAGGAAAAGTTATGGAGCATGGCCGATAAGTTGCGTGGCAGCATGGATGCAGCGGAGTATAAGCATGTAGCTCTCGGTCTTCTATTTCTGAAATATGTGTCGGATGCATTTGAAGAAAAATATGAAGCATTGAAAAATGAACCGTATGCCGATCCGGAGGACCGGGACGAATACGTGGCAGAAAATATATTCTGGGTACCGAAAGAAGCGCGCTGGAGCCATATCAAGGATAACGCGAAAAAGCCGGAAATCGGGCAGATCATTGATAATGCGATGATTGCCATCGAGAAGGAAAATCCGTCGCTGAAAGGCGTGCTGCCGAAAGATTACGCCAGGCCGGCGCTGGATAAAACTCGTCTTGGCGAAGTGATCGATTTGTTCTCGTTCAAAGTCGGCGATGAAGAAAGCCGTTCGAAGGATGTACTGGGGCGGGTATATGAGTATTTCCTTAGCAAATTCGCAAGCGCGGAAGGCAAGAACGGCGGGGAATTCTATACCCCGAACAGCGTTGTTCGCCTGCTCGTCGAGATGATACAGCCCTTCAAGGGCCGCGTATACGACCCCTGCTGTGGTTCCGGCGGCATGTTCGTTCAGAGCGAGAAGTTTGTAGAGGAGCATCAGGGGCGCATTGGCGATATCGCGGTGTACGGGCAGGAGTCGAATCCGACGACGTGGAAGTTGTGCAAAATGAACCTCGCCATTCGCGGCATCGACGGCAACCTTGGGGAGCATCACGCGGACACGTTTCACAATGATTTACATAAAAATCTGAAGGCCGATTACATCCTGGCCAATCCGCCGTTCAATATCAGCGATTGGGGCGGCGAGCGGCTGACGGAGGATACCCGTTGGGCATATGGGGTGCCTCCCGCAGGGAATGCCAACTATGCGTGGATTCAGCATATCGTGAACAAGCTTGCGCCCAGCGGCGTTGCCGGCTTCGTACTGGCGAACGGCTCCATGTCGACAAGTACGACGGCGGAGTTTGAAATTCGCAGCAAGCTGGTTAATGCCGATCTGGTCGATTGTATCGTCACCTTGCCGGGTCAATTGTTCTATTCTACGCAAATTCCGGTTTGTCTTTGGTTTATTGCCAAAAATAAAGCGCCAAAGGGCCTTCGGGACCGCCGCGGCGAAATCCTGTTTATCGATGCACGCAAAATGGGTCATATGGTGGATCGGACGCATCGTGAGTTGAGTGCCGAAGATATTCACAAGATCGCCGATACGTACCATGCGTGGCGCGGACAGACGGAAGCTGGTACGTATGAAGATGTGAAAGGTTTCTGCAAAGCAGCGAAGCTTGCTGAGGTTCAGGAGCATGAATACATCCTGACGCCAGGACGTTATGTTGGCATTGAAGAAGTAGAAGAAGACAGCGAACCGTTCGAGGATAAAATGGTGCGGTTGACATCGGAGCTGGCAGAACAGTTCGCCAAGTCCCGGCAACTAGAGGATGAAATTCGCAAGCGGCTTGGGGGGATTGGGTTTGAGTTTTGAGCCATTTAATGGGATGACGCCTCCTAATGAATGGAAGGCTAGGTTGGTGAAAGATATTGCAGTTGTGAATGAAAGGTCGATCAAGAAAAGTGATCGTATTGATACAATACAGTATATTGATATTGCGGCGGTCAACCATCGTAATATAGATCAACTACAAACATTCAAACTGAACGACGCCCCTAGTCGCGCTCGTCGGATCGTGCAGGATAACGATATTTTGATTTCCACGGTTCGCCCGAATTTGAAGCACTATACCATGATTCGTAAGGCTGAACCCGATATGATTGCATCGACAGGGTTTGCAGTGATATCACCAAAGAGGGTTCATCCGGATTTTCTGTACTATTATTTGACATCGGACTCTTATACAAGATATTTGACTCAGATCGCCGAAGGGCAGACATCCGCATACCCGGCTTTTAATTCAGATATTATAGAGAACACTGTGATCTATTTGCCTCCTGAAAATGAACAATGCGAGATTGGAGAAATGCTGGCATCAGTAGACAAAAAAATCGAACTCAACAACGCCATCAACAAAAACCTTGAAGAAATGACCCAAGCCCTTTTTAAACGATGGTTTGTGGACTTCGAGTTTCCAAATGAAAACGGCGAACCGTATAAGTCAAGCGGCGGCGAGTTTGAGGAAAGTGAGTTGGGGCTCATTCCGAAGGGGTGGAAGATAGGGAGAATCGGCGATATTGCTTCCAACAGGACACAGACAGTAAGACCGGAAGAAATACCAAGTGGAACAAAATATATAGGATTAGAGCATATTCCCCGGAAAAAGCTCGCGATTTCCCATTTTGGTGTTTCCGATGAATTAGAGAGCAACAAACTGTGGTTCTATAAAGGCGATATTCTTTTTGGGAAACTTCGACCTTATTTTCATAAAGTCTCAATCGCACCTTTCGATGGAGTCTGTTCAACAGATATTCTATCAATAAATTCTAAGAGAGATGAATTCTATGGATATCTTGTCTTTCAGCTTTTTAGTGAAAGATTGGTCGATTATGTTACTCAGAGTTCTAACGGTACTAAAATGCCAAGGACAAATTGGCGAGATATGAGTAACTATTCCATAGTAATTCCACCGATGGAAATCGCAGAGAAATTTACAACAGTAGTACGCGGATTCGTATCCATGATGACTAATAATATTTATGAGAACATGAACTTGTCGAACATAAGGGACACCCTTCTCCCCAAACTGATGTCTGGCGAGATCCGTGTCCCTGTCGAGCAGGATCACAGTGTTCCCGATCTGCCGATGGTTGCGGAGAGAAGCGCAAACTATCAGCCCTAATCCAAAGGAGGTGCAACATGGCCTACTATACGACGTCTTATACCGAAAGTGACTTAGAGCAGGCCGCGCTGGAATGGTTCGAAGAACTGAACTACGAGAAAGCATACGGCCCGGATATTTCTCCGGAAGGCGAGTATCCCGAACGACAGTTTTACCATGACGTCATCCTGAAAGACAGGTTGCGCGATTCGCTCATTCGTATCAACAAACATGTGCCGCGGGAAGCGATAGAGGAAGCGATCAAGGTCGTTGAAGTGCCGCGCAGTCCCAGCCTGCTGATCAATAACAAGGCGTTCCAGAAGATGATTACCGATGGGATCGACGTGCAGTATCAAGCCGCCAATGGCGAATATCCGACAGAGAAAGTATGGCTGTTCGACACCGACCCGGACCGGATCGGCAACAACGATTTTCTGGTCGTCAACCAGTTTACCGTTGTTGAAAATCAGGGAGAGAAGCGCCCGGATATCGTCGTGTTCGTAAACGGTTTGCCGATCGCCGTATTTGAATTGAAAAGCGCCTCCAACGAAGAAGTCGGGATCAGCGATGCCTATCATCAGGTGCAGACGTACAAAGGCGCGATACCGTCCCTGTTCACCTACAACTCGTTTCTGGTCATCAGCGACGGCGTGAATGCGCGGGTCGGCACGTTGACAGCCAATGAAGACCGGTTTATGATGTGGCGCACGATTGATGGCGATGACGTGGCGCCCTCCTCCCTGCCCCAGCTTGAAGTGCTTGTGAAAGGAATGTTCGAGAAAAGCCGACTGCTTGATATTATCAGGCATTTCGTGCTGTTTCAAACCGATGGGGAGCATCTGTTCAAAATATTGGCGGGATACCACCAATACCACGCCACCAACAAGGCGATTGCAAGTACGGAACGGGCGACGATGGACGAAGGAGACCGCAAAATCGGCGTTATCTGGCATACGCAAGGCTCCGGCAAAAGCTTGTCCATGGTTTTCTACGCGGGAAAACTTGTCCTGACGCTGAACAACCCGACGATCGTCGTGGTGACGGACCGGAACGATCTGGACGATCAGTTGTTCAGCACGTTCAGCAAGTCGAAGGACTTGCTCAGGCAAACGCCTCAGCAAGCGGAAAATCGGACTCATTTGCGTGAGCTTTTGTCAGTGGAGTCGGGCGGGATCATTTTCACAACGGTCCACAAGTTCACCCCCGATGAAAATGAAGACAAATATCCTGTACTTACGGAACGCCGCAATGTGATTGTGATTGCGGACGAGGCGCATCGCAGCCAGTACGGGTTTCAGGCGGATATGGTCGCCGGGGACGACGAAGCGGCCATTAAGTATGGCTATGCCAAGTATATGCGCGATGCGTTGCCGAACGCTTCTTATATTGGCTTTACCGGAACGCCGGTCGAACTGACAGACAAAAATACGCCTGCCGTTTTCGGTGACTACATCGATATTTACGATATGACCCGAGCCGTAGAAGACGGAACCACGGTCAGAATTTATTATGAAAGCCGCATTGCCCGCCTGGAGTTGTCGGAGGCGGAGCTCCCGGTCATTGACAGCGAGTATGAGGATATTACGGAGTACCAGGAGTACACGCAGCGGGAGCGTCTGAAGTCGCGTTGGGCCAGGCTTGAAGCGTTGGCCGGTGCAGAGAAACGGGTCAGGAAAGTCGCGCAGGATGTCGTCGAACATTTCGAGCAACGGCAGAAAGCCGGCTTCGGCAAAGCGATGATTGTTGTGATGTCGCGGCGGATCGCCATCGATATGTACAGAGCGATTGTTGCACTCCGGCCGGATTGGCACAGCGATGATGATAACGAAGGCAAAATCAAAATCGTCATGACCGGAAGTTCCAGCGATCCGGAGGAGTGGCAACCATTTATCGGCAACAAGCGGCGACGCGAACATCTCGCGAAGCGGATGAAAGATGTGAACGATCCGCTTCAGATCGTCATTGTCCGTGATATGTGGCTGACCGGTTTTGACGTGCCGAGCATGAATACGATGTACATCGACAAGCCGATGAAAGGCCATAATCTGATGCAGGCGATCGCCCGCGTGAATCGGGTATTCCGCGACAAGCCGGGCGGTCTGATCGTCGATTATATCGGAATTGCGGACTTGCTGAAATCGGCGCTTCAACAATATACGGAAAATGACCGAAAAACTGCTGGTATCGATACAGACCAAGCCGTTGACTTTATGCTGGAAAGGCTGCAGCTCATCCGCGAATTGCTTCATGGGTATGACTACAGTAAATTCGCTTCGGAGAAAGCAGCCGAACGGATGAAGGCCATTGTTGAGACGGTCGATTACGTACTTGGATTAGGTGAAGAGAGCAAGCGGAACTTCCTGAATTGGACGACGGAATTGGCAAGAGCCTTCTCGCTCTGCGCGACGACTCCCGCCGCGGAGGAAGTCAATGTCGAAATCAGTTTCTTCAAAGCGGTTAAATCTGGTATAATTAAGCTGATAACAGACGAAAACAAGAGAAAAACGACGAAAGAACTCGATGCCGAGTTGAATCAGCTCATTTCGAAATCGGTCGTATCCGATGAAGTCGTCGATATTCTGGAAGCCGTAGGCTTGCAGAAACCGAACATCGCGATACTATCGGACGAGTTTCTGGAACATGTGCGCGGGTTGAAGCAGAAAAATCTGGCTGTGGAACTTCTCCGCAGGCTGCTTCAGGGGAAAGTGAAGGCCGTTTCCCGAACCAGTATTGTGCAATCGAAGAAATTTTCCGAGATGCTGGAGGAAGCCATTCGGAAATACAACAATCGTACAATCGAGACGACGCAGGTTATCGAAGAACTGATCCAGATGGCCAAAGAAATGAACGCAGCCGTCAAGCGCGGCGAAGATCTCGGTCTGATCAAGGAAGAGCTGGCTTTCTATGATGCGCTCGCTTCGAATGAATCGGCCAAGGAACTGATGGGCGATCTCATGCTGAAGCAGATTGCACATGAGCTGACCCAAGCGATCAAGAGCAACATTAAGGTCGACTGGACGCTTCGTGAGAATGTACGTGCTCAGATGCGAATTACCGTCAAGCGGCTGTTGAAGAAATACGGTTACCCGCCGGATCTGGAAAAGATGGCCATTGATCTGGTGCTTCAGCAAGCTGAATTGATGGCACAGGCGGAGACGGAAGAGTTTAAATATTAACGGACATCAAAGGCGTAGGACATCAAGTTTGACTGTTTCTACGCCATTTTTTTGAGAGGTGAGAATGTGCCGGGATGTTATCGGATATTAGCTATAGACGGCGGAGGTATTAAAGGTCTTTATTCTGCTGTAATTCTAGAAGAGATTGAAAAAGTATACGGACCTGTGTATCAGAATTTCAATCTCATATGCGGCACATCAACTGGGGGAATTATTGCACTTGCATTGGCATCTGGCATGCCAGCGTCAGACATTGTGAGATTCTATAAAGAAAAAGGACCTTCTATATTTCCATATCAAAATCCATTCTATCGAAAGATTCATTATTTTAAACAAATATTGATCAAATCAAAGTATTCGAGCAATCAACTAAAATTGGCGCTCGAAGAAGTATTCCAGGATAAAAAAATAGAAGATTGCAAGACAACTGTATTAATTCCAACAGTTAATGTTACCACAGGGACGGACACTCGCTCCGGCTCTTGACGAGAAGGTGGATCAGTATCCCTTGCGGTAACCTCGTTGCGCTCGAAGGTATTCTCGGACGGATGGGACGTTTCCGCCGGTTCCTTCTCCGCTGTTGAATGGTCGTCCTCCGATGGAGTCGGCTCCGGCAGTTCGGACTTTCCCATCAATTCATCCAACAAGTCGTCCGTATTCCTTTCTTCTGCGATTTCCTTCGACAGCTCTTGTTCCTGAACTTGCTCGTGACCTGGTTCATGTCCTTGTTCCACAGCAGGAGCTTCGGACATTCCATTGGATTTTTCAATTTCACTCTTAATTTTGGCGGTATCCACAGTGGCCAAGTGGAAACGCTCCACGATCCGATTGATTTTGGACGCATCCTCCGCCCGGACCATCACATCGCACATCCCGTCCACGTTCTTTTTGTCGCGCAAAGCACAGTACAACACGCCATACCGCTTGGCTTCCTTGCAGAAGGTTGCCAGGTCTTCGTTCTTGACCGCAAATACCTTTAATTCTTTCCCGCTGCGCAGCAAACTCTCCAACCGGATGCTGCCCTTTGTTCGTTTTTGTCCTTGCAAGGCCGCAAACAAATATACCGCCAAATGCTTAGCGCCTTCGCCGGAAATCTTGGCCATGACTTCGATGCTTTTCAAGCTCATGTTGACAACCTGATTGGCGGCTTCCGTTTCGGTACTCATCGAAAATTTCCTCCTTTCGATCCTGTGCGCCACTTCTGTTTAACGTCTCTCGTAATTCTCCTGATCGCTCCAAAATGCCTTGAACCAGCTTCACCTCCTTTCGAAGCGAGGCAAGCCGTTTAGAACAAACAGCAATTTGCGTTTTGTATTGTTCTCGCTGGCCAGCATCCTTGCAGCGGCGAATTCGGTTGTACAACGACTTGCGCTTCAGGTGCAGGGATTGGATCTGTTCCTCCAACCTGTCACGGAAAGCGAGAAGCTCCTCTTGATGGGTGAGGCGATACTTGCATAGCAGCTTGGTTTGCTCCATCAATACCGACAAGTGTCTCAAATCCTCCCGAAGTCTAAAGGATGGCTTTTTGACAGGCTTTCGTTTTCTAGGAAGCACACCCATTTCAAACAAGTAGCGGATATATAAAGCTTGCAAGCCGCGCAATTTGCGACCAGACCGAACATGGCTCTTACACATGGCACGTCGTCTGCGGACATGGGATGGCCTTTCCCGTTCAGGTATTCGGTTTCGCAATATTCGCTGCTTGATCGCTTCCTCGGTATAGCCATCGCCTAGACTGCGCAAACGGACAAAGCGTGTCTTTCCAGGCGGCCGTATCGCCATATGTTTAACCGCCGTTTTTAGCTCATAACCTTGCTTTTGTAAATGGGCAAAAAACTGTGTCATCGTCATGGAAGATGCAATAGCCTGATCGATGTCCTGCCGGATTAGCCCTCTCCATGTTGGCTTTCGCTCACGTTCCGCTTTCCATTCTCCATAATGCTTGGCTTTGCTCGGTTCGGGATGCTCAATCACCGATAGCGCATGTTCCTGGCAAAGCCGGTCGGATGTCTGCCTCAGCAGAGCATAGGAAGCTTTGTTGTCGTAATACCGTTTCCCATCCACAAAGGAGACCGAGTTTAACACAAAGTGATTGTGCACATGCTGTTTATCCAAATGGGTCGATACGACGACTTCAAAGCGCTCCCCCCACAACTCCTGCGCTAACTTAACACCGATGGTATGAGCGATTTGCGGCGTTGTCTCCCCCGGCGCAAACGCTTGATAGGCGTGAAAGGCCAAAATGCCGTCCGTCTTAAAAAACCGCCGCTTCGTCCGCTGCATCTGCTCATAAGCCGTTAACGGATCGCAGTTGACACCGCTGACATATAGTTGCTTCTCCGTTTTGGCATCCGCCTGTGTATAAGCGAGTACCTGCTCCAAACCACCTTCGCTACGTTCTGCTGTCTTGTCAGGATTTGCGGCGTAATCCAGCACCCGCTTAAGCCTGTCGGTCACCCCCCAGATTGCGGTCGTTGCCACGTGAAATCCCCCCCCCTTACGGCGGATGCACATTTGGATGCACTGGTGGTCTTCGTTCCGGTTCGGTTACAGCCTGTTGAATCTGCTGGACTGCGTGACGTAAGCGGTCGGCTTCCACCTGAAATGCAGCCCGTTCCAGATGTCCAGTCGTATGGGCCTTCACAGTGAGTTGATTCAGGTTATTCCCAATAGCGTTCAGTTCACGCATCATCGCGTAATAATCCAGGGGCGGTAGCGGTTTGGGAATATACCCATTGATCAATGCCCGAATGTACGCTTCCCGAGAAAGTCCCGTTTTTTTCACTTCTGTCATAAGGCGAGCATGCTCGCTTTCATTTAAGCGAACCAGAAAAGAGATTGGTCGTTTCCTCATTTGCATCACCCCTTTCCGAACATGAGCTTCCGACAGAAAATCTCATCGCCGCGGATCAAATCGAGCATCAAACAATTGCATCGTGCGAACGGGGTCTTAGGGGCTGTGCCACTAACAAGCGAATTTGGATATCCAAATTCAGTGCTTGCTGCAACACGAGACATTCGTCTCGCGTCGCCTTCAAGCACCTGCCGGGAAAAAGAGGGAACCCCAAAAACACAAAAAAGACGCCGATCCGCTCGGGCGTCTTCCGCAGAACTTTTTTGTTATCGCACCAACCAGCGGTAATCCTGGCGGCAGTCTACAATGAAATCGACATACACGATTTCATCCTGAATCTGATACAACACCAGATACCATTTATCTACGAACATTTTGTGATACTTGTTTGACGGGATAAATTCCGCTTCGAGAAAAGGATAACGTTCCGGCATTTGCGCCAAGGAACGTATCGCATGCAGCAATTCGTTTTTCGTTTTTCGCGCGGCATCCGGATTTTTTTCCGCAAGGAATCGCACATGAACCGCCAGCATTTGGCGGGCGCGATCGGAAACGACGATCTTATATCGGGGCATCTTTTCCATGCTGAACCTCGTCAATAATGCCCTCCAGGTAAGCGTCCAGTTCATCCGGCGTCACACCAGCACGGCCCGCCAAACGATCCTCTTGCACAGCGAGCAGTTCTTCGCGCAGCTTTAACATCTTCTCGCGACGGGAAAACGTCTCAATGTCCATCACGACGAGATCGCCTTCACCGTTCTTGGTCAGATAAACCGGTTCCCCGGACGATTTGCATAGATCGGCGATTTCATTATAGTTTTGCCGGATACTGGCGGAAGGCTTGATAATCATCTTGGTCACTCCTTGCATAGCTGTATATTGATTTTATTATACCTATTACATGCTATACAATCAATGCGGTTGCGCTTATCCTCAATCTATTCACATCTTATCCACATGCTGCGAAAATTTTCCGTAACCCAAAAGAAAAGACACCAACCGTTCAGCGTCTACCGCTATCGGGATGGTTCACCGCGTCTTCGTCGGAATTCCATCAATTCGTTGTTTACATCCTTTCCGAACTTAGGCGGCTCATCGGATATGAGAAGGGTGGGGGAGAGGAGCCTCTGTATCGTGGCTGCCGCCAATCGCCCCGGCTCATCATTATCCAGGTGCAGAACAAGTCGATTTACTTGGGGAAAGCACTTCAAGTAATGCGTTAGGGCAGACGGAGGAGTAGAGTCCTCCCCATTTGTCCTGGGCCTGTATATTCCGGCCAGCGACAGCTTATGCGCCTGCCGCCAATCCCGGCCGGCGAGATGTTCCAGTGTACAGTAGGATAAGAGATCAATAGCGCTCTCAAACAGATGCAGTTCCGTACTGTTTTTCGAGGCCGGAATGGAAAACGAATACCGCTTGTCGCTGCCAACGGCTTCCCCCATATAACGGGTGCTTGTCGTACCGCGTATCGCCGCATAGCGCGGCGTCCCTTCCTGGTCAAATCCGACGAATACCGCGTTGTGATAGCGTCGGCTTTCATACAAGCGCCCCGTTTCGAGACAGTAGTCGATCAACGTGCGGTGGATACCACGTTTGCTGAGATAGGCCATGACGCGATGCGATGTATGATTCGGTTCGGGAAGCTCAAACCGCGCTGGAGATGAGCGTTGTTGCAAAGATTGCGAAAATGCAGGTGCGCTGCCTGGATGAACGCCTTCCATTTGCAGCACCGCATCGGGAAAAGACATGCCCCGCACTTTGATCAAATAGTCCAGCGCCGAGCGTCCGCCGATCCCCCTTGACCACCAGTACCATTTGCCGTTGGAAATTTTCAAGCTGTCGTGTGTCCGGGTGGTGTAGACATTGCGGGAGCATCGGACCAGTTCTGCCGGCTCGTGCATATGCAAATATGTGAGCAGGTCCAGTCTTTTGGCACGTTCGATCTGTTCCTTGTTTACATAGCTCATTGCCGCAGCTCCTTTTGGAAATCCAGGCAGCATCCGATGGGTATATGGTTCATCGTGCCTTACCCCTCTTTTTGGGGTACGTATAAGCTCTGCCTTCCTTCAACTTCGTAACGCCTTTCTTTTTCATGAATGCGTCTAAATCGCCTTCATGAACTTGACTGGTCACCCCGTTTGAGTCGCGGATGTAATAATACGTGTCGCCAAATCCGTTTTTCTCTTTGGATATCAACTCCAACGATGGCACGGTTTCTCCCTCCTCGATCAAGCCGGTTCCGTAACCAAAAGGCGGCAAAATCGGACAAAAGCATCCGCCGCTTGGGCTGGCATACAACATGTTCATTCCTCCGGAAACGAGAAAAGGACCCCAAAACCGGAGTCCAATTCGTCATGAGATTGATAACTTTAACAAGTGAGCGATCTTCGACCTGTGAAATGCTCGCACCGATACCATGTTCTTTTCCGTAATGGTCAGCATGAAGTTCCCTTTCAGGGGGAGGAACGACGGTGTCAGGCCGTTATCGCTCACGGCCCACCACCCGCCGTTCGGGCGCTTCCGGTTCTTCGTCCGGAACGCTGTCCACGGCTTCGTTTTCCCGTTTGTCCATGTTCAGAAGGGCATTCAGCTCCGCAAGCCGCGCCGCTTTCATTTGCAGCTCCTGCTCCTTCTCGAAAGGAGCCTCGATTTGCTCTTTGGCCGTGACCATCTGCTGCCGCAAGGTGGCAAGCTGCTCGCGGGCATGCTCCAGCTTTGCAGGCAAGTCGGACAAGGCATTGTTGATGCGGCTTATGTTGCCGCCTGCATCCGCTCCGAGCGTCACCGTATGACCGAGCGCGCCGCGAAGCGTGACCTTGTACTCCTTATGGAAGCTGTCAAAGGACAGCCACAAGGAAAATCCCCGGTAGCTGCCGAATTCCTGCGGATCGGGCGATGTCATGCCTTTGCAAGCGTCCAGCAAAGCCGCGCCCGCTGCCGCCCTCTCCGAGTAGGTGTAATCTTTGATCGTCATGCCGGGAAATTTATCTGCCCCATCCGCCTCGGATGCCAAAGATCGTGTATACAAAGCAACGTCCTGTTCATAGCCGGCAATTCGTTCTTCGGTGGATTTGATCTGCTGCGGCAGCATTTTGAGCAGGCGGTCCTCCAGTGCGTAGCGCTGGCTCAAGTGGTTGGCTTTGAGCAGCTTCAATTTGGATACCTGAATGTCCAGGTCCATTTTCTCTTTGATGTACGGGTTGCCGGTCGCCAGCGCCTTCACTTCGGCATAGGAGAGCGCCGTCTCGTCGATATCCTCGGCGGAACGGACCGGCGACTTGCTGGTCATGATCTGCGAAATGAAGCGCTGCTTGTTCTCCAGTGTCTGATAAAGGTACGCGTCGAACGTGTTCTCCGTCACATAGCGAAAAATATGCACTTCGCTGTTCTGGTTGCCTTGCCGGATAATGCGCCCGCTGCGCTGCTCCAGGTCCCGCGGACGCCAAGGGCAGTCGAGGTCGTGAAGGGCAATCAGCTTCGTTTGCACGTTCGTGCCCGCGCCCATTTTGAATGTCGATCCAAGCAGTATCCGAACCTGTCCGCTGCGTACTTTGGCGAACAGTTCCTTTTTCTTGACCTCGGTATTGGCATCGTGAATGTACGCGATTTCCTCGGCAGGAACACCTTTCTCCATCAGCTTGCGCCGCAGCTCGTCGTACACATTGAAGGCACCATCCTGTTTCGGAATGGACAAATCGCAGAACACCAACTGGGTCAAACGCTGCTCCTGATGTTCCGCCCAATACCGGAAGACATTGTCCGCGCAGACGCTGACTTTGCTGCCTTCGTCGTCGGGAAGCAGGGGATTCGCCAGCCGCTGATCGAGCGCCAGTTTGCGTCCGTCATTGGTGATCGTCAGCATGTTGTCCTCGTGCGGCTCCACTTCTTTCGCCCGCACCCGCTCAGCACGGTGGGCGAGATCCGCGACCATTTCCCGCTGGAAGTCGCTTGGCGGCACGGCAACATTGTGGAAATGGGCTTTCGGTACGGGAAGCTGGAGCATGTCCGCCGTCTGGATGTCAGCCACTTCCTTGAACATATTCATCAGTTCCGGCAAATTGTAAAAACGGGCAAACCGGGTTTTCGCCCGATAGCCCGTTCCTTCCGGTGCAGTTTGTCAAGGAGGTTTTTACTGATCGCATTTGTATAAAGCCCTTCATTGTGACTAGGCAAGGCCAATCTTAAGCCATCGAAAATTTCCCAACTGTTTGTTTCAATTGGGCCGCCATTTCAGCCAAAGATTCGGCTGATGTTAAAATCCTGTCCATTTCTTTTAATTGTTCTTTAGTAGATATTGCCGCATGATTCGCCTTATCGGAGGTGCCTGTTGCAATTCCGGATAGTTCAGTAACGCTGGCGCTTACTTCCTCGGAACTTGCCGCCATTTGTTCGGCAGTTGCGGCAACTTCCTCAATATGTACAGAAACATTTTTGACGGCATCCAGTATCTTTTCAAAGGCTTCCCCTGAATAAATCGCAATTTCAATTCCCTTTTGGACTTCTTGTACTCCCTTTTTCATGGATTGTACCGCGTCGGTAGAAACTCGATCCACTTGACCAATGATCTCGCTGATTTGGGCTGCGGAATTTTCCGTTTGACTCGCCAATTTCTTAACTTCATTCGCGACAACAGCAAAACCTTTGCCGTCTTCCCCCGCTCTGGCTGCTTCAATCGAGGCGTTCAAGGCCAATAAACTGGTTTGAGAAGCAATTTCGCTAATCATCTTGGTGATACCTGTTATTTTCTCTGACAACTCGCTCATTTTATAAATAATGGAGGCGGAATCGTTGACGGATTGACTGATGTCCTGCATTTGATCTTTCACCCGATTGATCGCTTCGTTACCTTTTTCTGCTTCGGAAAGTGTCGTTAAGGACAACTCTGATACGAAAGAAGAGGTTTCAGCGATTTTCTGCACGCCAGCAGCCATTTCTTCTAATGCCCTGCTGCTTTCTTGAGAAACGGCGACCTGTGTTTCCGCTCCTTTAGCCATGCCGTTTACATTTTCGACGATGGGGTCAAATGACTGCACGACCGACTTGGAAACATGGGATAATTGATCGGAGGCTTGTGCGACAAAATCCGAAGCATGATTCATATCGACAATGAGATTTCGTAGGTTTTCAATCATTTGATTAAAAGAACTGGAGAGCTGTCCGAGTTCATCTTTGGATCGATAGGAAACTTGCACCTTTAGATTCCCTTTAGAAACTTCTTGGGTAGCTGTCAACACCGTCTTTAGGGGTTTAATAATAAAAAATTGGACAAATAGCAGTATGATACACGTCGTCACGATGAGATTCATGGAGGCCGTCAAATATATCCCAATATTCCCGGTCAAAACCCGATTGGCAATGGTATTCAAATAGGCCGATATTGGAGAAGAAACAAGGATGCTCAGAATGATAATAGCCGCAATCTTTAGCCGTAGACCAATCGTTACTTTCGCAATATTAACCACCTTTGCAAGACTTTCAATGGACTGCGAGACTTTGTTTTCTTTTATCATGGTTGGGATTCCTCCTACTAAAATGGTAGATCAGTGATTACACTAAACATCTGTTTTTTACACATTTATTATACCAGCTATTAGCAATTAAGTCGCATATTGCTCACGATCAAAAATAGTCTTTTACAATCGTCACAATGCTGAAGGGCCTCCCGTACCATGATTCCTAACCAGTAACAGAGCTGGATATCATCAAAATTTATTTTTTCAATTATTTTAGGCTATAATCACGTTACGCTTATCAAATTGGACGTTTTTTTTATCATGCTGTCTATTGAATTGGCCCGGAGCCACCTGGGGGATATTCAGATATTTCGTGCCACTAAATTTTTTCTTTCCTGCCGTCAACCGAATATAAAATATACTCAAACGATCTTTCATATTGTCATCTAATGCCTTTATTACCGGCCGAGAAAAAATCAGCGCGCATCGTGGCGGCTTCGTTCCCGCTTTTTCCGCCATTCTTCCAATAATTTCAGTATGGTCTTTTCCATCTGCTGTGCCGTGTAGCCCTTTGGAAAGAAGTCCTTGATGCTTTCCTTTTTCAACTTGATTTGCTCTTTCTGATTGGCTTTTTCCTCCGTCATGATATCGAAAATAACGTTCATATCGAGTAGGCCATCAGTACTTAGTTTTTTCATCCGCTGTGCCTGCGAAAGTGACGGTGTGCGGTCTTCACTTTCCATCGTTTCAAGCAAGTCTGTCTGTTCTTGCTCGGTTAAGTAAGACAATTCGACGGCAGGGCTAAAAGCTATTTTTCCATTGTCCACCATATCGAGAATGGGCGGTATCAACTTGGTCAGCCGAACAAAGCGCTGTACTTGCGTTGCACTTGTCCCAACATCATGAGCCACACATTCGCGCGACTTGTGTCCGATTCGGTCAGAAGTTGCAGATTCGACTAAATCATTACGTTGTCTCTGCGCTTTGATGGCTTCCAGTTTCATTTTGTAGGCAAAGGCTTTTTCGGACGGCAACACATGCTCACGATGGAGGTTACTGTCCACCAAGGCAATAATGGCGGCGTATCGGTCCATTTCACGAACAAAGGCAGGAACTATATCAATCCCCGCCTTTTCACAGGCTGCCTTCCGGCGATGACCTGATATAATTTCATAGCCCCCCTCGGTTCTTTGGCGTACTACCAGCGGCGAAATAACTCCGTACATCTTTATACTTTCGGACAAGGCTTGCAGTTCCTCATTGTCCGCCACTTTATAGGGATTTTCGTGAAAAGAATACAACTGGTCTATGGGAATTGCTGTAACGTTTTCTTTCATCCGTTCCACTCCTTCTTCTTCGGCGAGTTCTTGAGTTCTACCTTGAGACCACTGTCTTGTGTTGTAGCAAGCACTGAATTTGGATATCCAAATTCGCTTGTTAGGGGCAGCGCCCCTAATACCCCTCCGTTTTCCCGCCGGCATTTGGTCCCGTTAGCTGAACGTGGTTCATGATGAACGGTACCTGATTCGAACAGAAACCGCTTCTTCCCGTCAATAACGAGCAGGGGGGGCTCTAAATAAAAAGCGCCAAAACGTGTCGACTTGCCGTTCCAGCGCCAGTATCGCCTCAAAAGAAAAAAGACCGCCACTTATGGCAGTCCTTCACGATATGATTCCATCGGTTTCCTATTTTGTTTGCGTATTACCGAGTAACTGCACCGCCAGTATAAAACCGCATTGCAGTCCAATTTCCATATACACATCTTCGCAGGTGCCCGCATAGTTATAAACCTTTTTGGTTACTTCCTCGTGTTCATCCATATTGGGGAACTTTTGCTCTATAAGCTCCATGGCAGAATTATGCACTTCGTCAATCCGTTCCTTGTGGCTCTTCGGATTGATGTCGGTGCCTGCCGCGCCACGTAGCAAATATTCACGAATACACTGAATGTGGGCCCTCTCAAGGATTTCTGACATATGGTTCATTTCTATCATCACCTCCTGTTGATTCGTATAGCAATGAAATCAATCACATTGTAATCCCATGACACTTTACAGACAAAGCTACCATGCTCCGCCACCGCTGCGGCAGTGTGAAATTGGGGGATTGGGGGTGCAGCCCTCAACAAGCAAATTTGGGAGACCAGATTCAGTGCTTGCTGCAACGCGAGACAACCATCTCGCGTTGCGAACATCAATCTGAAGCGTGATTATCTTTCAGAAATGCGCTTTTCGAAAATATTGTTGTTGAAATAAAAATCTATCAATTGGATCGTCTATTAATGCCATTTTAGAATGTAAAGTAACACAAAAAGCTAGGAATATATCTCCCAGCTTTTTGTCCGCGAAAATATGCCGCACCTTTTACGAGGAAAGGTATTGGACGATAACTGTTTTGACGACCTTTAATGAAAATATGTTTTGGTGTCGGGAGCGCTTTCCCGGCATTTTTTTAATTCCCGTCGATATTTTGCTTCAAGTATAAAACAGATAACCCATGACAAAATACCCGCTATTAAGTAAATCACTCTCGCCCATGTAGGCATTTCTAGCCACGTGAAATAAAACATTCCATCACCCCAGTAGTTCCATTTTCCTACAAATATACCATAGAACCAAAATTATACGAATATCGCATAAATGTCAATATACCAAAACCGCATAAAGTAGTATTGGTTTGGGTGATAGACATGTACAGAAAGGTAAGGGATTTACGAGAAGATAAAGACATTACACAACAACAAATGGCGGAACACTTAAATATTACTCAAGCCACATATTCCCGCTACGAAAGCGGTGATTTGGATATTCCAACATCTGTTTTAATAAAACTTTCAAAGTTCCATAAAGTAAGTGTCGATTATTTTTTAGGGCTGACCGATAACCCCAAACCTTACGGGCGTATTCGAGAACAGGATTAACTATGGCATTTAAAATTGTGTGAACGCTTCCCCAACGTTCCTTATCCCCCGCTAGGCGCGTCCCATCCGAAGTATCATCCTAATCAGCTTATAAACTGCTTTACGTCAGTTTCTGCTCTTTTTAACAGAATAACCTGACGCACCAAATCCAGCTTTTCAACGTCGTAGCCGGCATTATAGATGATGTTGGCTAATGGACGATTCTTCCGCGGATACCAGTACGTCCTGTAATTGTACGCAGTCGCCGTCAGTCTTCTCCCAATGACCCTCTCAATTTCAGAAATGGTCAATTGAAGCGAGACGGCACTCTGCTGTTCCAAATACTGCTTAAGAGGCGCATAAGCTTTCATGGCCTTTTTTGAAACGTTTTTTTGCAGGGTACTGCTAACAGGGAAGACGTTATTTTTTTCTCCCGGTAACTCCACTAGCCCCACAAAGTTAAAATAAATATCCACCTTTTGCGTGGTCGTGTAGCGGTTGCTTCTAGCCCTTTCGTGAACAACTACCTTTTCCACAAATTCATTCAGTATTGGCGTAGTAAGTTCCTCAAAATCGGTGTAACGATCAACCAAGTCGAGGAATCGATCTGCATTGACCGTCTGCTTCTCCATGTTGTCAATCTCGCTCTGTAAGCGCTCGATAGTCTGCTCTAGTTCTTCCTGCTCTCGTTCATAATCGCTGGATAGCTTCTCGAAACGCTTGTCCGATAGCTTTCCGCTCAAATTGTCTTCGTACAGCTTACGAATGATATTATCAAGCTCATTACTCCGCTTCCGGTAAGCGATCAGCTTCCTCCGTTGTTGCTTTGCCGTTTTATCCTGCCGCTCGGAGGTACTATCCGTAACCATACGAATAAATTCTTGCTTGTTTGTCCTTGCAAAAGAGCTAACCTCCCGAAGCGCATTTAGAATCAGCGTCTCGACAACTGGAACGCGGATATAATGCATCGAGCAACTACGGGTTTGGGAGCGGTAGCTGGAGCAATAGTATTCGTTCTTGGAGCTTCTACCCGGTCGCTTGTCATGGGACCGGTCATGGGTCATTTTCGCGCCGCAATCGGCGCAATAAAGAAGCCCTGTCAGCCTGCTTGGCTTTCCTTTCTTATCAGGCTTACGCACCGTTCGACGCAGCCGCTGGGCATTGTGCCACGTTTCCGGGTCGATGATGGGTTCATGCGTATTTTCAAAGATTACCCGTTCTTCCGGCGCTGTCGCCTTGGATCGTTTGTCTTTGTAGGATACGGTATGAGTCTTGAAAGCTACGGTATGGCCCATGTATTCCATGCGTTCAAGGATTTTGGCCACCACGCCGCCGCGCCAACGGTACGGGTCTTGATAATGCTTGTGCCTTTGATTATCTGCCCCGATGCGTTCCCAATGAGCGGAAGGAATAAGCACCCTGTCAGCAGTCAATATATCAGAGATTTGGTAGACGCCATACCCTTCGATTACAAGTCGGAAAATGCGCTGCACAACCTCCGCAGCTTCCACGTCCACAATCCATTTTTGCTTGTCCTGCGGATCGCGCAGATAGCCATAAGGCGTTGATGGCGATATGCGCTTGCCCTCCATAGCCCTAGCCCGGAAAACCGCCCGGATTTTACGGCTGGTGTCCCGCGCCGTCCATTCATTCATGATGTTGCGAAAGGGGGTAAAGTCGTTGTCCCCGTTGTCGCTGTCCACATTGTCATTGACTGCGATAAAGCGTATGCCGCTTTTGAAAAATTCCTCCGTGTACATGCCAACGCGCAAATAATCACGCCCGACTCGCGACATGTCCTTGACGATGATTGCGCCGACTTTTCCCTGCTCAACTTCTGCCATGAGCTGTTTCCAGCCAGGTCTTTCAAAGTTCGTGCCTGAATAGCCGTCGTCTGTGAAGTGAACAAGTTTCTTGAAGCCGTTATTCCTTGCGTAATCCTCCAACATCTTCTTCTGATTGACTATGCTGTTGCTGTCTCCCTGTAATTCGTCATCTCTCGAAAGGCGTTCGTACAGGGCGGTGATTTTCTCATTTGACTGTCTAAGCATAATAGCTCCTTTCAGACAGTCAACTCATTTGTGGCTGGTGTCATTTTATCATGCATTCAGTTGCCGCCTCCATTGTGCCGTTTATTCCGTCAGGCGGCGTTGCAAATCGTTGCGGACAAGACGCAGTATCTTGTCATTCATGTTTTCCTTGCTAGTCTTACTGAAATGAATCGTCACATCGTAGGTCGTTGAGCCAATTTTGCAGGATAACCTGCGCGCGGCGACGGGTAAATCGGGTTTCGGCGACACAGCATCCGGATTTTGATATTCGGTCATGTAACGGCTCCTTTCATTCCTAATACGCTGCATGCGCTTAGCGCAGCCTACAGCGCCATTTCAGAGCTTAAAAGGCACACAAAAAAGGCTGAACAAGACAGATCGCCACGCCTGCGCCATTGGCAATCTTCTTTTCAGCCTGTATGATAAGAGTTATTCTCGTATTGGTATATTTCTTCGCAAGCTTCCAGCATTTATCGGTACACTTGCAAAATCTATGTCCTTCATTTAGCCAAAATTCATTTCGCCACAAATGAGTTGACCATCAGCTAGATTTGGGTTTTACCCTCCACCACAGCTTACACCTTCCGGTGCCAGTTCAATCGCCGTGACCGTCTCGCCAAACGTCGAAGCCCAGGAATCAAAATGTTGCAATCCTTGCTTTCGCAGCCGCTCATATTGCAAGTAGCGCTGCATCGTATACATTTCCGTAATGGAATTGGAGATCGGCGTACCCGTCGCAAAGATGATACCCCGGCCTCCGGTCAGTTCGTCCAGATAGCGGCATTTGGCAAACATGTCCGACGACTTCTGCGCTTCGGTTTGCGACAGTCCGGCCACATTGCGCATTTTCGTGTAAAGAAACAGGTTTTTGTACGAATCGGCCTCGTCCACGAATAGCCGATCCACTCCCAGCTCCTCGAAGGTGACCACATCATCCTTGCGGCTGGTATCGTTCAGCTTTGCCAGCTTGGTTTGCAGCGTCTTCCTCGTCTTCTCCAGTTGCTTGATCGCGTACCGTTCGCCCTTGGCCTCCTTCAGCTCGCGAATGCCGCTTGTGATCTCGTAAATTTGTTCCTCCAGTTGTTGACGTTGGCGCTCCATCGATATGGGAATTTTCTCAAACTGCGAATGTCCGATGATGATCGCGTCATAGTCGCCGGTGGCAATCCGCGCGCAAAACTTCTTCCGGTTCTTTGTTTCAAAGTCCTTCTTGGTCGCTACCAGAATATTGGCCGATGGATAGAGCTGCAAAAACTCCGCTGCCCACTGCTCCGTCAAATGATTAGGAACAACGAACATGCTTTTGCTGCATAAGCCAAGATGCTTGCTTTCCATGGCCGCAGCGGTCATGGCAAACGTTTTGCCTGCGCCTACACAATGAGCAAAAAGGGAATTGCCTCCATACAGCGCCCGGGCAACCGCATTGACTTGATGTTGGCGCAGCCGGATTTCCGGATTCATTCCCGTAAACCGAATATGACTGCCATCGTACTCGCGCGGGCGGATCGCATTGAAACGATCATTGTACAAACGCATTAATCGTTCCCGCCTCTGCGGGTCTTTCCAAATCCAATCGCGGAACGCTTCTTTCAGCATCTCCTGCTTTTGTTGGGCAATTGCGGTCTCTTGCTTGTTCAAAACGCGCTTTTCCACGCCATTCTCCAGCACGGTATCGAAAATGCGCACATCTCGCAAATTTAAGGTATCTTCCAAAATCTTATACGCATTCACACGATTCGTTCCGAAGGTCACGTTGGCTTTAATGTTGTTGCTGCGGTCATTGCTTTTCCCTCGGACATTCCAGGCAGCTGTATATTCGGAATACAAGACGTCGATAGACTGCCGGAACATGTATGGCGTGTCCACCAGTTCGAATATAAACTCCCGGATCACTTCCGGAGGAAGCCACGTCGCTCCTAACCGCACATCAATCTCGGAAGCATCCAAATCTTTCGGCTGCACCGCTTCTAATGCTTTGACATTTTCGCCATACCGCTCTGCATCCACTTCGGCGGCACGCCGTGCAATCAGAAGTTTGTCACGAACGTTGCCAGACAAATAAGCGTCCGCCGTTTCAAAAACCGGCTGTCCTTTCTCATCCAGTCTTTCCGGGTTGGGGAAGATCACGCCGCGCAACTCCTGAACAAGCTGTTCCGTTGTCATGCCGGTCAATTCTTGCATATAGGGGAGATCGACACGTGCTTTTTCTCCAATGGAGACGCCCAGCGCTTCCTCTGCCGTTTCCACATGCCGAACGGTCGTGCGCTGCCGAATCGTACGCTTCGTGAACATATCGGCTTTGCGTAGCAGCTTCCCTTCCTCGTCGAGCACTTCCAATGAACAAAGTAAAAAATAGGCGCTATCGTCGGCGAATGCCAGGCTGTTGGCGCGGCTGTTGATCAGACCGTATTGGGCGGTAAAACGATCATACTGCGCATTCAATTTCCGCTGCTGTTCCCGGATCTCTTCGTCGCTATAATCTTCCGTCTGGTATTCGATCAGTTCGCGCACCGTATCCCGCAATCGGATCATACCTTTGATTCGCCCGGCGGCCGTGGCCGACGTGTCCACTCGGTGCATCCGGCTGTTTTCGCGGTAATACAGTTGGCCGTCCACAAGGGTATAACTGAAATTGCGCACGGTCGGATCGGCCGGGAGGGACGTGTCTTCGTCATCCGGCATTACTTCCCTCTCAAACTCCACCCAATCGGCATGGATATTGGTCAGTGCTTCTCCCAGCAGTTCGCTTAAATTAGCATCCAAGTACGGGTTGCAAGTCGTCTCCTGTCTATTGCCATACATCCGGTCATCAAACGCCATCGTCCCAAGCACCATGTCAGGATGCGCAGCAAAGTACGCATTGATCGGCACGCCTTCGGCTGTCTCTGCCAAGCCAATCCATTCCACACTTTGTTCGGTGACAGTCACCATTCGGTCGCGCTTCTGCAGAAACAAAATATCCGCCGTCACTTCCGTTCCGGCGTTGGACTGAAAAGCGTTGTTCGGCAAACGAACCGCGCCCAGCAATTCTGCCCGTTCCGCAATATACTTGCGGACAGCCGGGTTCTGTTTATCCATCGTTCCTTTGGACGTAATAAAGGCAATAATGCCGCCCGGACGCACTTTGTCCAATGTTTTCGCAAAGAAATAATCGTGAATGAGAAACTTGTGCTTGTCATAGCGTGTATCCGCCACACCATACCCTCCGAAAGGAACATTCCCTATGGCCAAATCAAAAAAACTGTCCGGCAAAGCGGTTTCCTCATACCCGCTGATCGCAATCGTCGCCTGCGGGTAAAGCTGCTTGGCGATGCGACCTGTGATGCTGTCCAGTTCTACACCAAATAGCTGCGAGTCTTGAAACGACTCCGGAACTAACCCGAAGAAATTGCCGATCCCGCAGGACGGCTCTAAAATATTGCCGTTGCGAAAGCCCATCCTTTCCAGACAACCATAGATTGCTTTAATGACAACTGGAGACGTATAGTGAGCGTTCAGCGTTGATGCGCGAGCGGACGCATACTCATCCGGTTCCAGCAACGATTGCAGTTCGGCATATTCGGCCGTCCATTGCGCGTTCGCTTCGTCAAATACTTGTGGGATTCCGCCCCATCCGACATAGCGGGCGAGAACGACCTGTTCATCCGCAGTTGCCTGGCGGCCTTCTAGCTCCAATTGTTTGAGCAAGCGAATCGCGGCTACATTAAAACCATACTTAACCTTGGCTCCGCCATGCCCTAACTGGTCATCGGTGATACGGTAATTCACCGCAGTCGTTTGCGGTGCAACAGACCGTACATCCTCGACAGCGGAAGGAGCAGAGGGTGCTTCCTCATTATGCGCCTCATCCGATACTTGTTCGGTTAACTGAAGGGATGCCGAGGCAGACTTCGGCTCATCTCCATCCGAAAGCTCCGGCTCTATTTCTTTTCCGGCATGTTCCTCCGCTTCGGTTTCCACTCCTTGTTCATCAGTTAGCAGATGATCATTAAGCGGATTTTCACGCAGGATGCGTTCAAAATCTCGGCGTTCCAGTTCCTTGGTAAAAAGCGGAAAATGAACATCCCGCAACATCACGTTACCGTTTTCCACCAGCAAAATCTCATATTCGTCCGCGCCAAAAAAGACCCTATCGCCGGGCGAATAGGCATAACGCGCCTGCTTCCGCTCCATCGTCTCCGACTGCTGTGAGGAGGACGGCTGTTCTTGTTCCAACCGTTCGCGAGCAGACGCTTCTTCGGCCATCTGCCTGCGGCGCTCCTCCTGTTGCTCGGCAAATGCAGGAAGTCGTTCCGTTTCCAAACGATTCAGATAACGTCCCGCCGCCAGCAACTCGCCGATCCGCTTCTGTACCTTCATCCAAGGCAACACTAGCTTTTGCTCTTGATCCGTCATTGAACGTCGGGTCAACGTGATGCCTTTGCTATCATGGTGCTCATAAATATCCGTGCCGATCAGTACAGGGGCGCGCCCGCCCGTGCCATATTCCCGTTTCAAAAATTCGGCGTTTTCTTTCTCCGATAACGATTGCTGAAAATGGAGAGCAATGCGATATTTACTGTTGGCAAAGCCGCTTCCTTGTTGGAGAATCGCATCGATCACCGCCTGCGGCCAGACAAAAGCGGAGGCTGTATCCGCCTCCGCCTGTTCCATAAATAAGGTTTGCTGCTGAACCGATGGCTCCGTCTTTCGTGCCGGGTCAAATTCGTTAAGTACTATCATACTGTTGATATGGCCGACGATCACTTCCCAATCATAAAAACTTTGTGCGGTTGGTTCGGTTGCCGGACCCGTCCAAAGATGGAGCACATTGCGATACGGTTCATACCCGATGAGAAGGTCTTCGTCCAGCGTAAGCTCGGACTGACCCGGCGCAAACAGGCTACGCACATACAACGCCCGCTCCCCTTCATTTTCATGTGCGGCGAAGAAAGCCTCGATTTCCGACTTGCTTTTCAGTAAAGGAGCGGTGCGCAGTAGATCGTTGATGGCATGATGGTCATGAAAAAACGGAAGACTCCGATCTTCCGTTTTTCGATCATACCATTTTAGTTGTAAATCAGTTCCGTCAGAATGGTCTCCTCCACCTGTTGCTTCAGGCTGTTCATGTAACCCGTCCAGCCCAGCGGATCGCTTTCTTTGTCCGGGGCCGGGTGCAGACGGAGCAGTTCGTTCATCGACTGTTCGAGCTGCGTCCGCGCCGACCGATCGATTTCCGTCAGATGCTGGTGCAGTTCGCCCGAGAGCAGCAGGCTGGCGTATGTGCCTTTCTTCTCGGTTTTCAGGTAGTTTTTGCGCAACATCCCATACTTGCCGATCAGTTGATGATCCTCGGTCAGTGTCAGGTCGGGCAGCAGATAGTCCCCTTGACGGGTGTAAGTCACTTCCATGTTCATCCGTCCTTTCTGGCAATCGTTTAGCTTCATTTTGTGTCAAGGCCGTTTCTCTTGCAACGGTGCGAACGTCTCTAGCCTGTGAAGTCTGACGTTCTACACGCCGCTGCACCCGTATCGTCGATTCGATTTCCCGCAGCATCATCTCCGCGATATCGCTGATCGCTGCTCCAAGCTGCGAAAGAGCGGGCAGTGTATTGAAATTCCCGATGCCTGAAAGGTCCTCCCGTCCAATATAGTGAGAGGCGTTCATACCACAGCGGGTTAGTGCCATATAGGCAACGGAATGATACGCAATCTGACGGAATAGCACTTCCACAGGTTGGCGTTCCAGTTCTTCAAGCAGACTGCCCTCAAGCTCTCGAACAAGCAAATCCACATAATCCGAACTGTTGTCATCCACCGCGTTCCGGGCTGCGCTCAGCAGCGCATTCGGCCATGCCGCATCCGGTTCCTGCTCGCCAAACGCATTGTTCAACGTTTCCGTAACGACCGCTATATCGCCCGGCTCCATGCGCCAAAGCGAGACCGGTCGAGGATCTCGGCTTTGCGTGTCCGAGATATCAAACACATGCCGTAACCCAAAATGGTTGCCCCGGTCTTCGATAAGTGCGATACCTTTCGCCCCGCGTTTGACCCAACGGTTGAGCCGCTTGTTCCAGACGTCGATGGATGCGCAAGCTGTAGCATCGGGCCGCTGTGCATAGATTAATAACTGATCTTGAAACGGATACTTGTAGTTCCACGCCGCTGTCGATAAAAAATCCGCCCAACGGTCGGGATGTTCCACAACCGTGCGGGCGGCATGAACGGACAAATCAACGATATGCTGTATTTTCGAGGTCAACGGTACCTTTCTCCTTTCATAAGATCGTAATCTGATTGGCCAGTTGAATCCCCTCCTCCGAATAGCGGGTCATGATCCGAATCAAGCCCTTACTCTGCAAACGGTGCAAGTTTCGACATACCGTCGAAGGAGAAAAACCTACATCGATTGCCATTTTTGTACTGGACAGGTAGACCGACTTGTGTCGCCCGCCCTATCCAGCAATAGCCGTACAACAGCTTTGCAGCAGGCGGTACGGCTGCTGCCGCGATCAGCTTGTAGCGTGCCAGATCATTCATGATATATCCTCCTTGACACGGCTTACCGTGCCGTTCTGGTTCTGCTGAACAGATCGGCCAAGCAAGTGATTCTTGCGGTAGCAGTAGATATAGAAGCTGTAATCGCCAAGATGAGGGAAGCAGCGAATATAATAGCGATAGTGAGTGGTTTGTAAACAGAAACCACAAACATCGGAATGCCATGCGCCGGGGATACGTGCTTCCGGGTGCCGCCTGCAATAGGCTCGCATCTCATTCAAATTGAGCAAAAGTCCTTGCCATTGCAAATGCTGCACAAGTGCCGCCAGTTCCTGGCGAAAGGCAAGCGTCCTCCGTTCCCCGGCATGATCCGACCATGACATCCAAAACTGATCGTCATCAGTGCCGAAATCTCCTCGCAAATGACCGATATAGCTGAGTTCCTTGCTTTGAGTCGCGGTTACTGAATAATAGAAGTAAGCTGTCTCTTCCGGTGCTATCGGTTGAAGTTCGCCAAACATCCCCGAACCTCCGTTTCCGCTAACGTTGCTGTTCCGTTTTTTCTTCCTCCCGGCTGGTGAATTTAATGGGTACCTCCTGTTCCAAAGTCATCATAAGAAGACAGGTTGGCATGATAAAAGACCACATCACCGTCCTGTAATCTAAACGTGGCTCCATACGGATCGACAAAGCGATGCTGAAACCCTTCCCGTCGCCATTGATTGCTGAGCGGCGCGTGGATATACTGCAAATGCGGTTGATTCACATTCTGATTGCAAATCGTTTCGATGTTGAAATTGACAATGATGTACCCGTCCCGCAAAAAAATAGGCGACTTATCGTCCAGCCGATTGGTGCGTCCGTACTCGGCCAAGTTGAATCCTTTGGGGACGACATACGGTGCGGCAGGTAGACTGTATTCGCCGACCCAGCGCTGCACTGACGCATGAGCACGCGAAACGTCGATGCCGGAAGGAACTTCCATACTGCCGATAAATGTCCGAAGCCGTGGCGGGAGCAACATGACATCATATCCGCCCACGTAAACGGGCTGTTGTGCATCTTTCAAAAACTGCTGAATAAACGTTTGCCGGTTGACAGACGCACCGTTCAGCGACCAAAGGGAAGATGCCGTGTTCGTCAGTTCCTGCTGGGACATATTGCGCAAGCGGGTGTCCAGCGTCACATGACGCCGCTCCACATCTGCACTGGAGCCGATGCGAATAAAACGTTTATTCCCCGAATGATAGTACAAGTCCACCTCTTGCCGGTTCTTGCCCTTGCTGTCGACAAAGTAAAAGGTTGGCGTAATCTTGATCCCGTCGTCCGAACCGAACATATTGCCCATACTCTTCAATTCAAATTTAATATGGTAGCCCGTTTTGACAGCCACGTTTTTCTTACCGGCATCCGGATGGCTCCCCGGTCGAATCGGCAACACGTAAGGAGGCTGATTACCCCGTGCTGCGCCGTCGATGCCCTTCGTACCCACCCAATAAGCGTTGCCAGTCGGCGTTGCACTTCCTCGTTCTCTGCGAAATACGGTCTCCCAATTAAAGTCGGCAATGTCTGTGATGCGGAAATCATAGACACGGCCGATCACTTCAACCGGCACAACCTGTGTGGCCACATGGTGCGTCAAGTCTAAGTTGGCGTTCATTTGTGACGTAAAGGAGGGAGGACTGTTTTCAGCAATGGTTCGGAATAGTACATCGTAATTGCCCTCGTCCACCCAAACAGGTAAATAAAACGTTGTCTGCACCTGACCGACCGGGATCGACGTCCATGTTTCTTTCGGGATCAGCGTTTTCCGATCCGCTTTGTACACGTCAAACGGAAACCATACTTGCTTGTCGCGCATATACTTGCCATAGTCGCGATTGCCGTAACCCTTTATATCCCGATGCGCTCCACTGGTTGGGATGGCGACCGTAAATGGACGATCCAGAATAAGCGCGGCTCTCCCTGCGGTCGGCTGCGTTTTTTGATTATGCGCCTGATCGTCAGATACAGAAGCCTGATTGACGACCGGCGTATGCACCGTCACCGGATTAATGCCATCAATGGGATAGCTTTGGTTCTGACCGCCCCCAATTCCTTCGATGAGCGTAAAGAAGATCGTGCCGGAGCTTGGTTGATCGGCCTTGTTGGGTTTGCTGGCATCGATCATCAAACCGCTGCTATACAGAACTTTTTGTCCGATCTCGGGCGGAGTCGGTATCTCCCTTGGGGTCGGGGCGGTTTCTTCCGTGATCCGGTTGTCCATAATCGTTTGCCCGTTAAAGATCAGTGAGTCATTTTTCACTTTGATTTTTCCGACAGCCTGTTCCGCTTCGTTGGTCCAATCCTCATTAGGAACGGACGGGCGACTGAAACCTCCTTGAATTGTCTGCCCAGGCAACGATACATTTTGATAGACAGGATCGGTGATGTGGGCCTCACGGGAAGTGTCGTGAGAAACCGAGACCCTCGGCTGCGCGTAGCCGTTCGGCTGCAAGGTAACTTGCCCGCTGGGTAACGCGTAGTTGGAAACCTCTGCTTTTTGTAAGCCGTATACCTCCAGACGATCAATGAGCCAGTAGCTGTACTTGCGCTCCACGGTATAGCTTTTCGTTACGGTTTGCGTATCCGAGCGTGAAACAGGCACTCTGGTCGGATTGCCTTCGCTGTCCGGGGGACCGGAAACGTATTCCGTCCAGCGCAGCGTGTACGTTCGACTAACGGTAATCGGGTACGTCTTCGTCCCTTTGATTTCCGTAAATTTGTTTCGGTACAGATATGCTTTGGCATTCGCTTGAACATAGAGACTCTCCGATGTCGGGATGCCTTGAAGCACGTCGAAGCGTTCCGCACCGCGAGTATCCGCCCGGATCACAGCCGAAGCATCGGGATTCATCACTTCGTTTTCCTTGACAGCTCCAGGCTCTGTTTCGTCATCCGTATCGCCATTTCCCCCTTTGTATACCCCGATAAAATTGGAGCCTCCAGAACCGACAAAGATGGACCGATCCAGCAACTTGCTATCTCCTTTTTCCTGAATAAATAATTTCTCGTCGGGTTTGTTGTTGTTCGTGATATAAGACCGGATGATTTCATACGTCTGCCCGTCTTTGGTGAGCGTGGCTTCAAACGTGTGATTCACTTCATCTCCGGTCGCATGTTCGCCTTTATCCACCTCTTTCAGGACTTGGCCGCCTTCTGTCATATAAATCGCCTTCACCGTATTTTCCTCATGGTATTCGGCGATCAGATTCGTTCCGCCCAGCGCGACGGTAAAGCTGCGAATGCGCACTTTTTCGTTCGTTGCCGGGTTTTCCTGCACCCAAGATTTTCGCGAAGGGTCTTGCTTCGGTGATATATAGGAGCGAGCGATGGCATACGTTTTTCCATTGTCTTCGATCACCGCCGGAAATTCATGATTGATCGTTTCCCCGATCTCGAACTTTCCTTTTTCAAATGTCACATCCGGTCGGTCAATCACCCGTCCGTCTACTGTTTTAGCGATAACGTCCACTGGGAATTCCGCACTGCGGTAAGGAATATGCAAACCAAAGTAGTCATCCAGATCGTCTGGAAATCTCCAGTCTTCCGCTTGTTTGATCCCGGACAACGTATAAAACGGACCTTTCCGCACCGAACCGTCCGCATTGACCGATACCATCACAGCATAAAAGTAAAGATCGTCATTGTTCTGAATGCCCTCCATCCCTGCTTGCCAGAGACGCTGCGTCACGATTTCTTCGGGGATTTCGTAGTATGATGTCAACGGTTGCCCCGGTACAGGAGGATCGGGATGCTGCCCGATTTGTCGTACTTCCTGATTCATAAATAGCGCATGCGGCCTGCTGCGCGGGTCAGCGCATTGTTTGGGTGATGTTGTGCTGCAAACTTGCTCCCGGGTCACCACCCAGCCCACCGTCCGATAGCGAATCGAAGTGCTCGCCGCCGTGCTGGTAATTTCGAATTGAATCTTGCCGTCACGGATAATCACTTGCGGGAGAGCTGCCGCCGCTTGTTGAACGACGAAAAACGGCATAAAAAAAGTGCATGCCAGCAGCATGCACAGTACTCGTTGATAAAGTTTTCTATTGTCCACCGATCATTCCACCTTTGAAATCGTGTGGTTGAAAAACAAGCTGGCCGTTGGCGAGACTTTCAACGTGCTTCCCCAATTGCCGCCGACATTGGTGGCCATTTTGATGTCGGCGTACCCTTCATACCACACATTCTTCTCAAAGTCTGCTTCCTGCGGAAACCAGTTATCATAAATCAACCGTTCATGATGTTTAAACGAGAGGAATTGAACCCGAAACTTGACGCGAATATAATCCGCTCCAAACCCGTCATAAAAAATCATGGACGGCTCCGGTTCCAGGTAGCCCATAATATGAATTTGATTTTCTTTCACCCAATCCACATATTCACGAATGTATCTCAATTCCGCATTGGAGTTTTGCATCTTCGTTGCAAACATGGCCTGCGCCCACGTATCATCAATCGTGCGGTAATCTACATTTAACAACAAAGCGCCAAACGTTTTTAAGTGTCCCATCCAGATGTCCACGTTCTGCTTGTTGTATTCGGGGATGGTCGCGTACAGTTCGGAAGACACTTTGCTTTCTGAAGGACGGGAGTGGGGGTACGCCATCTCGTACATCTCATTGGGAACATCGGCCAAAATGTAGGGATAGTCCGCCGCATTTTTCGGAAGATCCGTCGTGCGGAGCAAGCGACCCCATTTATCCGTGTCGCTCTCAGAGATGTCCTTCGTGTGAATTGTCACCGTTGACGTACTGCCGTCCCATTCCACCTCTGCGCCCAGCACCTCGCTGACAAAACGCAACGGCACATACGTCCGGCCGTCCTTGGTTACCACTTGCGTATCTAAAGCGACCTCTTGTCCATTGACAAGCGCAATATTTGAACCGATTTGAAGTCGAATCTGCTGGCCGTCCCGTTCAATCGGCACCGATTGGCTCTGAGCTTCCCAGCCAACCTTGGCACCGAGCGACTCTGCGACAAAGCGAACCGGCACTAATGTCCGCTGGTTCTCATCAACATAAGCTTGGGCATCGGGAAACCATATTTTCTTGCCGTCCAGCACCACGCTTACAAACGTAGGAGGAAGACTGGCAGCACTTGCCGTAGCCCCGAACAAGCTGATAACCAGGACGGCAATCGTCATGGCCATAAACCATTTCTTCACTCATTTCACCTCCCTCAATAAATTAATGTTTTCCCCGTTTTTCTCGCTCTTTCGCACGATTTCATCTTTGACAA
>NZ_JBHTIU010000099.1:0-6455 GCF_042677205.1 Paenibacillus residui
AGATTCAAGCGAATGGGCGAAAATGATCAAACTAACTGGATAAACTACAGTTAAAATGGGCAACTTTGGGCGAAAAGGCTCTTTTTGCGCAAACTAGCTGTAGGTTTTCCATTTAGTGTTCATATTTCTCCCGAATATAGAAATCTAACTGTATGAAATCCACTTAGAATATATGGGGGAGTCTTAAAGTTCCACTGTATTTCCATTAAGTGTAATCGCCATGAAGCAAATCCCTATTAAACGAAATCCTGACGCGCATAATCCCCATAAAATGGAATCTTGACGCACAGAATCACCATAAAATGGAACCTCGACGCACATAATCCTCACTAAATGGAAATTCCGCGCAAGCATGTCCCCATCATACTTCCCCGCATAATTGCTTGATGCAGGAGACCGCTTCTTCCACCAGCTCCGGCAGAGAGACGGGCTTCACGCCCACGACATGCAGGTGACAGCGGTTGAAGGGGATGAGCACCTTGCGGGCGGGGCTTTCCGAGATGGCCTTGGCCATTAGCGGGGTCAGCTCGCCAAGCATCGAATTGGCCCCGATGATTCCTATGCCTCCGGCGATGATCTGGACCCGGGGGGCGTTGAACACAATGGCATTCTCTCCCGAGGCGCCTTCATTGGCTCCCGCTTTTAACATAAGAGAGGTGGCCAGCGCATTCGTTCCCAGAGCAATGACGTGAATATCCGGCAGCTCCTGCTTCAGCTTCTCGACAAGGGCTTTGCCGATTCCGCCCCCTTGTCCGTCGACGACTGCAATTCTCATGGTTCCTCCAATAATTTCGAAATAGGTATGTATCTGTCCGGCACTTTTGCTTCCTGCGCCATGTCCGCACAATCGAATACAGCCAAGGCTCAGTCATATTCCGGGCAGGGAATCCAGGACGGATGCCTCCCTGTCAGTCAGGTTCCATACCGATTATATCAGAAGCGGGGGACGGCGTCATACGCTCCTTCGGGTGATTCACAAGCAAGGAGGAGAACAGGCGGGCGGTACAAGGATGCCGATATACCGGCTCCTCCGCATTCTTCACTTCCTCGACGATCTTCCCTTTGTCCATCACGAGGATTCGGTCGCACAGCTTCCGGACGGCCTCTAAATCGTGGGAAATGAATAGAAGAGCAAGCCCGCTCTCCCGATTGAGCTGCTTCAACAGCCGGAGCAGGGAGGCTTGGGAGGTCACATCCAGACTGGAGACGATTTCGTCGCAAATGAGCAGCTTCGGCTCAAGCAGCAGGGAACGGCAAATGCTGATCCTCTGCTTCTCACCGCCGCTTAATGAACGGGGATAACGGTTTAACAGCTCTGTACGGAGGCCGACCTTATCCATAAGGACGCTGATTTTCCGATTTTTCTCGGCCCTCGTAAGAGAGTAATAATTGTCCAGCGGCTCACTCAACAAAGTTCTGATTTTAAGAGAAGGATTCAAGGAAGAAGCCGTATCCTGAAAAATGAGCTGACAGCTTTTGCGGAAATCCTTAAGAGCGGCCCCCCGCAGGGGATGGATCCGCTGGCCCTCGAAGAGGATGTCGCCTCCCGTCGGAGGCTCTAGCTTAACCAGAAGTCGGCTCAGCGTAGATTTGCCGCAGCCGCTTTCGCCCACCAAGCCAACTAGTTCCCCCTTGCGGATATGGAAAGTAACCCCGTCTACCGCTTTTTCCCGCCTCGCCGAAGGCCGAAACAAGGACAGGGACATGTCATTGCGATACATTTTCGTCAGGTTCTTCACTTCCAGCAGCATCGGCAACCACCTCCTCGCCGTAGGATGCTTGCAGCAGAGCCCGGGTGTACGGATGCTCGGGCCGGTCAAACAGGGAGAATACGTCATTCTGTTCAATGATCGTGCCGTCCTGTAGAACGAGAACATGGTCAGCCAGCTCGGCCACCACGCCGAAATGATGTGTGATCAATAGAATGGCCGTGCCACAACTGTCCCGGATCAGCCGGAATTGCTGCAGAATTTCTTTCTGAATGCCGGGATCGAGAGCGGTCGTCGGCTCGTCTGCGATCAGCACCTCCGGCCGGGTCCAGATAGCCAGCCCGATCAGCATCCTCTGCAGCATGCCTCCGCTTAGTTGAAAAGGATACTGCTTGAGTCGCAAGGCAGGCTCCGATATATTCAGCTTCTCGAGGATGCGAATCATCTCCGCATAGAAGGCGGATTTATCCGCCTGACCGTAGCTGCGGGCATAAGAAAACAGCTGCTTACCCATTGGGATCGACGGATTGAAGGAATTCATCGGGTTCTGGAAAATGGTGAAGATTCGTTTTCCCCGGATAAGATTCCGCTGTTCCTGAGGCAAGCGAAGCAGGTCCTCCCCATGAAAACGCACCTCCCCCGTGAGAACGGCTCCGGAAGGAACCTCCTGAACGAGCGAGAGGGCGGTCATCGTTTTGCCGCTGCCGCTGCGGCCCACGAGACAAACGATTTGGCCGGCTTTCAGGTCGAATTCAAGCCTGTTCAACAGGCGAACCTTCTGCCCGGACTTGCCCGGAAGCGTAACGGTTAAATTTTTAACTTGAAGAAGAACATCGTTGTCGTTCATAAGGCATCCTTTCCCGGTTATCCTCCCCTGTAGCCGAATTTTCTTTTTAACGATTCCCCGATGAAGTTGATGGACAGCAGGGTGAGGACGATCATCAGCCCGGGAAACAGCGCCACCCACCAGGCTCCAAGCAGAATATCCTTCTGTGCAAAGCTTAACATATTGCCCCAGGAGGGCATCTCCGGAGGGAGTCCGATCCCGAGGAAGGTCAGGGAAACCTCGGTAAAGATCGCACCGGCACATTGAAACACCGTAATGACAAAAATCCCGGCCAAGCTGTTCCGCAGTAAATGGATACTAAAAATTTTCCAGGCCGGGGTTCCGAGCAAATAAGCCGCCTGCACGAAGCCTTGACCCTTCAGCTCCAGCACCTGGGAGCGGACCACTCTCGCCGCGGGCATCCATCCGGTCAAGCCGATGATTAAGATCAGGCTCCAGATTCCGCCTTGAACGAAGGCCTGCATGGCCAGAATAATAACTAAGGTAGGAATCGCCAGCAGAGCCTCAAGGATTCGCATCATAAACTGATCGATCCATCCTCCGATATAGCCGCTGATCCCACCGTAGACAACTCCTATTATGGAAGAGATAAGGACGGACACGAACGCCACAGCGAGGGAAGCCCTGCCGCCGTACAATAGTCTGGACCACACATCTCTGCCCAGATGATCCGTACCCAGCCAGTGGTTACTGTCCGGGGGAGAGAACACCGAATGAAGATCCACCTCGACCGGATCGTAACGGGTGAAGAAGGGAGCCAGCAGAGACAGCATCAATACGGCCAGCAGCAGGCCTCCCCATAAGTAAAGTCCCCGGCTATTGAACATCATTCGCGCCCAACCTCCTGAGCTTAGGGTTTAGGTAAAAGGAAACGAGATCCGTGATCAGGATACTGAGTACGACCAGGAGACCGATCAGCATAATGGCTCCCATCAATAGCGGATAATCCCGGGTTAGGGCGGATTTGGCGAGCAGGTCGCCGAGACCGGGCCAGGCAAACACCGATTCGAGCAGGACCGTGCCGCCGAAGAAGGAAGGGACGGTTAGTCCCAAGTAATTGACATAGGGAACGAGAGCATTGGTCACTATGCCGCGGACGATATCTTTAGTCCGCATTCCATTGACTCTGGCGGCGAGTACGTAGGGGCGGTTTTTCTCTTCGATCATTTTCTCCTGTAGAAAACGCGCATACAGTCCGGTATGGGTTACGGTCAATACCGACACGGGAAGGACAAGATGCCTGAGCCTGTCCAGGAAGCCTCCGCCTCCCTGCAGGCTGGTCATTCCGGAGGAAGGGAGCAGGCCCCCGTAGACAGAGAAAATATAGATTCCCAGAATGGCCAACCAGAAGGAAGGGATGGAGGCGAAGAAGATGCCCGCCGTGGACAACCCTTTGTCCCAAAGCGAGTTTTCGTGCAGCCCGCCCTTGATCCCCCAAATCATGGAAAATAAAATGATCAGAGGCATGGAACAAGCGAACAAGAGAAGGGTATTCGGAAGCCGTTCCTTCAGAATGATAGAGACATCCCGGCCTTCCCGGTAAGATTTCCCGAGATCGCCCTGCAGGACCTGCCCAAGCCATTGGGTATATCGTTCATGCAGGGGCCGATCCATGCCGAAGCTCCGGTTCAGCCGTTCTCTCTCCTCCGGCGTCAGCTTCTGAGCCTGATTCCCATATAGGGCAAGAGCGGGGTCGCCCGGGATCGAGTCCATAATGAAAAATGAGACCACGCTCACAATAAACAGGACCAGAATCCCTTGCACCAGGCGACTGAGAAGAAACCGGTTAATCATGAAGGGTCCATTCCTCCAGGTTCCACAGGAATCCGGCTCCATGGTGCCCCAAGGTCTTGATCTTGATTCCTTTCACTTTCTGATTAACCCCATACAGAGCATGCTGGTAAGCGATGAAAATATATGGAGGGTTTTCGGCCAGAGCTTGCTGGAACTGCTTGTATAATTCCTCCCGCTTCACGGTGTCCGCCGTCGTCCGGGCCTCCTCCAGCAGCTTGTCCACAGCCGGGTCGGAATAAGAACCGTAGTTGGTTCCCGAGCCGATCTCGCTGGAATGGAACAGTCTGTACGTATGGTCATCCGCGTCGAAAGGGCTGCCCCAGCCGAGCATGAAAGCTTCCGTCTTCGAAATATCGATGACGCTCCAATCCAAGGCGGCCGCATTGACGTCGGCCCCGATTTTCTTCAATTGGGAAGCGAGGTAGGTCGCCAATTGGACGCGAACCGGGTCGGATGAAGGTGCCGTAATCGTAAAGGCCAGCCGCTTGCCGTCCTTCACCCTTATCTGATCGCTGCCCGGAATCCAGCCGGCTGCCGTCAGGTATTCATCCGCTTTGTCTAGATTGTATTCGTATTTTTCAATTTGTTCGTTAGCGAATTTATTCATTTGCAGGGGGGAATAGGCAGGCTCCCCGTAGCCGAGCAGGATTCCATCCACGACGGCGGCCCGATCGACAGCGTAATTTAAAGCTTTGCGGACATTGACGTCCTGAAACAATTCAAAGTTCATGTTGTACATCATGGCGCGGTAGTCGGCGGACGGAGATTTATAGATGGCAATCTTGTCGTTTTTGGACATTTTCTCGACCGCGCTAGGCTCCAGATAAGCCATGTCGACCTCTCCGGTCTCGAGCTGCAGCATTCGCACGCTGCTGTCCGGGACGAACTTGACGATGACCCGGTCGATGGAGGCCCTTTTGCCGTAATATTCGGGGTAGGCCTGCAGAGTGACGCTCTGGCCTCTATCCCATTTCACGAACCGGTATGGGCCGGTGCCGATAGGATTTTGATTGAAGTCGGCCGTATTCATATCCTGACCGTCCAAGGCATGCTTCGGCACGATGCCGATGGTCAGCTTGTCCAGAAGCGGCGGGAAAGGCTGCTTAAGGGTAATTTTCACTTCATGGTCATGGACGGCTTCAATGGAATCGATTTGGACAAATTCCGAGCGAACGACCGATTGAACCTGCTCATCCAGAATGCTGCTTATCGTGAAGACGACATCTTCGGCGGTCAGTTCCTGGCCGTCGTGAAACCGGATTCCCTGCTTAAGCTTGAATTGATACACGAGGCCGTCCGGGGAAATCTCGTAGCTTTCGGCCATATCGGGCTGGGGAGTGTTCGTTTCGTCGAAGCGCATCAATCCTCGGAAAATAAGGTTATTAATATCTACGGTATCCTCCAGCACCGGATTGATCTTGTCAAACTCCGTTTCCGCCGCGTAAATTAACGTGTTTCCTGCCGATTCTGCGGGGTCGGCTTTTCCGTTGGCGGGGTTGGCAGAATTTGCAGGCTTCCCGTCCTCCTGCCCGCAGGCCTGCAGCAGCATGGCTAAAGCCAGTAAAGCGATGACAATCCATTTACTCTGTTTTCTCACAGTCAGGTTGCTCTCCTTTGTGTTGTTTCTATCCAATTTTAAACAAAAACTTTGATGACATTAGGTAGCTTGTCAAAATAATGCCGTTTCCGACACGGCTGTAGCGGCAATCTTGAAAATAAGCCCACCCGTTTCCATTATTTGGATAACCCTGCGCACCGTTCCATGCACCGTCGTGGCCATCTAACGGGGTAATTCCGTACACCGTCATGGGCATCTACCTGGATAATTCCGCGCGCCGTAGTAGGCATCTACCTTGAAAATCCGTCTATTTTCATTTTCTGCTGATGCCGTGCAAACGGAATGGCGCATCTAACTGGATTTCCTCCATTTAGATTGTTCTGCTAGAGCGAAAGAACGGAAACTAAATGGAAAAACTACAGCTAGTTTGGACGAAAAGGGCGATTTCAGCAAAAAACCACGATTCTAAATGTACTTTCTCCACGGCCCCCTAACGAAACTGGAGTCCTACCCTACAATATATTATTGTATTTCTTAGGGAGGCGAC
>NZ_JBHTIU010000100.1:0-26422 GCF_042677205.1 Paenibacillus residui
GGAATTGGCGTTTGGTTTGCTTCTGAAGCTCTGACTGCGAAATCCATTTCCGATGCTCCGAATAGTAGTTCTTTGCGAGCTCTAAGCACATATTCCACACCTGGGCAGATTCGCGATTACAGGCATATAGTCGTTCGACATCTCGTTTCGAGGCATGGAAACGTACAATTTGAGCTCGAATCATGGAAAACCTACCTTTCCGGAACGTTCGTTCTATATCATCAGTATACCATACATTTGCATCAAAGTGATTAGAACAAACACATGCTCTTCCCAGCGAAAATTTTCGGGAAAGGCGTCATTCATCTCCCACCTGCTTCGCTGAGGAAGGAGACTTCTGACGCAAGTTGTTAAAGAGGCAGCTCCCGCAAGAAAGCACGAATTAAAGACTGAAATGCCGGCTTGGCGCGATTGGCTGTTTCGACAACCTGCTCATGGGTTAATTCCTCCAGTTCCTCGCCAATAGCCATGTCCGTTATACAGGATATACCCAGCACCTTAAGTCCGCAGTGCCGTGCGGCAATGACTTCCCCTACCGTGGACATCCCTATGGCGTCTCCTCCCAGGCGGGCAAGCATCGTTAATTCCGCTGGAGTCATATAGGACGGGCCGCTGATTCCGCAGTAGACTCCTTCCTGCAGCCGTGAAGGAGAGGCGCTCTCTCCCAGCCCCATTTCTTCGCCCAAACGGCGTACCAATTGTCTGTATCCGCGGTCATAGGCCTCCGACATATCGGGGAATCGGGGTCCCCATCCGGAGTCATTCGGGCCAATCAACGGATTCGTTCCGGTCATGTTGATATGATCGCTTATCACCATTAAATCGCCCGGCTTGAACGTCCGGTTCATTCCTCCAGCCGCATTGGTCATCACTAAAGAACGGACTCCAAGAGCTTTCATTACATAGACGGGAAAAACTACTTTCTTCATGGTATAGCCCTCATAATAATGGAGCCTTCCCTGCATAACGATCACCGGCTTGCCTTCCAGCAGCCCCGCCACGAATTGCCCTTCATGGCCTTCCACGGTAGAAACCGGGAAGTGCGGGAGCTGACGGTAAGGGATGCTCACCGCCTCGGTGACTTGTTCCGCGAGGTCTCCGAGTCCCGAACCCAGCACCAGCCCGATCTGCGGGGTTCTTCCCTGCAAAAGATTGCGCAAGCTCTCCGCCGCTTCCCGAACCTCATTCCAATACTGGACTGTCTGCATATTCCCTTCCTCCCTTAATTCAGCTTGGATAGCAAAGTCCGCATCAAATCGATAAATTTGGAACGGACTCTATTGGCTGTGGCGACTACCTCGTCATGCGATAGCGGCTGATCCAGCATTCCCGCCGCCATATTAGTAATGCACGACACCCCGAATACCTCCATGCCGGAATGACGGGCGGCGATTACTTCAGGTACGGTGGACATTCCGGCGGCGTCTCCGCCCAGTTTCCTGAGCATTCTGACCTCTGCAGGAGTTTCATAGGTGGGGCCGGTCATCCCTACATAGACCCCTTCCCTCACTTCCAGCCCCAGTTCAGAAGCGGCTTGTCTTGCCAGCTCCAGCAGCCGGCGGCTGTACCCTTCCGACATGTCGGGGAAACGGGGGCCAAGTCGGCCGTCATTCGGTCCGATCAGCGGGTTTCGGAACATGAAATTGATATGGTCGCGAATAAGCATGAAGTCTCCCACCCGGTAATCAGGGTTGATTCCTCCGGCGGAATTCGTCACCAGTAACGTGCGGACACCGAGTGCTTTCATCACTCTGACCGGGAGCGTAACCGCTTCTCCGTCATACCCCTCATACAGATGAAACCGCCCCTTCATCATAACGAGAGGGCGTCCGTCCAGAGTTCCGACTATAAGCTCGCCGGCATGCCCTTCGACCGTAGAAAGCGGAAAATGAGGAATATCCCGATAGGGAAGAACGGCGGGCCGTTCTACGGAATCGGCCAGCACCCCGAGCCCCGAGCCGAGAATAAGGCCGACCGACGGGGTAATGGCAATCCGTTGGCGTATCCATTGAGCCGCCTCCTCTATTTTGGCGTATGTGGAGGCTTGTTCTTCATGTGTCATTTGCCTGGCTCCTTTCTCCCATGTTATTAATCCGGTGTAGTGCTTCAGATAAATCCAAGCGGCAGCGTATGCTGCCGTTAGCTACTTTCAAGATTTCGAGGCTATTTCTCCGCTTTATCAAATTAATTGGGACAGAAAGCTGGTTCCGTTCTCTCTCCATTCCACACCGAAGTTATCGGCAATCGTGGCCCCCAAATCGGCAAAGGTCGATCTTATCCCCAATGATACCGGGGATTGCAGTGAAGGACTCCAGACGAGAAGCGGGACGTATTCCCGGGTATGATCGGTCCCGGGATGATAAGGATCATTTCCGTGATCGGCCGTGAGAATCAGTAAATCCTTGCTCCCGATTCCCTGCATCAAGCCGGGAAGGCTCCGGTCAAATTCCATCAGGGCCTTCGCGTAGCCTTCCGGATCGCGTCTATGCCCGTACAAGGAATCGAAGTCGACCAAGTTGGTAAACAGCAGCCCCCGATAAGGGCTTTTGAGTCGGTCCGCCGTCTTCTGGATACCGTCCGCATTGCTTGTTGTGCGGATGGCTTCGGTGACCCCTTCTCCAGAGTAAATATCGTTGATTTTGCCCACAGCAATGCAATCCAGCCCTGCGTCCTTGAGCTTGTTCATGACCGTAGGAGCCGGCGGCTTGACGGCATAATCGTGACGATTGGCCGTACGCGTAAAATTGCCGGACGATCCGACATACGGACGCGCGATGACGCGGCCGACGGCGTACTCGTCCCGCAGAGTCAATTCCCGGGCAATCTCGCAGGCCCGGTACAATTCCTCCAGCGGAATTACCTCTTCATGGGCAGCCAGTTGAAATACGCTGTCCGCCGAAGTATAGACGATCCAGGCCCCGGTTCGCATCTGCTCCTCGCCGAGCTCTTGAAGGATTTCCGTTCCGGAGGCCGGTTTGTTGCCGATCACCTTGCGGCCGGTTCTGTTCTCGAATTCCTCTATCAGCTCCGGTGGAAACCCGTCCGGATAAGTTTTGAAAGGAATGGTCACCTTGAGCCCCATCAATTCCCAATGGCCGGTCATCGTGTCTTTGCCGACGGAGACCTCCGCCATTTTTCCGTAATAGGCTGCGGGATCCGGAACGGAAGGAACCTTGGCAAGCGGCGCAATATTGCCAAGCCCCAAGCGCTTCATGTTCGGCAAATCGAAAAAGTCCACCCTCCCGGCAATATGACCGAGGGTATCGGCACCCTCGTCTCCAAAGCGTGCGGCGTCGGGAAGCTCTCCGATCCCTACGCTGTCGAGCACAATCAGACAAATCCGTTCATACTTCATCCCTGTTCTCTCACTCCTTGTCATCGTGAATCGATAGATACCCTACCATTTCGCCCGGGGATGGGTTCGGTCGTACACTTCCTTCATGCGTGTCCGCGAGACATGGGTATAAATCTGGGTCGTCGAAATATCCGCATGACCCAGCATTTCCTGAACGGCCCGCAAATCGGCTCCGTTGTCCAGCAGATGGGTCGCAAAGGAATGACGCAGCGTATGCGGGGTGATCTCCTTCGTTATATTCGCCTCGCGTGCATATTGCTTAATAATTTTCCAGAATCCCTGGCGTGTCATTCCGGTGCCTCTCTGGTTGAGGAACAAGGCGTCCTCCGGCCGGTCCGGCTTAGCAAGCTGCGGCCTGGCAGACTCCAAGTAACGGTTAAGCCACTCGGTGGCGAGACGCCCAACGGGAATAATCCTCTCCTTGGAGCCTTTGCCTATGCAGCGAACGAACCCCATGCCCGGGTTGACGCTCCCCATATCCAACGAAATCAGCTCGCTTACGCGAATACCGGTGGCATAGAGCAATTCCAGCATCGCCTTATCCCGGATGCCGGCCGCCTTGGAGCATTGGGGCGTATCCAGAAGCCTCTCGACTTCTTCCTGTGACAAAATTTTCGGCAGCTTCTTCTCCTGCCGGGGGGAATCCATATTCGCGGAGGGATCCTTCGCGATCATCCGCTCCTGCAGCAGGAACCGGTGAAAGGAGCGAATCGAAACCATCGTTCTGGACACCGTCGAGGCTGCTTTGCCCTGCTTTCGCAAGTGAAGAAGATATCCCTGTACATCCGTCGGCGCCAGGCTGTCTAAGGAATGTACGCCCGATTCCTTCAAATAGTCAATATATTGGCTTAAATCCCGTTCATAGGCTTCCAGCGTGTTGGAGGAGAGCCCCCGTTCCACGGAGAGAAAATAGATATAAGACTGCAAATAAGACTTCATGGATGACTTAAACTCCCTCCCTGAAAATAGTATGAGCTTTTCCCAAGAGGACTACCCTGTCATGACCCATCCTATACCCCTAGCGGGAAAACTAAACGTCGGCCCAAAACGGAAACTGCCGGTCATTAGGACCGCGCCACACTCGACAGGCAGCTTACCGGCCGGATCCCTGTCTGCAGCCGGGTTCCGTCGCTATATCCTTCCTCACGGCCTGCCAATTCCTTAGCCAGCTTCGCACGCCACGCGCTCAGTTCGTCGGCATATTCCGGCCGGCCTGCAAGATTGACAAGCTCCTGGGGGTCTTCGGTTAAATCAAACAACTGCTCCTCTCCGGTTTGCGAATACCAGATGTACTTCCGGCGGCCGTCGGTTAACCAGTGGTTCGACCACTTGCCCGCGGAATGCTCCCCGTGAAGTTGATTGCGCCATTGAACATCCTTGTCGCCCCGCGCTAGCGGAAGGACACTGCTTCCTTCCACCGTATCCGGAATCGGCAGGTCTGCGCAATCCAGCAGCGTCGGCATTATATCCCTCAGCTCGATGACGTCCCTAACCTCGCTTCCCTTACGGAGCCCTAGCAGGTTTCCGGGATCGGCCAGCAGGAACGGCACGTTCGCGCTGCCCTCATAAGGAAGCGATTTTCGGAACAAGTGATGATCTCCCAGCATTTCTCCATGATCGGAAGTAAATAACACAATTGTATTATTCATCACTCCGAATTCAATCATGGTCTGGAAGAAACGGCCCAATTGGGCATCTATATGAGTGATTAGGGCATAGTAAGCGGCTCTTGCCCGCCTTAAGCGTTCCTTGGGAACATTCCCGCGAGAGGTTACCGGGTCCAGCCCGTTCCGTTCCAAATCCTCGGTATCCGCCCAATCTCCACAAGGAGGCTCGGGAAGCGCCAGGTCCTTATACAGGTCTAAATATGACTGAGGCGGGTCGAACGGCGGATGCGGACGGACGAACGACATCTTCAGGAAGAAGGGTTTCCGCGGATCCCTGCGCCTCAGAAAATCTATGGATTGCGTAACGACCCAATTGGTCGGGTGCCATGCCTCCGGCAAGTGCCAAGGTCTGGCCATTGTGGACGAATTGCAATCGAGGCCGATGTCTGTCAGATCCGCCTCCGTTCCTGCCCGCTGCCTTAACCACGGCAAATAGTCATCGCATGCGTCGAACGATTCCGCTACCGTATTGGCATGGCGATAACGGTTATGATGCAAGTAACCGTCATGCAGAATTACATTATGAAAACCGCACAAATTGCGGGTTGGATAGACATGCATCTTTCCGACACATTGGGTATGATATCCTGCCGCGGCCAATTCGCCGGGCAGCATGCGCTCGTAATCCCAAGGTACCTTATCCTGGTACCCTACCCTTCCATGGGAACGTTGGCTCATGCCCGTTAATACGGCTGCCCGCGCCGGTATGCAGCTTGGCGTTGCCGTGTATGCCCGGCGGAATAACACTCCGTTCCTTGCCAACTGATCCAGATTAGGGGTTTCCACTACAGGATGATTCAGGACACTCAGGCAATCTCCACGCATTTGATCCACCATGATCAGAAGAATATTCGGTTTCATCGCTTCCATCCCTTCGTCGGCATTTCCAGTCCACCCGGCGGTCTCATCGCTTCTATTAAAGCGTATTCGCCTCACGAACAAATGGCGTTCATGTCACTGGATATGTGCAGGAGGCAAACATTCCATAAACGGAGTTCATCAGATTACCCGAATGTCGGCCTATTTGTAAAATTCGCCATTAGCCCGGCGTTTCCTGCTTACCGTATAAGCAGAAAAAACATCCGAAGGGTGCGATACCGCATTTTTCTTCGGATTCTATGCATACAAAAAAGGAACTCTCTCCGCCCAAAAATAGTCTGGAAATCGTCCCCGCTTATGTTATTATTCAATTGTCGGCAATACTTGCCGCCTTCTTTTTATAAACGAAATTAACTATTTATATCGGGACAAGGACGGTGTGATTTACTATGAAAATTCACGTTCTCGGCACCGCCGCGGCGGAAGGATTCCCTAACCCTCATTGCCGCTGTGAGCCTTGCGAAAGAGCCAGAAAACTTGGAGGCCGAAATATGCGATCACGCAGTTCGGTCATTGTTGATGATATCATCAAGATCGATTATCCGGCGGATTCTCTGTTCCATGCATGGCGGGACCAAATCGATTACGGAAAAATCGAGCATCTGCTGTTTACGCATACCCATTACGACCATTTCTTCCCCGAAGATTTGTATAACCGGGTCGAAGGGTATTCTCATGGCTGCGCTTCCCCTCTACATATTTATGGAAATGATGCCGCTATCTCCCAAACTTATAAAGCGGTTCCAGCGCGTTCGGAACGGTATGCCTTTCACCGACTGCTTCCTTTCCAAACGGTTGCCCTGGGCTCCTTCCGCGCAACGGCTTTGCTGGCTGATCACAATCCGCTGGAGACCTGTTATTTGTATTATATCGAAAAAGACGGAAAAGCCCTGCTGCATGGCCATGACACAGGCTGGTTTCCGGAAGAAACCTGGAGCTGGCTGGAGGGCAAAAAAATCAATATGGCTCTCCTGGACTGTACGAACGGACAGCTGACCACAGACAAGCGGGAAAGAAATCATATGAACGTAGAGACTGTGCGGGAAGTGAAGCGCCGGCTTCGGGAGGGCGGCCAAATCGATGACCAATCCCAGTTGTTTGCCACCCACTTCTCCCATAACTGCGGCTTGCATCATGAGGATTTGGTTCGTATTTTCGCGCCGGACGGGATTCAAGTCGCCTACGACGGCATGGTTGTCCAAATCTGATCCGACTTACGCTACTGGCCATACCAATAGAACATTCTGAGCCTGTCGATCATCCCGTCAGGCTCTTCGGCCAGCCTGCCGGGTTGGAACACTTTCACGGCCCTGCCTCCCGGCTCTTTGTACCGGTCGGCGGGCTGAATCCATTCGGAAATAACCGCCAGCAACAGATACATCAAATAAGTAAGGACGATAAATGTAACAAGAAACTTAAATCTTTGCACCCATTTCCGGACAGACAAGATCATGACTATTCCTCCATCCCTTCCTGTTATGGATAAAGTATGATCTTGTCCGTCTATGTATGCCTGGGGCTACAGCAATTCGGACAGTTTCCGGTAAGGGAGTGCCACTGCTTCGGCAACCGCCGGATGCGTGACCGCTCCTCCATATGTATTGACCCCGAGAGCAAGCGCCGGATTAACCTGTACAGCTTCCTTCAATCCTTTGCCCGCCAATAGCTGGGCGTAGGGAAGAGTAACGTTGGTTAATGCCAATGTAGAGGTGCGGGGTACGGCCCCAGGAATGTTGGGCACCGCATAGTGAACAACACCGTGCTTCAAATAGGTTGGCTCGCTGTGGGTGGTTGCATGGTCAATGGTTGCGATCGTTCCTCCCTGATCGATGGCGACATCCACAATGACGGCTCCCGGCTTCATCGTCCGAACCATCTCCTCCGTTACCAGCTTCGGCGCCTTCGCCCCCGGAATCAGCACGGCCCCGATCAGCAAATCGGCATGCCGGACGGCCTCCGCGATATTGTACGAATTCGACATAAGCGTATGCAGCCGCCCCCCGAATACATCATCCAAATAACGCATTCTATCCGGGCTGTTCTCCAGAACCGTTACGTTGGCCCCCATACCGACGGCGATCTTGGCGGCATTCGTCCCGACAACACCGCCTCCAAGAATGATGACATCCGCCGGAGGCACCCCGGGAACCCCTCCCAGCAATATTCCCCTTCCCCCATGGAATTTCTCCAGAAACCGTGCCCCCAGCTGCACTGCCATCCGGCCGGCAACCTCGCTCATCGGCGTCAATAAAGGCAGGCTTCCGTTAGGCATTTGGATCGTCTCATAGGCAATGGCAGTTACTCCGCTATCCGTCAGATGATTAGCCAGTTCCCCGGCGGCCGCTAAATGAAGATAAGTGAACAGGATCAACCCGCTGCGAAAATAACAATATTCGGAGGGAAGCGGCTCTTTGACTTTCATAATCATTTCGGAGCGGCCCCATACTTCAGCCGCATCCTTCCCTATGGAGGCACCGGCCTGAATATATTCCTCATCCATGAACCCGCTGCCGCTGCCCGCGCCCCTCTCGATGAGCACCTGATGTCCTTGCCCGGCAAGCACTGAGGCTCCTGCAGGCGTCAATGCGACCCTATACTCGTTATCTTTAATTTCTTTGGGAACACCTATGATCATTCAAATAAGCTCCTTTCCATCGATTCGATAATCCTTGTTCTATTCTTTCCGGAGAAGCCGTTCTACCATCCGTCCCTCCGAACAGCAACAAAAAAAGCTTCTATGAGAAGCCTTTACTTAGATGTTAATATCCGTTGTAACACTTCGTAAGTAGAGTAAGGCCACAGAAGCTGATTCCGGGTACTAGTCAGGGCCCGGCTATTTATGCCCATCGCATTTTTTTCAACTCAATGCTTTAAATTGTCCACATGTGGTAAAAAAAGCTTCTAACGGAGCCTCTTCGAAGACGAATAACCCGGTTTTAGAGGTAACTTTTTATGCCAATTAGAAAGTTGTTCCATTTTAATGCTTTAATAAACTTAAAACTTTCTAATGTGGTAAAAAAACACTCCTACAGCACATTCAGGCTTAAGAGTGTTTAATTCTACTTTTAACCGGGGCAGCGGCTTGTTCCTTCTCCTTACCGATACACCGATGGCAGATTCCTTGGAAGTCGAGACGATGATCCAACACCTTAAACGAAAATTCCTTCTCGAGTCTTTCTTCCAGCGGTCCCAGCCAATCCTCCATGATCTCATCCACCGCGCCGCATTGAACACATATTAAATGATGATGATGGTGGTGCGAGCTGTCGTTACGCAAATCATAACGGGCTACACCGTCACCGAAGTTCATTTTCTCCAAGACATGAAGCTCGCTTAACAATTCCAATGTCCGATATACCGTAGCCAAACCGATATCCGGATATTTATCCTTGACCAGCATGAACACATCTTCGGCGCTCAGATGATCTTCTTCATTCTCCAACAAAACGCGAACGGTCGCTTCTCGCTGGGGAGTTAATTTATAACCTTGAGATTGAAGCTGCTGTTTAATCTTCTCGATCCGCGTTTCCATTCTCCTCCCCCTTACCAAACTGCCAGCAGTCGAAAGGCATACCGACATTTATTTTCATTATAGGGGGATTATAACGATAAAGTCAAACCTTTTGCACGGACGAGCAGCCTACAGGAGAGAGACCGGCATTTCGGGCAATCCTGCCAGGGCCAGGAGATACGGAGTAACCCACTTCATAATGACCGGGCTGACATACGCCTCGAACAAGGAGACAACGACCACAATCAGGGCCAAGGTCAGAATGGTCGTCGAATATTTTACAAATATAGGATATATGCTGCCCGAGCGCTGGATGAACCGGTTTTTGACCAGATGAATCGAGAAGCTGATCGCCGCTACACTGGCTGTCAGAATGACGGGGATAAGCACCAAGTTCTGAGGCGCGATGGAAGCTAGAGCGAACAGCATCCCTTTCCACGAAAATTGGCCGACCATAAAACCGACGCTGAAGCCGATCAGCACCCCTTTAATAAAATCGAGGGCGAAAATAAGCGGCAGCCCGATGACGGACAAACCGAATATCCAGATAATGCCCACCCATTTCAAATTAAGCGACAGGGCCTGCAGGAAAGAATGCTTGCCGCTGAAATCGCCTTCCGCCCCTTGGTCAATTGTATGGAAGAAATGTCCCAAATGCCGCGCGATTTCCTGCTTCTGCTCCAGCGTCAAAGCTTGGACCAAGACGGCCCCGAACACCACTCCGGTAACAAATAGCATAGCAACGAAGACATATAACGATAACTGATCCTTCGAATACATGCGCAAATCCTTCGGCATGCGGCTTCCTCCTCTTGTCCCATTAATTCACCTTATGAGACAAGATAGAAGATTATTCTATGTTTTCGAAGGAGAGGGTTGGAGATTGCTAGGATCGGACAACCTTCCCGTAATGGCCCCCGCCTCCTACCTCCACAGGCAGAACCCCTTCTCTGGCCTGCATAATGTAACGGGCTATTTCCCCGCCAACGACTGCTTCCAGCGATTCCTCCGTAGCCTGATGAAGGATATTCATCTCCGATCCGAACCGGTTCAGGAGCTGATTCAGCTTGGACGGACCGAGTCCGGGAATGAATTCCAGAGGGACCTGGAAGAAATAAGGCGGTCTGGTGCCGGCTTCAGGCGCTCTTTCGCGGTCCGAGATTTCCATGATCCGATCCAGAACCCCGCGCACAATTTTACGGCTGCCGCAGCAGGTGCAGCGGTCTACTGCGGAATCCCGATCATCGAGGATGGTATCGCACTGCGAACAGAAGGTTCGATGATATTTCCCCAGCCGCGGGTTCAAACCGTAATTTGCGGTGATGGCTCTTCCTTCGCAGCCGGATAATGCCCGCACCAATTCCTCGAAGGAAGGCTCTTTCATCGCCATTTGGTTATATTCACGGCCAATTTTCCCTAAGGAGTGGGCGTCGGAATTCGTAACGAAGGACAAGGAATCCAGTTCGGAAATCGTGCCGGCCATCTCCGTATCCGAGCTTAATCCAAGCTCTACCGCGGCCAGCGATTCCAGATCCAGCAGATCGGAAATGCGGGAGGAGCAGCTTCCATACACACTCTTGTGCGGAGTGAAAATATGGGCTGGGATGACGATGCCGCCGCGTGCCGTTACTTCCTGCTGCAGCACCCGGGCGGGAACATAGATGCGCTGGGAGCTGAGCTCCACATTCTTCATATGGAGGCGCAGCCATTCTGTAAACCGGCGCATATCGTCCAAGGTAGGCAGATAAACGAGCAGATGGGCAGGCCCCATCCCCGGATCGCGCACTTCGATTTCGCTGCCCAGAATGACGGTCGTGTCGTGATAGCGGATACCGCCCCCGGGCAGCTCCGTCATTTCCCCTTTATCCAAATAGAAATCAATTTCTTCCTGTACGGAAGGCGATTGACAATCTATGATGCCGATCATCTCTATTCCCTTGCGTTCGGCCGCTTCCTTGGCAATGTTGTAAAAAGTAAGATTGCGGGCAGCGCTGATCTTGACCGGGCTGCCCTTCTCAGTCCGGCCTATATGAATGTGCAAATCGACGTAATACCGGTTCATAGAAAGTCTCCCGTCAGCCGGTAAATCTGCCACGCATAGACGGCGGCTATCGTCTTGGCATCGCTTATACGGCCCTCGGCTATATATTGCTTGGCCTGTTCAAAGGTGAGGGCCGTGCAATCGAGAAATTCGTCCTCATCAAGGTTCGCCTGCCCGGGTGTTAGCTGCTCCGCGAAGAACAAATGCAGGAGCTCGTCCGCGAAACCAGGCGAAGTATAGAAGGAGCTGATAGGCCGCATTGAACCGCAGCGATAGCCGGTCTCCTCCTCCAATTCACGCTTCGCCGCTTCGCTCGGCTCTTCGCCGGGGTCCAGCTTCCCTGCCGGAATTTCCACCTGACTTCTGCCGAGAGGCTTGCGATACTGCTCGACAACCAGCATTTTATCGTCTACCAAGGCCAGCACACAGACCGCCCCCGGATGGCGGACAATTTCCCTTGTCGCCGTTTCCCCGTTCGGCAGCCTCACCCGGTCCACCTGCAGGGAAATGACCTTTCCGTCAAAAATTTTCTCGGTTTCCAGTGTCACTTCAGCGTATTTATCATTAGCATTTGTCATGGTTTCCTTCTCCCTAAAAATAGATTTGATGCTAAAGTTCCTCCGGAGTGAATCATGGTCATCCGCCGACAATATCGCGAATAACTTGTCCCGGAGATCCATATCTTTTAATTATAACATGATCTTAGCAGGAAAGAGGGGCTTCCATGAAAAGTTATAGAGCTGCTAACCAGTTCAGATTGGTCGGAAAAGCCTGGGAAATCCGCCATTATTTAAACCGGATAAGCCACAACGGAGGACAAATGGAGGTAGCCGAATGGCTGGCCGGCCCTAGCCGCCATTCGGCAAACGGTAATGCGGGTATCTCCACAGACGCCAGCCGGTTTCGGCAGCGGCGGCCACGGCAAGGAAGAAGGCACGGTCTTCATTCCATCCCCTGCCCATCGTCCGAATAGGCTCCGGATAAGAGCGAATCGCTTCCGCGACTTGTTCGGAGCTGTTCCCGCCGACCCAAATCAAGTCATGCTTTCGGGCGCATCCTGATTCTTCGGCTTGCCGCACGATTTGCTCCTTCTCCCACGGCTGCAAATCATCCGGCAATGGCAGGATGGCCCGATGCGAGGCTACCTTGGCCAAAGTCGTCAGCACATGATGACTCAGTCCCCGATGGCGTACCCGTTCATCGGCAAAGCTGACCCTCGGAATAACGATCGGCCGGCCCCCGAGCGCTGCTGCTGCGTTAACAATCTCCCCAGCCTCTATTCCGCTGAAGCCATAGACCGTACCCGTTCCGGCTATGCCGGGTCCCATCGTGACAATGATCAGATCGGCCCTCAGAACATGTTTGGCCGCCAGGAGCGCCGTATATTTATTAACCGCTTCCAGATCTCCTCCGACTGCATGGCCATATGTAACGGTTCCAGCCAGGAATCCGCACTCGCCGAGGATGGAAGCATGCCTGCTGAAGGCCAGCGGAAGAGCTCCCCCATCGGTCATGACATAGACAATTCGCGGCATCCGTTCGGTGCATTCGGCCGCTGCCAATGTCCGGAGCCAGCAGACCGCAACGGGGAGCATGCTGTGAAGCTCTCCTATCAATACCGGAGTCCCTTCCAGGCTTCGCTCCTCCGTAAATAATGAATGATGCTCGCTATCAGGCTCCTCGACGGATTTCACGACAGTCTGAACGGGAGTATAACGCCATTTCATGATATGTCCGTGCTGCTGCCTATCAATCTTAGTATCTGAAGCGGATTCCGCTCTATTCGAGTTCAGCGGGATTACTCCCGTTTCCGCACAAATTACGGCTTCCGCTGCACCTGAGGTTTTCGCGGCTTTGACAGCTTCAGCAGCCCACTCGTCGCAGGCTTCGATCCGCAGCGAAGCCCCGCGCCCCCAGATCGCCTCTTCGTCCTCCACACATCGGATAGGAATTTTGCTAGTCCGGATATCCTCTGTCGGACGCTTCAGCTGACCTTGGCGGAGCACGGCAGCCACGAAATCGATGCCTCCGGAGCCAAGCCCCAGGCCGATCGCTGTGCGGTTAAGCAGTACGGTATCTCCCGGGGCCGCCGCTGGGTACAGATCCGTATAGACGACGGCCTTGGTCAGAGTCCGCGGCCCCGACAGCCGAACCCACACCTCCTGATAGCCGTTCCGTCGTTCCCGCTCTTTGACCACCGTCCCCCATTCCCACTCGACCATCCCCATCCCCCCACATGGCTTCTACCGTATATGTATGTCGTTAATGCTGTCCGCATAACGCCATTGGGGAAGATCGTGCCGCACTCCCGCTTGCATCAATATTTTCCTCTATCTTACATTCGGTGAAAGAAGCTGCTGCAGTCTTCTGTGCCGCCTCACCATGAAATGAACCACCCAGACGACTCCGGAGACGAACAGCATGTCGAAGCATACGTTAAACAAAAACAAATGCTTCGCCAAGTCCGCTTCCCCGTCGCCAATGACCGGCACAATAAACTGGATGACGCCAATTAAGGCAATGGTCATCAGCAGCTCCATATACATTCTTGCAGCCGGCCGTTTCGTTTCCAAATACGACTTGACCCAAACCAGAATAAAGGCGCCATAGAAGGCGATAAGAAACCACAGCTGATTGGGAAGCAGATGTTCCTTGAATTTGCTCCACAAAGTATAGGTATGGGACAATGCGCCCGGAGCCTTGTGCTCGCTAAGCTCATAATTGCCCAAATAGGAAGGTTTAATGGCAAATGCCTGGGTCGCGGTAATTTTCAGCTTTTCCCAATAACGGACCGGATGTTTCAGATAGAACAAAGCAATTTTGGAATGTCCTATCTTCTCATCCAACTCTTGTTCAAACTCGGGAGATTTAATATTAATAGGCAAATCGGGAATAAAGTAGTTCGTCCCCGCCAGGACGGCCCATTCCGGATTCAGCCCGAGCTCCTCCAAATCCTTATGCGGATTTGGAGAATCCTTCAATATTCCGTAGAAAACGGTTTGGTACTTATTAATGATCTTGATGCTGCTGCCGTGCGATAGGAATACGATGGCCGAGGTAAGGATAATGAGCACAGAACCGACCATCGCCGTATACTTCCATTTCCTTCCTTCCCCCCATTTCCACAAGCGGAGACTCAGCAGAAACAGTACGATCCCGATCGGCGCATTCTGGACCTTCGCGCTGATCGCGAAAACGGCAGAGACGTAAAAGCCCGCCAGCAAACCGATCGAGGGACGTTCACGCAAGGTTAGCGCGGCGCCGAAGGCAAACGTCAGCAGAAGGAACAGCATCGATACCGGCTCTCCGAATAAGGAATTGAAATAAGCGGCATATGCCCCGTCTGCAAAAACAAGCACGAGCAGGACAGCGAGAACCCAACGGGGCCAGGCCGAGATCGCCCGATGTTCTTTAACAATCCGGTAAAGAGCAGCCATCAGGATCAGGCTGTACAGTCCGGAGAGCACCCGAATATCATACCAATCCGCCTGAAACCATTGTTGGACCCAAGCGGTCAGCTTGACCAGAAGCGCTTGGGAGGACAAATAACCGCCCACAGCGGTTAACGCGTCGTCGACAAAGGCATATTTGCTGAAAAAATAGGAAAAGTATTTATCCGCCTGCTCCACAGGCACATAAGCCAACCCCGCCGAATTCATAATTCTCTCGAAATCCCCGTTGTTCGCCATTCCGACCAGCGGCTTTACCATTAGCAAATAGGCCAAAATCAGAGCAGTAAAAACAACAACCAGCCATTCCGGTTTCCACAGCTTAAGCTTCATACCCGTCTCCTTCTAAATCGTGAAAAATATTTCGAATTATTTCTATCTTACCCCGGATAGAAGAGTTCAAAACCTGCAGTCCCCGGCAATTTCAGCCCCTCTCTCAACAAAGAAAGCTCCTATGTGAAAAATAAAAACTCTTGAACCATTCGGGTCCAAGAGTTAAGAAGTTGAAATCTATTTAATTAGGTTGGCGGGCAATTAATTCTCCGTCATGCTTGATTAAGAGCGCATCGTTTCCTGCACAATGGCTATTACCAGCTCAGCGGTGGCCGCCAGTTCGCGCACCGGCATTTGCTCGGAGGTGGTGTGGATATGCTCATAGCCTACGGCCAGATTGACGGTAGGAATTCCCATGCCGTTAAAAATGTTGGCGTCACTGCCCCCGCCGGTATGGAACGTTGCCGGAGTCCGGCCAATCGCCTTCGCCGCCCTCATGGCCAAGCTGACTACCGGGGTATTCTCATCATATTTAAAAGAGGGGTAAATCAGCTCGCTGTGAAACTCCACCTTGGCGCCCATTTCCTCGGCTGCGGCATAGCAGGAGCTGCGCATCGCTTCCACCTGCCGCTCCAGCTTCTCTTGAACGAGACTGCGCGCCTCCGCCTCCAGCTTCACTTGATCGCACACAATGTTCGTCTGTCCGCTGCCCATGAAGCTGCCGATATTGGCTGTCGTTTCAGAATCTATCCGGCCCAGGGGCATCTTGGAAACGGCACGGCTGGCTACGGTAATCGCACTGATTCCATCCTCGGGATTGACCCCGGCATGAGCGGATTTCCCTTCGAATGTGATCGAAATTTTGGCTTGCGACGGCGCGGCGACCGCAATTTGACCCACTTCACCGTTGGAGTCGAGCGCATAGCCGAACTCAGCCTCCATCAGCTTCGGATCCATGGCGCGGGCACCGTTCAGCCCGGATTCCTCGCCGACGGTAATGACGAACTGGATGCGTCCGTGAGCGATCTTCTGCTCCTGAAGCACACGAATCGCTTCCAGCATGGCGGCAATTCCGGCTTTATCGTCACTGCCGAGAATCGTCGTTCCATCGCTGCGGATGTAGCCGTCTTCGTCCAGCCTCGGCTTAATATCATTTCCCGGAACGACGGTATCCATATGCGAGGTGAAGAAGATGACGGGAGCTTGTTCTCCTCCCTCCGTAGCTTCCAGATTACAGATCAGATTCCCGGCCCCATGCCCGGAACGCGACGCCGAATCATCCTCCAGCACATGCAGTCCCAGGGCTGAAAATTTCTGCTTCAGTACCCGGCATATTTCCTGCTCTTGGCCGGATTCGCTGTTTACCTGAACGAGCTCCATAAATTCTTCGATCAATCGGTTTTGTTGAATCATCGACTTTCCTCCATCCGGATTAGTAGGGTACAATAAGGAGTGAAGCTTTAAGAGGCTTGTCCTTCCGGCTTCCTCATGATCCGATACATAACTTTCCTAACAAATAGAGGAGTGACTTTCCTATGAAAAAGAACAAATTGTGGTTCCGCATCGTCATTTACATCATGCTTGCCAGCATGCTGCTCTCCACACTGCTGTTCAGCTTCGCGTTTATATTCCAGTAAGGCCTGACAGCCTTGCTTGGTACCTTACGCTCTAGTAAATATTCGTGTCGGCATTGTAGCCTTCCAGATTTTCCCTTACCCTTTGCAGGAATCGGCCGCAGATGACCCCGTCCAGAATCCGGTGATCCAGGGAGAGACACAGATTAACCATGGAGCGGACAGCGATCATGTCCTGAATGACAACCGGCTTCTTGACGATCGATTCGAAGGTAAGGATAGCCGCCTGCGGGTAATTGATAATCGGATAGGATAGGATCGACCCGAAGGAACCGGTGTTGTTAACGGTGAAGGTTCCCCCCTGCATATCATCTAGCCCAAGCTTGCCTGCCCGCGCCTTTTTCGTCAATTGGTCGATTTCCCGCGCCAAGCCGGCTATATTTTTTTGGTCCGCATTTTTGATGACCGGTGTGACCACCATGTCCTCCGTACCTACAGCCAAGGAAAGATTGATATCTTTCTTGACAATAATTTTGTCGACGCCCCAGACCGAATTCATAATCGGATAATCGCGGATGGCACTGACGACCGCCTTCAGTAAAAAGGCCAGATAGGTCAGGTTGATGCCTTCTTTCCGCCGGAATTCTTCCTTCCACTTGTTGCGGAGCACGACCAGATTGGTGACATCCACCTCAATCATCGTCCAGGCATGCGGAATTTCCGATACGCTCTGCCGAGTCCGGCTGGCAATAGTATGCCGAATGGGAGTCACGTCGATATAGTGATCCCCTGTACCCGCCTGCTGGGGATCCTCCAGCTTCACCCAGGAGATCGGCGGATCCTGGGACAGATGCAGCCCGGTGGTGCGCACCGGAACCTGGGGAGCCGGCGGATTCACCGCATCTGCCTTCGATTTGGCTTGGGCTCCCGGCAGCGGCGCCTCTTCCCGCTTGCTCGCATAGGCCAGAACGTCCTTCCGTGTAATCCGGCCGCCCAGCCCGGTACCCTCCACCTCATCCAAATTAATGTTATTCTCCGCCGCTATTTTCAATACGGCAGGCGAATAACGGGAACGCAGCCCGGACTCGGCCTCTTCAGGCTTAACCCGCTCTCCGCTTGATACGGACGGTTTGCTGTCTGCCGACTCCATCTCTGCATCCTTCTCCAGACGAACGATACAGAGCACATCCCCGACATCCGCGGTTTCCCCTTCCTTCACCCGAATTTCGGTTATCGTTCCTTCAACGGTCGACGGCATCTCCACGTTTACTTTTTCGGTCATCAATTCGCATAACACTTCGTATTGCTGAATATAATCTCCAGGCTGCTTGAGCCATTTGCTAACTGTAGCCGATACGAGCGTTTCGGCCAGGTGGGGAACGGTGACTTCAACTTCCCGCCCTTTGGTTTGATTCATTCATTCATCCTCCTAAGGATCCTTTCTCTCCGGATTTCATCTTCATATTTCGCCAGGAGCTTTAAATAGCGGCCAGTTGCCTCATCGCTTCCTTAAGCTTCTCCGGATTCAGCAGAAAATTCTTCTCCAGCGTAGGGCTCATGCCGACTGCCGGAACATCGGGGCCGCACAGTCTCATAATAGGAGCATCCAGGTCATAAAACATCTCTTCGGAAATAATCGCCGACACTTCGGCTCCCACCCCGCCGGTCTTGTTATCTTCATGAACGATAAGTACCTTGCCGGTCTTAGCCGCCGCCTCCAGAATCGCCTCGTTATCGAGCGGCTGCAGGGTCCGCAGATCCAATACATGAGTGCTGATTCCTTCCTCTTCGAGCTCCTCCGCAGCCTTCAAAGCATAATGAACCGTCATTCCGTAGGTGATGACCGTGATGTCCGTCCCCTGCCTCTTGACATCCGCCTTACCGATCGGCACGATATAATCTTCATCCGGCACTTCCCCGGAAATAAGCAGATAGCATTTTTTATGTTCAAAATACAGGACCGGGTCTTCATCTCTGACCGCCGCTTTCAGCAATCCCTTCGCATCATATGGCGTGGACGGAGCCACCAGTTTCAATCCTGGTGTGCCGAAAAATACCGATTCCGGGCATTGGGAATGATAGAGTCCGCCGCCCCCCGTTGCGCCGTAAGGAGCCCGGATGACAACCGGGCAAGTCCAATCCCCGTTGGAACGGTAATGAATTTTGGCCGCCTCGCTGATGATTTGATTCGTAGCCGGGAAGATAAAATCCGCGAACTGCATTTCGGCAATCGGTCTCATTCCGTACATAGCGGCACCTATAGCGACCCCCGCTATCGCCGATTCGGCCAGCGGGGTATCCAGCACCCGTTCCTCACCATATACATCCCGCAAGTGCTTGGTCGCATTATTGACCCCGCCTTTGCCAACGTCTTCCCCAAGAACGAAAACTTGATCATCCCTTTGCATTTCTTCCTGCATCGCGGAACGAATTGCTTCCAAATATGTGATCACTGCCACCCGGTAGTCCTCCTTGTTTAAGGTTGTGCGTAAACGTGAAGCATCAAATCTTCGGGCTCGGGATAAGGCTGGCGATCGGCATAATCGGTCGCCTCGTTCACTTCCCGCTGCACCGCTTCATGAAGCTCACGGTCCTTGTCCTCCGTCCAGATTCCGCAATCGGTCAAATATTGCTTGAATTTCGGCAAGCCGTCGTGCTTCCAGTGCTGCTCCACCTCTTCTTTGGTCCGGTAAAGCATGTCATTATCGGAGGTTGAGTGAGGGGACAAGCGATACATGACCGCCTCGACCAATGTGGGACCTTCCCCGTGGAGCGCCCGTTCACGGGCTTCCTTAATGACGCGGTAAACTTCGAGCACATCGTTGCCGTCCACCCGGACACCGGGAAATCCGTATCCGATAGCCCGGTCCACCACTTGCCCGGCGACTTGCTTCTCCAGCGGTATCGATATGGCATATTGATTGTTCTCGCACATAAGAATGACCGGCAGATTATGCACTCCCGCGAAGTTGCAGCCTTCATGAAAATCTCCCTGATTGCTGGATCCTTCACCGAAGGTGGCGAAGGATACGAACGGCTTGCGGTTCATCTTGGCGGCCAGAGCAATGCCAACCGCATGAGGCACCTGTGTCGTTACAGGGCTCGATCCGGTCACGATACGGAGTTTCTTATGGCCGAAATGCCCGGGCATTTGCCGGCCCCCGCTATTCGGATCTTCCGCCTTGGCAAATACCGAAAGCATCAATTCCTTCATGGTCATTCCGACACTTAACACAAAGGCGTAATCCCGATAATACGGCAGAAAATAATCCTCTTCCCGGTTCAGGGCAAAGGCCGATCCAACCTGGGCAGCCTCCTGGCCTATCCCGGAAACATGGAACTGAATTTTGCCCGCTCGTTGCAGAAGCAAGCACCGCTCGTCGAATTTCCGCGCTCTCACCATATTTCGATACATTTCTATGACCTGCTGATCGGATAAGCCCAAGGAACGGTGTTTGGTCAGTTGTCCGATAGACATGGAGCGAAACCTCCTTTTTTTGAAAAGCTGGTTAAATCCTCTAGGTCTTGAAAACATGCAGCTTGCTCGAATCGGGACAATTGGCTACTCATTTCCATCGATTAAGTGCATAGTCTAAAGTCTGATCAACTTCGTGCCTGAAATAAGTTGTTTCCAATCGTTGTAATCTCTTATCGGTCTTCAAACTTCCTATAATCATTATTACCAGGTTTCTCACAAAATTATTACCTGGTCTTAAGACTTAACTTTAGTATATCATACTATATTCAGCCAGGTCTATGAATAGTTCCAGTTTCTCGGATGCAATCCCAATTACAATCCGATGGCCCGGCCGTCAACGGCCAGCATCGCTTCGCCCAAAATTTCCGAAAGTGTGGGATGAGGATGCACCGCCAAGGATACTTCCCATGGAGCAGCGTCCAGAAGCTGAGCCAATGAAGCCTCGGCAATGTATTCGGTTACCCTCGGCCCGATCATATGAACTCCCAGGAGGTCGTTGGTCTTGCGGTCGGCGATAACCTTGACAAACCCTTCGCTGTCTCCGTGAATCAACGCCTTGCCGATCGCTTTGAATGGAATTTTGCCGACCTTGACATCATACCCCTGCTCCCTGGCCTGCGCCTCGGTCCATCCGGTGCTGGCCGCTTCAGTCCGGGTATAAATACAGCGGGGAATCCGGTGGTCGGGCAGTCGGTTCGGCTCCAGGCCCGCTATATGATCCACAGCCGCTATCGCTTCATGAGTGGCCGCATGGGCAAGCTGCAGTCCTCCAATGACATCCCCTATAGCATAGATGTGAGGTTCCGCCGTCTGCAGATGCTTGTTGACTTTAATTACCCCGCGCTCCACACGGATGTCGGTATTCTCCAGTCCAATATTCTCCACATTCGCCTGTCTGCCGACGCTAACAATGATCTTGTCGGCTGTCAGCTCAATTGAGCTTCCGTTATGTACAGCTTCAATACGGACTGTGCCGGCTTCCTTGACCATAGTATCAGGAAGCACCTTAGCCCCGGTATAAAGCTTGATCCCTCTTCTCGCCAGGATTCTTGCCATTTCCTTCGAAATCTCATCGTCCTCCATCGGAAGAATCCGCTCTGCGAATTCAACCAAGGTCACGCTAACCCCGAAATCGTTAAGCATGGAAGCCCACTCCACACCGATCACTCCGCCCCCCACAATGAGAACGGAAGAAGGAAGCTCTTCCAATCCGAGCGCCTCATCACTGGTTAAGACGGTCTCCCCGTCCACCTCGAGGCCGTCAAGAGTTTTCGGTCTGGAGCCCGTAGCAATGATAAGATGCTGGGGAACAATCGTCTCCATCTCTCCGTCTGCCTTCTCAACGGCAATAGAGCCGCTTCTGGGGGAGAAAATAGAAGGCCCGATGATGCGGCCGTTCCCGGAAACGACATCGATTTTGTTTTTCTTCATCAAATATTGAACGCCTTGATGCAGCTGTTCGACCACCTTCTGTTTGCGCTCCAGCACCTTGGAATAATTTAGAGCCAAGGAAGAGACGCTAATCCCATAGTCTTCACTCTGCTTCATCTCGGCATAGAGCTCTGCGCTTCTCAGCAGCGACTTGCTGGGAATGCATCCCCGGTGAAGGCAGGTTCCCCCCAGCTTGTCCCTTTCTATTACGACAACCTTCTTGCCCAATTGGGCCGCACGGATGGCGGCTGCGTATCCTCCTGTACCGCCCCCAAGCACAGCTATATCATATTGGTTGGACATCCTCTTACCCCCTGATATATTGACAGGCTCGCCTGCTATAATAATTAATTACTGATCCATTAAACGTTTTGAGCCGGAATGAATAGACGGCTGCATCATTTATTGTACTCTTTTTATCTGCCATAAATATAGTATTTGTGCGAAAAACTTCTCTAACGGTACCACAAGAGCTCGCAAGCCCCCGATACGATGAAAAGTTAACCAAACGGCACAGAGGCGTTATTTTCCTATAATTCGGACAAGCTTGTCTACATAGCGAAAGAATATCGGAAAATATTATCATAGAGTCGAATTAGACACATTCGCCCATTCCTTGTATGATAAAGAGAAATAGATCAATTGGATGGAGAATACAAGATGAGCGACAAAAATCCAAGCTCCGCTTCCCGAATGATCGCGGCACTGTTGTTGGTCATACCGGGAATTGGAGCAACCTATGGCTTCCTGCTAATGAAAAATACGATCTTTGAGCAATTTGATCCGCAGGTTTCTTTTGCCTGGGGGAAATTTTTACTGGGACTGCTTTTATTTATAGTCGGGGTAGGCTTTATTGCCGGCTGGATTTTCTTCCGGGATCAGAAAAGAAACTACGTGGCTCCCCGCTTCAAGAAAAAGCGGACCCGCTAACACTATTCTTGAGTTCTGCCCCACCGGTCCATCCGCGAGAGCCAGCGAATGCCGGCAATAAGCTCCGTAATCGAGCGGCGCTCTGCGAAGCGGTGTAGCAAAGCCAGGAGGAGGACGACGCATATGGTCAGCCAGACCGGGGAAACTGCGAACCATAGACTGCCTGCGGCGAACCCTAGTAGATTGGCCCCCGTATCGCCGATCATCAGCTCCCCCCGCAGATCCCGGGGAAATAGCATAAACGCACCGACCCACAGCGGGAACATATAAACGGCGATACCCGGCGCTTTCCCGGCTGCGGCCGCTACACCGATCAGCATTAGCGATATGACGGTAAACGCCTTTAGCGCTCTGCCGGGGCGTACGTCCATAAGATTAATGGTATTGGTCATAAGCGGGATCAGCAGAACCCCCAGCATTCCCCGCAGCTCCATTCCTGCCGTCATGAAAGAAATCCATACCGCCATAGCTAAAGCAACTAGAGCTTTAGCCGTCCCCGAGGTAACGATTCCATCCCGGATTAACGTGTTCCAATGACCTTTGAGACCCTTTATTTCCGCATCCCCCCACCGGTCATCCCACCAGCCGGTCAACCCTACCGCCGTGAGTGCGATCAGATAAACGGGATACGAGAAGGGGATTCCGCCCTGCACAAGTGCACTTCTGAGCGGTTCCCGAAGCCAGTCGACGGAAGCTGCGGCTTCCATTATCCAACCATAGCCGATAGCCAATAGAAGCAAATAAATTCCGAGACCGGTCGGTATCGCTTTGCCGGTATAATTTTCCCTGACCAGCCCTTGAGCCGTCAATAAACGGAGAGTCGGAGGAAGAAGCAAATAAGCGGAAGCTATGAATAAGACTGTAAACAAAATAGCCCAAGCTAGCATACCGGCTTCCTCCATTTACTCCATAATGTTCGCCCTACTTCAGCGAATTGCTTGCCCCGGTGCATCCATCCCGCTGCATCATTGCCCGTCAGCCTGTGCCGGAACGGAATTCCCACCTCTACGATTCTGAAGCCCAGCACAGCGGCATCAATGGTCAGCCCCACTTCAACACCGAATCCGTCGGATAAAGTAATCTTCTCCAGCACCTGCTTGCGAACGGCTCTTTGGCCGGATAATGGCGCTTGGCATCGGAAGCCGCTCAGCGCCATAATCCCATAGCGCGCAAGCAGCTTGACCAAGCCCAATCCTCCCCGCTTCTTGGCGGGAGCAAAGCAGGCCACCGCCATATCCGCCGTATCCTCCAATACAGGTCTTAGCAATAAGCCTGCGTGTTCGGCGCTTTCTTGCAAATCCGCATCCAGAAATAGGAAAATCTCTCCTGAAGCCGCTTCAATCCCTGAATGAAGCGCCCTGCCTTTCCCGAGATTGAGGGGCAGACGAATCAGCCGCGTGCATAAAGGTTCCGCCTCCACCGCCGTCCGGTCCGTACTTCCGTCGTCCACGACGATGATTTCGGCGCCGATTTCTTCAACCAGAAGCTGCAGCGCCTGTAAAGTTGCGGCAATCGTCCGTTCCTCGTTCCAGGCCGGAATAATGATGGAGACAGCCTTCATTGCAGGGCTCCCGCGATTATCGATCGGGTTAACCGGCTATATCCTTTGGCATCGATCAGCTTGTCCCCCAGCATCATCCGCACCAACAGCGAGCTGCCCATTCCCTTCCGTCCTTTGCCCAGGAAATCCAATATCCCCGTATGGGTGCCGACGGCGACGATTTTGTCGGCTCCTTGTTCATAAGCAAGCAGTAAAGCAGCATCCTCACTTGTCCCCCGGCATTTCCAAACCTGGGCGGACAGTCCGTATAATGCGGTTTTCTGCAAACCGGGGGCTCTTCCATCCGTATAAGCATGGACGACGATTTCAGCGCCACAGCAGAGGGCCCTGTCGCTCACGCTGTCCATATCCCCGATAATGATGTTTGGTGTATATCCGCAGTGGAGCAAGGCGTCGGCCCCTCCGTCCACTCCTATCAAGATCGGTCGGGAGGCGGCAATGTATGGTTCAAGCGCCTCCAAATCATCTTCGTGATGGGGACCGCGAATGACTGCAAGCACCTCTTTCCCTTGCAGGGATGTCCGCAAGCGAAGCGGCTTCCCCGGCTCAAACAGCCATTCTTTGTCCATATCGGCAAAGATTAATGAGTTGGTAACAAATTGGTAGCAAAGGTCGGGGTAGTCGTTGAGTGAGCGTACATAAGCCTCCCTTAAGCCGTCTTCATTGAGCTTGCGGCAAGGGATCAGGAAATCGTCCGTGCGAATCATCGGTCCCGTTATACAGACCTCTTGCCCATCATTAAACCGGTCATACTGCTGCGGGCTGATTTCATACATTGGAATGCCTGCCTGGAGCAGTACATTCGCTCCTCCAGCGGGAAAGTCGCCGGTAATAAATTTGCCCGCATTAATGACGGCCGACACCCCGGCCCTCGCTATAGTTTCAGCCGTCGTCACATCCAGATTGGAATGCTGCAATAAGGCAATCATTCCTTGCTTAAGGAAAGGAAGAAGAGTCTTGGTCCTTCGTCCCGCTTTTATTCTGCCTTTAATGACGATGCCTGCCGTATCCTCCGCAACTACTGCCAATGTCAAGCACTCCGTTCCGTATTGATTTGCTTCTCTTTAGTGTTGCCTATCCGGCGCAAACCATTCTTGGTAACGAAGCCCCGATTGGAAAAACACCCGGCCGGGAGTGTAGATTTTAAAAAAAGCTCTTAACGGAGCCTATTCGAAGATGAATGAAAGTTGTTCCATTTTAATGCTTTAATGAACTTAAACTTTCTAATGTGGTAAAAAAAGCAGAGTCCGGATTCGTACCGGCTCTGCCTTAGGTTGTATAATTTTCAAACAAAACGGGTTTATATGATTCACTGGACAACCCGATGATTCTCAGCCGTCCTTCGACTGAGCAGCATAGCTTCCGTTTAGGCAATCAGGGATTTCCGGAATCCTGCTCTTGCTTTCACGACACCTTATGCTCAATACGCAGCTTGTCCGCCACCATTGCGATAAATTCGCTGTTGGTCGGCTTAGCTTTGCTGATGTTGATCGTATAACCGAACAAGTGCGAGATGGAATCGATATTGCCGCGCGTCCAGGCTACTTCAATAGCATGGCGAATGGCTCTCTCCACCCGGCTCGGAGTCGTCTTATACCTCTCCGCAATGGCCGGGTATAATGTCTTGGTAATGGCGCCCAAAATTTCGATGTTGTTGTAGACCATCGTTATCGCTTCGCGCAAATATTGATAGCCCTTAATGTGGGCAGGTACTCCGATTTCATGGATAATGCTTGTAATATTGGCATCCAGATTGCGGCCCTTCGTCATTGGAACAACATTGCTCTTCGAAGAAGAAGCGGCAGTGGAAGTGACCGAGTTCTGGTTATTGGCGACGAGCTGCCGGATACGGCTGGTCAGCACTTCCATGTCAAACGGCTTCAAAATATAATAAGAAGCACCGAGCTGTACAGCTTTCTGCGTGATGGTCTCCTGCCCGAATGCGGTCAGCATTATAATTTTCGGTTGAGGCGACAAATTCATCTCGCGCAGCTTCTCCAGCACGCCCAAACCGTCCAGATGCGGCATTATAATGTCCAGGATCAGAATGTCCGGAACCTTGTCCTGCTGTTCAATCAAACGAAGAACCTCATTTCCGTTATAAGCAACGCCAGTAACTTCCATATCCTCTTGGTTATCAATAAACTCCGAAAGCAAGTTTGTAAATTCCCGGTTGTCATCCGCTAACAGCACTTCGATCTTTTGCAAGCTATTATCCTCCTTATGAACTGGAATGAGAGCTTCTTACCTTAAACCATTTCGACATCTGAATT
>NZ_JBHTIU010000100.1:26502-65406 GCF_042677205.1 Paenibacillus residui
ATTTCTTTCTTTTTCTACAAAATCCCACAAAACCGGCGTTTTCTTCAGACAAATTCCGCATATTTCTCCGCAAAATAAAAAAGCCCCTATTCTGGGGCTACGCAGCATTTTCTTTATTGGCATTCGGATTTCTCAGTAAAATTCCCGCATCCTGCAGCATCCATTCAATATAACAGCCATAGCCTGAGCTCGGGTCATTAACAAATACGTGAGTCACCGCTCCAATCAGCTTGCCGTTCTGAATAATCGGGCTTCCGCTCATGCCCTGCACGATTCCTCCGGTCTTATCCAACAGTCTCTGATCGGTTATTTTAATTACGAGTCCTTTGGTTGCCGGAAACTCCTGCTTTGCTGCATGCATAATTTCAATATCGAATTTCTCGACCTTCTGGCCGTTCACTACAGTGTAAATATGTGCAGGTCCTTCCTTTACTTCCTCGGCAAAAGCTACCGGGATCGGTTTGTGCTCCAGTCCATGGTCAGGCTGCTGGAACATCCGGCCGAAAATACCGAAAGGCGTATTTTTCTCAATGTTTCCAATCACTTTGCTCTCCTTGAAGAAATGAGCTCTCTTCTCCCCCGGTTCTCCGCTTTGGCTTTTGGAAATGGAGGTAACGTTGGAATGAACAATCTCGCCGCCCCCCACTTCAATAGGCGTTTGGGCATCCATGTCGGTAATGACATGTCCTAGAGCACCATACACCCCCTGATCCTGAGCATAGAAGGTTAATGTTCCGACACCTGCAGCAGAATCACGAATATAAAGTCCGAGACGGTAAGCCTTATCGATGAAATCATAAGCGGGCTGCAAGGAAACATCGAATTGTTCTTTGTTCCGTTTCACGGTCAGCTTCAATGGCTGATTGGATTCGCCGGCTTTCTTGACCAGCTCCCCTACTTTGGTGACATCGTTAATGGCCACCCCGTTAATGCCTGTAATCAGATCTCCCACCTGAATCTTCGCTTCCTCCCCCGGGGATACCTTCTTATCCTCGGATACCGGCACCAGATGATGCCCGACGACAAGAATTCCGGACGATTTTAATTTAACGCCAATCGTCTGTCCGCCCGGGATGACCTTCAGATCGGGAACGACATTCACTTTGACTGTCTTTAGCGGAATTTTGCCAAACAGCTTGACTTTCATTTCCGTCTGTCCCACTTTTTCCGACTGAAGGGTGAATGGTTCCTTCAAATTCAATTCGAACGAAGGCTGGGAGGAGCCGTTCACTTTGATGATTCCCGGGTCTTTGACACTCACTTGCGCCTGAACAGGCATAGACAATGCCAACTGCTTGCCTTGTCCCGAAAAGATGTGCAGCTCCTCGGGGAATGCCGCAAAACTTTGGAAAGGTGCGGAGACGCTGATTAAACCTACGAAGAAGACGAGGAGTAATCCAATCCATCTTGTTCTGTTGCTGGGGTTCAAACATACCACGCTCCCTTACTTCTGCTGCCTGACGAGGCTTGTCGTCAAAAGCGTACCTATAAGTTAACCCCAGCCAAATCGTTTTATTACTGTAAATGATGCCACGAAAGACAAGGAAATTAACGGCTTGGCGCTTCTTCGGAAGCCTTTCTGTCCATAGCCAAACGGATCATTTCCTGGGCATGATGAAGGGTGGTTTCGGTCACCTCGACTCCGCCGAGCATTCTGGCCAGCTCGACTATACGGCCTTGCTCGTCCAAAGCGGTCACAAGGGTGAACGTTCGCTCCCCTTCCACCTCTTTGCGTATAAGGTAATGTCCGTCCGCCATGCAGGCTACTTGGGGCAAATGAGTAATGGAGAAAACCTGGCATTCCCTGGAAAGCCGGGACAATTTCTCCGCTATGGCCTGGGCGGCCCTGCCGCTTACTCCTGTATCCACTTCGTCAAATACCAATACAGGAATTTGATCGACTTTGGCGAAGATCGTCTTCATCGCGAGCATGACGCGCGACAATTCTCCTCCCGAAGCAATTTTGCTAAGCGGCCGCAGAGGCTCGCCGGGATTGGCGGATAGGACGAACTCCACCTGATCAATTCCATTAGAGCCGATCCGGACGTTCTGACCATCTACGGAAGGACCGTTAGGGTCTTCCATTCTATCTACCCGAACCGCTATCCGGGTGCGTTCCATATGTAAATCTTGCAGCTCACGCTCTATGCTTGAGGCCAGCTTGACCGCCGCCTCCTTGCGCAGAGAGGAAAGACGCTCGGCCTTGGCCATCACTTCTGCCCTTAATTCCGTCCATTCCTTCTGAAGCTTGAGCATCGTCTCATCCTTATTTTCCAGAAGCTCCAGTTCCTTCTGAATTTGCTCCAAATAAGCCAGGATTTCCTCCGTGCTTTGGCCGTATTTTCGTTTAAAGGAAGAGATCAAATCCAGTCTCTGTTCGATTTCCTCCAGCCTTATTGGATTGAATTCAATTTGCTCCCGGTAATCGCGAAGCTGGTAAGCGGCATCCTCAAGCTGATAAAATGCCGATTGAATCTGCTCAACCAACGGCTGAAGGACCTTGGAATCCACTCTGGCTATATCCTGCAGCTTCTGAATGCATTTGCCCACCGCGTCCAATGCACTTCGTCCGCCACCGCCATAAATGGTATCATAAGCCTCCGTCACACTCTGGAACAATTTTTCCGCATTTCCTAGCTTGTGCTTTTCTTCCGATAACCATTCATCCTCTCCGGCTTTTAATTCGGCTGCGGAAATCTCCTCTACCTGAAACCGGTACAAATCCTGAAGATGAAGCGCTTCCCTGGCGGATTCCTGCAATTCCTTCAACTGCTTCTGCAAACTCTTGTATTTTGTATACGCGGCCTGATATTCCTCTTTGGCGGCTTGGAGTGTCTTACCGCCATAAAGATCCAGCCAATGAATATGCTGCTCCGGCTTCATCAGAGATTGATGCTCATGCTGTCCGTGTATGTTGACCAGCCATTCCCCGGCTTCGCGCAGCATGGACAGATTGGCCAATTGCCCGTTAATACGGCTGACACTCTTGCCTTGGGCCGATACCTCTCTGCGTATGACCAGATGCTCTTCCCGCGAAGCCTCAATCCCCAGCTGCGCCAGCACATCCCAAACGGGATGATCCGGTTCCAGATCGAATAAGGCTTCGATCTCCGCCTTATCGCATCCATAGCGGACAAGCTCCGAGGAACTGCGGCCTCCGGCGATCAGTCCAAGAGCGTCAATAATAATGGATTTACCGGCTCCCGTCTCCCCCGTCAGCACTTGAAAGCCTTCCCGGAAAGAAAGCTGGACGGATTCGATAACAGCCAAATTACGGATGGACAGTTCTGCTAACATATATAGCCTCCCATGCAGCTCAGTAATTTAAACTAACGGCTCTAGTTAATTGACCTAATGCTTCTGCCTAGTAGCCCTTTAATCAAATTTCAATATTTCGCCAAGCCCCTTAAGAAATCATGCTGTGGATGCGGTCCACCACCTGTTTGCTCTGTTCCTTGCTCCGGCATATAATGAGGATTGTATCGTCGCCGCAAATCGTGCCCATGACCTCCTCCCATTCCAAGTTATCCATCAAGGCACCGATCGCATTGGCCGTTCCCGGCATACATTTCATAACGACTAGATTGTCCGTGAAATCAATTCCTACATAATGATCGGTCAGAGACCTCTTCAAACGATAGGACGGGTTAAAATGCTTGTCCTGAGGAAGAGAATACTTATACCGGCCGTCATTCAAAGGAGTCTTCACCAATTGGAGCTCCTTAATATCCCTCGAAACGGTCGCCTGCGTAACCTGAAAGCCCGCCTGCCGCAAAGCATCTACCAATTCATCCTGCGTCTCGATTTCCTGGCTGGCTAAAATTTCCCGTATCTTAATATGTCTTTGTCCTTTCACTTAATCATCACCTTTATCTCCATCGATTTCAAATCGAATATTATGAATTGTGCGAAGCTTCGGATCGACATAGAGAACTCCTTCGGCTTCCTTGAATATTAAAGCATAAGGCATCAGCCGATCTCTCATCCCGCTCCCCGTCATATCCAACGGCATGCGATCCTTGGCCAGCTTGACGACATACAGTCCGTCATCCTTGCGGGCGAAATGATCGACGAAAAGCCGGCTTTGGTATTCCTGTTCATCATTAACCATAATATGAATATTTACTCTGCGCTTCAAGGTCATCACTTCATAGCCCGACTCTTCCAGCAGCGCTACAGCGTCCGTTACCGGAATTTCCTCATCGACTTCAATTTCCCATTCGCTCTCCGGAGGCTTGCTCCACCAGCGGCGGAGCCGCGACCATCCCCAAACGATAAGAAGAACCAAAATGAGAAGAAGGATGTACCGATCGATATTTTGCATCCCATCACCTCGGTACAATTATTCTCTTTCGAGATCCGAAATTCCTTTAACAAGCCGTCAAATTTTCTGTTCCATGCAAGGATAAACGGCTATCGCCGTCCTTTGGACAGGCGCGTTTGCCGATGAAATATAAGAATAAGTATAAGGTGAAACTTATACTTTCTTATATTTAAACAAAAAAACCCATCATTCCGATGGGTTCCCCACTAATGTACTAGCCGCCTCACTAACGACTTCACTGATCAATCCGTTCATTCCATCCGGCATCTCCCCTGTAGTGTCAGCCAGCTTCCAATAAGCCAAAAACTCGATGTTTCCTTCCCCTCCGGTTATCGGTGAGAAGGTCAGCCCCTGAAGCGCGAATCCTAATTCTGATGCATAATCGAGAATATCGGCCAGAACCTCCCGATGAACGTCCTGGCTGCGGACGACCCCCGATGGGCCGACCTGGCCTCTGTCCGCTTCAAATTGCGGCTTGATCAGCGCAACGGTTTCCGAACCCGCTCCCAGTATAGCCTTAAGAGGAGGCAGGATGAGCTTGAGCGAAATAAACGAAACGTCAATCGATGCGAATTCCGGCTTCGGGCCTTGCAGCGCATCCGGCTCCAAATAACGGAAGTTCGTCCGCTCCATAACACACACCCGCTTATCGCTGCGAATGGCCCAATCGAGCTGATTATAACCGACATCAACGGCATAGACATAGGAAGCGCCGTGCCGGAGGGCACAGTCGGTAAAGCCGCCGGTAGAGGCTCCTATATCCAGCATCACCTTCTCCCGAAGATCGATCCCGAAGGTCCGGAGAGCTTTCTCCAGCTTAAGCCCTCCACGGCTTACATAGGGATGCGAGGCGCCTTTGACCCGCAGCGCGGAAGAACGGGGAACCTTGGTCCCCGCTTTCTCCACACGTTCCTCACCGACGAAGACTATTCCGGCCATGATGGCTGCTTTAGCTTTCTCCTGGCTGTCATAATAGCCTCGCTCCACTAACAGCAAATCAATTCTTTCTTTATCCGAAGGCATTCCTTTACCTATTCTCCGTTCTAGGCTCTGACTTTTTTGCGGGGCAGCATGGCCTGAATTTGCAGCGCGATATTTTCGGGAGTGAGCCCGACCTCTGTCCGCTGTTCAGCAATGCTTCCATGCTCTACAAAATAATCCGGCACTCCGATCGGCTTAATCTGCATTCCATAAATACCTTTATTCGCATAGAACTCGAGCACCGCACTTCCGAAGCCGCCCATTGCTGCGCCTTCTTCCATAGTGATCAAGTTGACCCGCTCTTTGGCCAATTGCAGCAGCATTGCTTCATCCAAAGGCTTGATGAAGCGGGCGTTAATTACACGCACATTCATCCCTTGCGGCTTCAACAGCTCAGCCGCCTGCTCGGCAAGCTGCACCATCGGTCCAACCGCGAGAATGGCGTAACCGGCACCTTCCCTTACGACTTCCCACGTCCCTATCGGTATGGGCTTCATCTGCTCATCCATCGCCACTCCCAGACCATTGATCCTCGGATAGCGTACAGCAATCGGCCCCTCGTTGTACTCAATGGCTGTTTTCAGCATATGGCGCAATTCATTCTCGTCCTTGGGCATCATCAGCACCATATTCGGAATGCTTCTTAAATAAGCAATATCATACACACCTTGATGGGTTTCCCCATCGGGTCCAACGAACCCCGCACGGTCAATAGCGAAGGCGACGTTCAGATTTTGCCGGCAAATATCGTGCACCACCTGGTCATACGCTCTCTGCAGGAAGGTCGAATAGACCGCGAATACCGGCTTCATTCCTTCACCCGCCAGAGCCCCGCAGAGGGTGGCGGCATGCTGCTCGGCGATACCGACATCAATCATCCGGTTTGGAAAACGTTCAGCGAATTTAAGCAGACCGGAGCCAGCCGACATCGCGGGAGTCACCGCAATAATCCGGGAATCCTGTTCTGCCAGCTCGATAAGCGTACTGCCGAACACTTCGGTATACATTGGCGGACCTACCGATTTCAGCATCTGGCCGGACTCGATTTTGTAAGGGCTCGCTCCGTGCCAAGCCTGAGAGTTGGCCTCCGCCGGCTTGTAGCCTTTGCCCTTAATGGTAACGACATGCAGCAAGACGGGACCATCCACCTTATCCGCCTGCTGGAACGAATCCAACAGAAGAGGAAGGTTATGCCCGTCAATCGGCCCCATATAAGTGAAGCCCAGCTCCTCAAAAAGCACTCCGTTCACTAACAAATATTTGAAGCTGTCTTTTATTTTCTCGGCTTTCTTGGCCAAAGAATCCCCGATGGCGGGAATTTTCTTTAATATATTCTCGACCTCTTCCTTGGCCTTCTTGTAATGCTTATCCGATCGAATCCGGCTCAAATAATTATGAATAGCGCCGACATTCGGAGCAATGGACATTTCATTGTCATTCAGGACAACGATCATCCTCTTCTTCTCATGACCGATATGATTCATGGCTTCCAGGGCCATACCCCCGGTCATAGCTCCGTCTCCGATAACGGCGATAATTTTATTATCCTCGCCCTTCAAATCCCGGGCAACCGCCATCCCCATAGCAGCGGACAGAGAGGTGCTGCTGTGGCCGGCCTCCCATACATCGTGCTCGCTTTCGGATTTTTTGACAAAGCCGCACAAGCCCTTGTACTTGCGCAGGGTATGGAATTGATCCTTGCGTCCGGTCAATATCTTATGTACGTAGGACTGGTGGCCTACGTCGTAAATAAATTTGTCTTTCGGGCTATCAAACAAATAGTGCATCGCCAGCGTAAGCTCAACAACACCCAAGTTTGGGGCGAGGTGGCCCCCGGTGACCGAAAGCTTTTCAATTAAAAATTGACGGATTTCATCGGCCAAAATTTCCAATTCAGCTACGGACAGCCTCTTTAAATCTTCAGGCTGATTCACTAGTTCGAGCACGTTTATTCCCTCGCTTCCCGTTGAGTGATTTGCGCTTCCGCTTTTTCGGGTTAAAGAATCGAATCTTCAGATGACGCTCCAGATAATAGAATAATTTCCCGATCATGAGCACGATATCCGTTGAATAATGGATAGCAAACGATTTACCCATCGCTTTGCCGCCGACGGTCAAGGCCGAAACCAATGCCGTAAAAACTACGCTGACCGCAATGCTTAGCGCCTGGCTGCTGCTCCCGATGTTGCCCATCAGCTTGATCACGACAACTGCGGATGCCGCACCGCTAATCACCCCGGATATATCCCCTACAACGTCATTACAAAAGTTCGAAAACCGATCCGCATTGCGGACAATGTATATGGAATGCTTAGAACCCCTGACCCGTTCCGATGCCATTCCGTGAAAAGGGGCCTCACTGGCCGCCGCGGCAGCCAAGCCCAATATATCAAAAAAGACTCCGATCAGAACCAGCACTAAAACAATAATCATCCCGACGCCCCAGGAAACTCCTTCGAGAACAGATGTCGAGGTAACCGTAAACAGGCTGGCCAGAAGGAAGGTGACAACCGATATAAAAATACTCCATTTCATGGAGTGCCTTAACGAATATTTCATTATTCGAAAACCGTCTCCCATTCCATGGATTGGAGTGGCAGCTTCTTGAGTAAACGCTGTGGCTTAGGTCCAGTAGGTTTTCCCAGACAAGTCTCCCTGTCGTCGCCGACAGGGCGGTTTCCCTTTATGCCTGTCTTGACGCCGTCACCGACCGCCAGACTGGATTACCACTTAGTCCACACTATAATCCCCAAAAAGCCTCACGAAAGTGAACAGTCTAGGAGTTTTCCTCAGCAGTCCTTAACCATTCCTTAGCCTCTTTTGCAAGCCAGATTTCATACAGCATCCAGCCACTGTTTTTTTGGCCGAAAAAACAGTGTCCTACTTTCTGTAATCCCCTCTGACTCACTCAAGGCAGGCTACGCTGCACGCAAGCCGTTTTAGTATACATGGGCTGACCGCCCTGATACAAGTGAGGCTCGCCTTTGCAGGTTCATACCCCAAGCCGTAGCCGAGCGCACGGTGGCGCAAAAGCCACGAACTTGGGCCTCCGCGGAAGTAGGGTCAACGCCCACATGCCTTTGTGGATCGCCCTCCAACCTTAACTCCCAGCATCAGCCCCCAACTGGGCGTTAGAAGCCAACACCAGGAACTTCATCGATGTGCCCTTTGGCGAATTTTTAGGCCCGCCCTCAGAAATGGTAGACTGACTAGAATACTGCGCCACCCTATAATGACTACCATTATAGCACAGGAGTCAAATCCTTCTCAATGGAAGCCTTCTTACAGAAAAATGGGGTATCCGTCCAAATAAGCGCAAATCTCCTGCGTAAAGCGCTTCTATCAATAATCGCGCTGCATTAAATAATCGGCAAGATCATTCAACCGCTCGGGATGAACGAAGCCTGCGGAAGCGATCGCTTGCTTCCCTTCTTCCGTGAGCTTCTCCACTCTCCGCCGCGAGGCCTCAAGGCCGATAAGATACGGATAGGTCACCTTCTGCTGCTTCTCGTCGCTGTTGACCGATTTGCCCAGCTTCTTCTCGTCGCCGGTAATATCAAGAATATCGTCCTGAATTTGAAAGGCCAGCCCGATCTTGTATCCGAATCGTTCCAGGGCAGTCAATTGTTCCGCATTGGCTCCCCCGAGAATCCCTCCCGCTTTGAGCGAAAATACAATCAAGTCCCCGGTCTTATGCCTATGGATACCGTCCAGCTCTTCTTGCTTGGTCAACCCCTGCTCACCGAGCATATCGGCCACTTGTCCGCCTACCATCCCCTTGGGCCCTGCCAGCTCGGACAGCATTTCGATAATGGCGAGAGCCCGTTCAGCGGGAACCTCGGCTCTGCGGGACACTTGGGCAGCTGTGTAGAACGCATGCGTAAGCAGAGCATCCCCGGCAAGAATAGCCATGGCTTCCCCGTAGACCTTATGGTTCGTCAGCTTGCCCCGGCGGTAATCATCGTTATCCATTGCCGGCAGATCGTCATGGATCAGCGAATAGGTATGGATCATCTCGACGGCACAAGCAACAGGCAAAGCCGTCTCGGCTTCGCCTCCCAGCGCCTCCACAGCCGCCATCATGAGAACAGGCCGCAGCCTTTTGCCTCCGGCCAGAAGCGAATACATGACCGCTTCCCGCAGGGTGTCCGGTATTTCCCATTCTTCGGGAATCGAACGTTTAAGCTCCTGCTCCACCGATGCAGCCGAGGCTTTAATATACTGCTGGATATTTAGAGTTCGGTTCAAACTGATTCACCTTCATCCATTTCCGCTAGAAAAGGCTTCTTGCCTATCGTGCCGTTCTCCTCCACCAGCATCTCGATTTTGCGTTCGATCTGGTCCAGCTTTTGGCTGCACATCCGGGACATCTCCATCCCTTCCTGAAATAAGCCAATCGCTTTCTCAAGCGGCACATCTCCATTTTCCAACTGGGTTACGATTTCCTCCAGCTTATCCATCGCTTGCTCGAAGCTAAGCTCCGTTTTGTCCGTTGTCATCGTTCCTTTCCTCCATCCCCCATACATGGCAATCCAATTGTCCGTCCGTCAACCTTACTTTCACTATATCCCCGGGCTGCACGCTCCGAATCGATTTGATCAACCGCTTCTCCTGTTCGTCATAGACCAGACTGTATCCGCGCTGCATAATTTTCAGCGGGCTTAGAGAATCCAACTGTCGCAGTTGGGATTCGAACCGGCTTCGCTCCATCCGGTACATCACCTGCATAGCCTGGACCATGCGCTTGTACGAGTCCGCTGTTCGCCTGCGGGCATATTCCGCTTGCCGCTTGGGATTATAGCCGCTGATAGCCTGTTCCAGACGGGACTGCTTCCTCCTGGCTTCGGACAATCGCTGCTGAATGCGGAATTGCAGTTGTTCCTTAAGCCTGTCCAAGCGCTCCGCCGGCTGCTGGAGCTGCTTGAGCGGATTCGTAAGAACCTGGGACCGGTTAATCCGGTCGAGTCTTTCGCGCTGCTCCTGAAGCATTCGGTACAATCCGCGACGCAGCCGATGAACCGAATAATGAAGCTGCTGCTTCAGTTCCATATGATGGGGAACCGCCAGTTCTGCCGCCGCGGTAGGCGTTGCCGCCCTCAGATCGGCAACGAAATCGGCTATCGTAAAATCCGTCTCATGCCCAACCGCGGATATAACGGGAATTTCCGAGGCGTAAATGCTGCGGGCGACGATCTCTTCATTGAAGGCCCACAGCTCCTCTAGCGAACCGCCCCCTCGCCCGACGATGAGCACGTCAACCTCCCTTGTCCGGTTGAATGTCTCAATCGCTTTGACGATCGAGGGTGCCGCCTGCTTTCCCTGGACAAGCACCGGGTATAATTGTACCGGCACCGAAGGGAGCCTCCGCTGCAAGGTGGTCATAATATCCCGGACGGCTGCCCCGGTGGGCGAAGTCACTACCCCGATGGCCCGGGGAAAACGGGGAATCGGCCTCTTGCGCGACGCCGCGAATAAACCCTCGGCTTCCAGCTTCTTCTTCAACTGTTCAAAGGCAAGATACAAGTTTCCTATCCCGTCGGGCTGCATCTGATTGATATAAAACTGGTACTGGCCGTCTCTTTCATAAATGGAGATACTCCCTCTCGCCAGCACCCTCATCCCTTCCTTGGGAACGAAGGACAGCCTTTGGTTGTGGGAGTTGAACATAATGCTCTTTACCCGGCTTTGGGCGTCTTTAAGCGTAAAATACATGTGCCCGCTCGAATGGTGGGTAAAGTTCGAAATTTCTCCTCTTACCCAAACATTTTGCAGCCGCTCATCGCCTTCCAGTGTCACCTTGATATGCCGGGTAAGATCTTTTACAGAAAATATCGTATCCCGGTTCATGTTCACCTTTCGCTTGTCTAGGCTTGAGATGCCTTGTTCTTGGCGGCCTGCAGCGTATTCTGCAGCAGCATGGTAATCGTCATGGGTCCGACACATCCGGGTACGGGAGTAATATAGCCCGCCACTTGCGCGGCATCATCGTAATGAACATCTCCCGTCAGCTTTCCGTTATCCAGACGGTTCATGCCGACGTCAATGACTACGGCCCCCGGTTTGATATGTCTGGCCTCTATCATCTGCGCCCGGCCCACGGCAACAACCAGAATGTCGGCCTGCTTCGTTATTTCCTCCATATTCGGAGTACGGGAATGGCAGACGGTAACCGTTGCATTCTCGCGCAATAACAGCATCGCCATAGGCTTGCCGACAATATTGCTGCGGCCCACTACGACGGCGTGCTTACCTTCGATCGAAATACCGATCTTCTTCAAAACCTCGATAACCCCCGCAGGCGTACACGGAAGCATTCCCGGCTTGCCGATCATCAGGTTGCCTACATTGACGGGATGGAAGCAATCGACATCCTTGTCCGGCGATATGGCGTCAATGACTGCGTCTTCGTTAATATGAGCAGGCAGCGGAAGCTGCACCAGAATTCCGTGAATATGGCTGTCTGCATTAAGCTTCCCGATTAATTGCAATAGCTCCGATTGACTCGTTTCGGCCGGAAGCCGGTAGACCTCGGAATGAATTCCGACATCCGCGCAGGACTTCGCCTTATTCCTAACATAAACGGCAGAAGCCGGGTCGTCCCCAACAAGCACAACCGCCAATCCGGGCTGGATTCCTTTATCCTTCAAGCTCTGAACCTCTTGTGAAATTTGCTCGCGGATTTCAGCCACGATCTGTTTTCCGTTAATTCTCTCCGCTGCCATTCATTTTCCTCCTTAGTGTCAAGGGTTTTCCTAATTTCAGTTTAACCTTTTGAGCGGGTAGTGTAAAGGCGAAAAATAAGAAGGAAAACTAGCTGAATGTTCGTGTTTTATTGTAAATTCACTTTGATTTGATCGACTTCGCGAATCATCTGTCCGAGAACCCCGTTAACGAATTTGCCCGATTCCTCACTGCCGAAGTGCTTGGCCAGTTCAATCGCCTCGTTGACGACAACCTTCGCCGGTACGTCGTCCCGGTAAATCATTTCGTAGGTGGCCAGACGCAGTATTTCTCGGTCCACCTTCGAAAGCCGGTCCATCTTCCAGCCTTTGATGTATTTCTCCAGCAGCCGGTCTATCTCCTCAAGACGGTTATAGGTTCCATCCACCAGCTCCCGGATGTACTCGGTGCTGATCTCTTCATTAGTGACCTCCAGTCCGGCCTCATTCTCATGGACCGCCTCTTCGATGGCCATCTGAATCGCTTCCCGTGAAGTGACCTCGTTCATTTGCATTTGATAAAGGCTCTGCAATGCTAATTCTCTGGCTAAGCGCCGTTTCATTGATTTTCCTCCTGTGATCTAGGGTAAAAAAGCTCCTGACGGAACCTTTTCGAAGATGAATTTGGCAGCTAAATTTCTGCGTTCAGCGGTTAAGCCTACTATACGTTCCGGTTATCCCGGCGGAATCCGAGCGGCCCCGTTAACCCTATTCCAATAAAGCTTCTGCCCCCGCGAAACCTCTGCCCAGGAAAGCTTCCTGCATGAAATCCAGGGCTATTTCCCCGGCTCTATCCAAAGCCAAAAAACCTGCAAGGAACAACCGGATCAGAGTAGTTGTCCTTTGCAGGAATTTTATCTGAACATTCTCCATCTTTCCGATAACCATTGCCAAAGGTTCCCCGCTTGCAGCCGAAGCTCCTTGAGATCGATTTTTTTTCCAACATAATACCCGATAAATACGATAAAAGCAAAAATCAGCATATCCCAGAAACCGACTATCAAATAAAGAATGCCGAGAATAATTCCGCCTAACGTTCCGATGACGGTCCCCGGACGATCCTCCAGCATCTGTTTAAACATCCCGGTACCCCCCTTTATTCAACCCGGCTTTTGAACGTTGGGGAGGACTGGACGATATTGGCCACATAGACCGAAACGATAGCTACCGGAATTCCTGTGATTTCCTCCACATACTGCTTAACGGCTTGCTGGATCTCCTCGGTCATCTCGGGAATAGGCGTCTCGCCGTCGACGACCGTGCGCAATTCAATTTCAATCCCGGAATTGCTTACGCGCACTCTCGCACGCAAATCTCTGACCCCGCGGGTCCGGTTGGCGGATTTCAAAGCGAGGTTCTCAACCGTATCCAGCGATATTCTAATATCTCCATAATCGGTTCTCTGATCAATGGAAGCCGCATTCGCTTGAGCCGGACGTACAGCTATGACAAATAGCCGGATGCTGATCAGAATAACGACGACGAGCGTGGCGATCACTGCGGCGGCTGTCGGATATTCCGTATAGACCTGCTCTACGAATTTTTTGGTCGTCTCCATAGGAATAGCATTAAACGTAGCTATCAGCATAACACTGGCCGCCACGATAATAAACAAACTGAATATAAACAATAACAATCGGTCGATGATTTTGGCCACTGCGGCTTGTCCCTCCTTAAAGGAAACCCCCTGCTTGGAAGAGGGGGTTAAAGTCGGTTTCAGCGGGCTTACTTAACACGTTGAACAGCCGTTTCTTCTTCGTTCGTCTTATCCACGGCTTTAAATTGAACATCATGAATATGTACGTTGACTTCCACTACATCCAGACCGGTCATCGACTCAATCGCCTGCTTGACGTTCTGTTGAATCTCTCCGGCTACCTCCGGAATCTTATGACCGAATTCAACAATGATAGAAACATCGATCGCGGCTTCCTTCTGTCCTACTTCCACCTTGACTCCCTTGGACAGGTTCTTCCGTCCCAGCAGCTCGGCGATACCGCCCGCGAAACCGCCGCTCATTCCCGCGACGCCAGGCACCTCAATCGTTGCCAGACCGGCAATTACCTCAATGACTTCCGGGGCAATCTGAATGTTGCCCAAATCCGTTTTCTCATAATCCGGGGCAATTGTACTCATAATAAATGACCTCCTGATCGCTTTCAGACCGTGCGAATCTCGTACAAGGACAGGTCTGTCTTATCTAAATACTATACCATTGCTGAAAAAATATGACAATCCAAGTTCTTTCGGGCCGGGTTCTTGGAAATTCAGGCGAAAGATCGAACTCTCCCGGTCATCTTGCTTCGAACAGCCAATAGGCTACCCTTGCTTATTGACATCATATTCTTCCAGAAACTTGATATCGAAATCTCCCTTAAGAAATTTCGGATGGTTCAGCAGCTTGAGATGGAAAGGAATCGTCGTCTTGATCCCATCAATCGCAAATTCGATCAGTGCGCGTTTCATTCGTTCTATCGCTTCCTCCCGCGTCTTGCCCCATACGATCAGCTTGGCAATCATGGAGTCGTAATGGGGGGATATCATGTACCCGGGATAAGCTGCACTGTCGACGCGGACCCCGAATCCTCCCGGTGCGAGATAGAAATCGATCTGCCCCGGCGAAGGCATGAAATTCCGGTCCGGGTCCTCTGCGTTGATTCGGCATTCTATCGCCCAGCCGTCGATTTGAACATCCTCTTGAGAGATGGACAGCGCTTCTCCTTGTGCAACCATAATCATTTCCTTGATGATATCGACGCCCGTGATCATTTCGGTAACCGGGTGCTCCACCTGAATTCTCGTATTCATTTCCATAAAATAGAAGTTTCCATCCGGTCCGAGCAGAAACTCCAGCGTTCCCGCCCCCGAATACTGAACGGCTTTCGCGGCGCGAACGGCCGCTTCTCCCATTCTTTCCCGAATTTCCGGCGTCAATACCGGGCATGGAGCTTCTTCCACCAGCTTCTGTCTCCTGCGCTGGACAGAGCAATCCCTTTCGCCCAAATGAACAACGTTCCCATACTTGTCGGCAATGATCTGTATTTCAACGTGCTTCATGCCCGTCAAGTATTTCTCCAAATATACGCCTGCGTTTCCGAACGCCTTCTCCGCTTCCTGACGTGCGGTCGTAATCTGCTGGATGAGCGATTCCTCGTTCTCGGCAATCCTTATCCCCTTGCCCCCGCCGCCTGCGGTGGCCTTGATAATGACGGGATACCCGATTTCACGGGCTATCCGGACAGCATCCTCCACTTCAACGATCAGACCGTCCGAACCCGGGATGACCGGGACTCCGGCTTCCTTCATCGTCTGCTTGGCTACCGACTTGTCCCCCATCCGGGAAATCGCATCCGGCGATGGGCCTATGAAGGTAATGTTGCATCGCTCGCAAATTTCCGCAAAGTCGGCGTTCTCCGCAAGAAATCCGTAGCCCGGGTGAATCGCGTCCGCTTCCGTAAGTGTGGCAACACTCATCAGATTCGTAAAATTAAGATAGCTGTCCTTGGAAAGCGTAGGACCGATGCAGTAGGCCTCGTCCGCCAGCTTGACATGCAGCGAATCACGGTCGGCTTCGGAATAAACCGCCACGCTGTAAATCCCTAATTCCCGGCAAGCGCGAATGATTCGGACAGCTATTTCACCACGGTTTGCAATTAATATTTTTTGGAACTTCATTCGATTTCCTCCTGAAGGTATGGCTGATTATATCGGTTTAACCAGGAACAAAGGCTGACCGAATTCAACGAGCTGACCGTTATCTACAAGAACCTCGACTATTTCTCCGTTTACTTCGGCTTCGATTTCATTCATCAGCTTCATCGCTTCAACAATACAAACCACTGTGTTTTCTTTAACCTTGGAGCCTTCACTGACAAATGGCGGTGCTTCCGGGGAAGGAGCCGAATAGAATGTGCCGACCATAGGCGATGTGATTGTATGTAAATGGGACCTGTCAGGTTGTTGGCCATCCTTGCTCTCGGCTTCCGCTTGAACGGCAGCGGCCTGAGGTAATGGCGAAGCTTGTGGAGTGGCTGCGACCTGCTGCTGGGGGGCCGAAGCTACGTAGACCGTCTCCGATTTGGATGGAGAAGGCTTGCGGATGAACAGCTTGCAATTTTCATTCTGGATCTCCAATTCCTGAAGGGAGGACTGATCCACCAGTTGAATCAATTCCTTGATTTCACTTAATTTAAACATGAAACTCGTTCACTCCTTAATGTTTTTGCGAAGCAAAAACCGGCTTCGAAAGCATAGGGCTTTGGAATTTGTAAAATGACACTGTCCTTATGGAAGGACTGGCAGCGGCATCACTTGCAACGTTAGTAATTATAACATAAACGATGGAAATGGAAAGAGCCCAGTTTACCCGGGCTCCGGCGACAAAAAGCGAGAAAAAAACGCTGAAAACGGAATTTTCGACAGGATTCTTTTTTACCACATTAGAAAGTTTAAGTTCATTAAAGCATTAAAATGGAACAACTTTCTAATTGGCATAAAAAGCTACCTCTAATACCGGGTTATTCGTCTTCGAAGAGGCTCCGTCAGGAGCTTTTTTTATGGAATGTATTGTACTTGAATTTTCTCAGGACCTATGTTCATTTCTGTCATTACCAAGTCGGCAATGGTGACCGCTTCGCTTTTTTCCAATTTGTCCGCTTGCACGATGACCTTCCACTTATTGTCCTGCTCCATAACAATGGCGCTCTTATAGTCTTGCGTAAGCTGTTCCTCCAAGCTTTCCACTTTAGCGTTAGTCATTTCAATTTGCTGAAGCTCCTCCAAGGCCTGGCCCACTTCCTCACTGCTCTTCTCCTTGCTATTGGCCAGCTCCATCAATTCTTCGGTCCGTTTCTGCAGACTTTCCAACCGCTTCAGAGCCAACGCGGAGAAATAGTCGGCACCGGAAGTCGCCGTGCTCTCCAATTGCTCCAGGATCTGCTGATCGGACTGGCTGATCGCTCCCTTATCGGCTTCTTGCTGCCCGGCAGTCTCCTTCTGAACCTGGCCGGAAACCGCCTGATCCGAATCGGTCTTAGGATGCTGATCAAGCTGCTGAATATCCACATTAACCTGCTCCAGCGCTGCGCCGCCCGCATTTAAATCCATCTTGTTTACATCCTCGGTGAACAAATAGTAGGCGGATAACACAACCATTAAACTGAGCATGGAAACTAACCATATCGTTTGCCGTTTGGTATTCATTGATCTATTCCTCCTTGATATGCGCTTTGGTATGGGTGGGTGTTGCCCCTGCCGCAATTATTGTTTGCGCGGAACGACCGAGATCCGGTTGGCCGGAACATCCAGGCCTCTGCTTACGGCTTCGACAATCAGCTTTTTGACTGTGGCATTTTCGGCGCCATTGGCTACCACCATCACCCCCCTGATTTTCGGCTTGATATATTTCAGCACGAGCGGTTGTTCGCCGCCCGATTGCTGCATCATGACGGCGTTACTGCTGCGCGTGACATCCGAGTTATTTCTCGTGGAACCGTTCTGGTCCCTCTCGTTGGTGACCTGCTGGCTCTCCTGGGTATTCTTCTCAACGGTTATCTCTTCCGTGGAATCAATCGTAACCAGCACTTCGACCTCTCCGACTCCTACAACCTTCGCCAAAATATCCTTCAATTGCGATTCGTAAGCCTGCTCATATTCACGGAAGACCGAACGGTCCTTGCCGCCTCCCCCGAAGGCGATAGTCTCCTGCGCATCCTCCCGCCACGGCGGTCCGGTACTCGCCGGATCGATCTCTTTGACCGTAATGAAGGAGTTCAAAATCATCAGGGCTGCTCCCGCCAATCCGATAATGAGCAGCATTCGCAGGGCTTGTATCCGTTTAGGCCCGCCTGGGCCGCCGCTCATCCATTGTTCTATCATTTGTTTCCACTTACCCATACGGCACCTCACTACGAGCCCATATTGGACTTCGGAATCGCTGTCGTTGATTCATCTATTGGAGACCGCGGATGCGTTCGGAATGCCCGTCATCCCTTCGTTCGATTGCCATTAGTACCTTCCGGCCTTCCCCCAAAGGTTAGATGGATTTGCCCCGGCCCAATCTGCCACTGTGTATGCAAATACCGGATAACCGTCTCCCGTCTGGATTCGAGCTCCGCAGACCGGCCTCCCCCGCTTGTCCCGGTCGCCCCTTCCGCTTCCGGCGGCGAATCCCGGCCGATAATGACCGGCTTTACCGGTTCAACGGGCTCGATAGGCCGGACCGGTTCGATGTCTATCTTCCGGCCGCCGGCAGCCGGAATGGCATCCTTGGACGACTCGTCCTTCGGCTTAACGAGGGCAAGAACGATATTCATTCGTTCAATCGTCAGCTTCCCCTCGGAATCCTGTCCCGCCGTTATCTGGACACTCTCGACCCGTTCCGTTGTATTCTCAATCAAATCCTTCTTCACTTCCTCCGCCAGCCTCGTTTCCAGAATGGCCACCGCCTGCCGTTCATTGGAGGCTGCCAGCTTCTCCGCCTCGCGGGTGATCGATTCCAGGGAAGGAATCCCTCGGCGGCCGGATTCCGTCTGCAGGGCTTCGGCCGCCCTCATCATTCGATTCGCATCCCACTGGTTTTGCAGCAAGCGAACGACGGGAGAGAGAAGCACCAGAATCAGAAACAAGCCGATGACTGTTTTAACATATCTCTGTAAAGAATTGTTAGGAAGAATCAAGTCCGCAAACGTGGCAATCAAGATGAGCAATATCAATTCTTTCAACCAGCCGCTAAGCCATTGCATCCTCTTCCCCTCCAAGACTGCCCGATCTTCTATCTCATCATGACGGAAATATTGCCGGCCGTGATCATTATCGTGATCGATAGGAAGAACATCAGCCCGACGACCGCCATGGCCGCGAATATATAAATCATGCTCTTCCCTATCGTTTGCAGGCAGGTAACAATCGGGCTGTCACCCATCGGTTGAATGACGGCCGCGGACAAATGGTAGATGAAGGCCAACGTTAATATTTTGACCGCGGGGAAAGCGCACAGCAGGACAATGATGACCACACCTACCAGGCCAATCGCATTCTTGACCAGAAGAGACGCGCCAATGACGGTGTCGGAAGCGTCAGTAAACATCTTGCCGACGACAGGTACGAAGTTCCCGGTAATATACTTGGCCGTCCGGATGGTCACTCCGTCTGCAGCACCTCCGGAAAACCCCTGAACCGATACCACTCCAAGGAAGACGGTGGCAAAAAAGCCCAACAACCCCATACTGACCTTGCGAATAAGATTCGCCAATTGGGTCACCTTGTACCTGTCCGACAATGAGCTGACAATATGCAGCACTACAGAGAAGAACAGGAGCGGGAAAATAAATACATAGACGGCAGTCCCAATGGTATGGATCATAAAGACGATCAGCGGATGCATGATGGACACGGTGGCCAAATTTCCCATGGATGCAAGCATCGTCATCAGCAGCGGAACGACCGCTATCATAAAATTGATCATGTCGGTAATGGCCGACTTGGCGTATCCGATGGCCACGTTAAAGCTGTTGATCGCGATGACGATCAGAACCATGTAAGAGATGGCGTAGGCGATCTTGCTGACCGCATTTTTCTCGAAGGCGCTCTGCAAGGTTTCCAGTATCATGCTGAATACGGTGAGAATCACGATCGTCAGCATCAGCTTGCCGTTAACCAAAATTTCGTGAAAGAAGTAAGAAAGAATTGCTTTCAAAACTCCCGAGAAACTGAAGCCCTGTTGGCCCGGGATTAACTGTTCGAAAAATCCGGGAGTCCGGCCTTCCGGAAAATAACCGCCGTATTCTTTCATCAGCCGGTTCCAGAACTGCTCCACCTTGTCCGTCGGCAAATTCTCGGCTTGCTCCCGTATGATGATATCCACCGGTCCCGCCATAGCGTGTGCTGCAGTATCTCCCAGCGAGGCGCCGAATACAAGAATGAACAGCCACAGGGCCGTCCACGCCCATCTGTTCCGCAGGGTCATCGGCGATCAGCTCCTATGCTTGCTTCGTACCGTCAAACCGGCAGCAGTTTGACTACGGTTTCGATAATGACAGTAATGATGGGAATGGCCATGACGATAATCAAAATTTTGCCGGACAATTCAATCTTCGCGGCTATGGCTTCCTGTCCCGCGTCCCTGACAATCTGCGCCCCGAATTCCGCTATGTAGGCGATCCCGATAATCTTCAGAATCGTCTTGAGAAAGACGGGATTGACCCCGGAATTACGTGCCAATCCCTCGAGAACGTTGATCACCGAAGAGATTTTGCCAAGCAGGAAGAAAAAAATGACGATCCCCGTAAAAACAGCGAGCAGGAATGCGAATAACGGCATTTGTTCCTTCAGGACGAGAATCAGAATGGTGGCAAGCAGGCCCACCCCTACAATTTGGATGATTTCCACTGCCTTCACCTACTGAAAAAGAAATATCGTCTTGATTTCCCTGAATAAATCGTTCAGCATGCTGACGACCATGAAAAGCACCACGACAAAGCCGATGACGGTGACCCAGTGAGCCATGTCTTCCTTTCCCATCTGCTTGAGTACGGTATGGATCATGGCAATGATGATGCCAATTCCCGCAATCTGGAATATCGCGTTCACATCCACGTTCATAGACGGCACCTCATTCTTCATTCCGAGCGTTGGCTGGCGGCCAGCCATTTAGTAAACAAGAATAACGATAAGAGCTCCGGCCAGCGCCCCCAGGCTTTTCCACATTTTCGCATACTTTCTCTGATCCTCGGCAGCCTGCTCCTCCTCCGCCAGCAGATGGTTGACGGCGAGCCGCAAATGCTTGAGCTGATCCTCTCTGTCCGTTATTCCAAGGGAATGTCCGAGCTGCAGAAGAACCTCTCTTTCCCCGGCTTTCATGGCGGTATCCCGCCAGCCTTCGACCACGGCCTTGCGCCAGCACGCCTCTGTCGTCATTCCCGTAGGCTGGTCCAAATATTCGGCGGCCCGGCGGAACAGAACGGCTACAGGCTCCGACAGAGACTTGCTTGAAGCCAGAAGCGCATCCGAGAGAGGAGTGGAGCCGTACCCAATTTCCGTTTCCAGTCTCTGCAGCATGTGGATAAGCTCCCGTATTTGCCTGGGGCGTCTGCTGAGCTGCATCGATTGGTAAAAGCCAAACATCGTTCCGGCACCAATAATGAGTAATCCTCCCAGCAGCTTAAGCATCCGCCTTCCTCCGCAGGCCCGTGGCCGGCACAGGTGCATCAAGCCGCTTTCCGGCGCTGTCGTATGCCGCTTCGACCCTAACGGAGGAGCCTGTTTTGCGCAATTGCACATAGCGTTCGAAAGCCCCGGATTCCCAAAGCTCCTTCAGAACAGGCCGGCGGCGGATATCTGCGAGGTCCGCTCCATGGGCGGTGGCAATGACCGCTATGCCTGCATGGGCCGCCTCGTGAACAGCCAGTGCATCTTCGGCCCGGCCGATTTCGTCCACAATCAGCACGTCGGGCGACATGGAACGAATCAGCATCATCATCCCCTCCGCTTTGGGACAGCAGTCCAGCACATCGGTTCGCGGACCGACGTCGAATCGCGGAACCCCCTTGTAGCAAGCTGCAATCTCGGAGCGCTCATCGACGATGCCCACTTTGAATGTGTCCATTTCCCGGGGCCATGAAGCCCCTCCACCGCTGATCAATCTGGCCAAATCCCGGATGATTGTCGTCTTGCCGTGCTGAGGCGGTGAAACAATCAGAGTGGAGCGAACCTTTCGCCGCTCCCGGTCCAGCAGCAGCGGCAATACGGGAAGACCGCTGTCCGGCTTCTCCCGGGCGACCCGGATATTGAAGCTGGAGATGTCCCGGATCAGCTTCACCTGCCCCTGGCCCAAGACAGTTCTACCAGCCAGGCCTACTCTATGCCCGCCGGCAATCGTAATATACCCTCGCCTCAGCTCTTCTTCGAAGGAATATACCGAATGATTGGTCAGCAGATCGAGCAGCATCGTGCAATCTTCGTTCGTAGGACGCATCGCTTCCGCCGGATGACTGGCAACCGTCCCTTCCCGGGTAACGAAACCATAGCGGCCCCCATACCCAATCTCTAAAGGCCTGCCCTCCCTGATTCGCAGCTCTTCCAATTGAGAGCCGATAGGAGAAGGCAGACGCTCTACGGCGGATTTCAATGGATGAGGTAGAATGTTCTTTAAGGACTCTAGCATTTTCGGCTGCCTCCAAGTTGTCCAGTGTCTACAACATACTTATGCTTGGCCGAATGATTTATGACAGATTACTTTTTTAAAATCCCAATAAAAATGCAGGTTACCCCGACAATCACCCAAGCGAATTTACCCCAGGACAGCTTGTCTGCGATTCCTATTAAACCAATGGTCGTGGTAGTTAATAGAACGATCGGTCCGACGACCGCCAGACCCGTGTTGACCAAGAGAGCTTTGTCCACCTGATTGAGCCGAAGAATAAGCAGAGCGGCCAAAATTTCCAGGCTCCCCGATATAATCCGAAGCGAAGCCATGCTCATAACGATTTTGTTAATCAATAGACTCCCCCCTTCCTTCTTGATTCATTTACTCTACTCTATGCGGGCTTGTCTCTTTTTAGGATGATGGGCACAACGCTATTTTCAAATGCATATGATGGTCACATGTGGAATCAATTCTTAACGCGAGGAGATTATTTCTATGGAAGCAACCTCACTGGATTGGCATCCGCTTCTATCGGATCCGACCCGAAGCCGATTAGAGAAGCCGCGGACCTGCGGTAAAACCATGGTGATTGACAAAGGGCTGGGACTGCATGCGCTGGAGGATTTGCTGGCCACGACAGCCCCGTATATCGATATGATCAAAATCGGATTCGGCACATCGCCCTTATATCCGAAGCGTCTTTTGGCCCGCAAGGTGGAAATGACCAAAGCCTTCGGAATCGACATTTATCCCGGAGGAACTTTTCTGGAAGTCGCTGTCCATGGAGGGGCGGTCGATGAATATTTTGCCATGATTAAGGAAATTGGCTTTAATTCCATTGAAATATCCGATGGAATCATTGATCTGGACCGTAGGAGAAGGAATGAGCTTATTAGCTGCGCGCTTTCACACGGATTGAAGGTCTACACGGAATATGGAAAAAAAGGATGGGGCTCCACCATTGAAGCCTCTGAGTTGGTGGAAACCGTAAATGAGGATATCCGGCTGGGAGCGGAATTGGTAACGATCGAGGGAAGAGAATCCGGAGCCGGGGTCGGAATCTTCGATGAGAACGGGGAATGCCGGGACGATCAGATTGAGCAGGTATTAAGCCAAATTCCGGGACAGCATATTCTCATGTGGGAAGCGCCTCAGAAATCCCAGCAGGTCCATCTTATTAACCGGTTGGGGCCGACGATCAATCTGGGTAACGTAGCTCCGCAGGAAGTTCTCTCGCTGGAGGCGCTTCGCCGAGGGCTGCGTGCGGATACCTTCACGCTGGCGGCCGCCGCCCAGAAGTTTGATATTGAAACCGATCCCGCAGCAAAAACCGGTGATTCTCTCAATTTGGGGTATGAAGCATCCGAATGGCGTATTGACGAACCGCTCGCCAAGGTGAGCAGCCTGCATAAACTTAAATAACGCTGTTGTTGTGAATGAATAAGTTAATAGAGAGGAAAAGAATATGCAGATTGAGGTCATTCCCACTCTTAACGAGAAGACAGAACAAGAGTTGGCTGACAAAACAGTCGTTGTCATTGACGTTCTGCGCGCCACCAGCAATATCGTTACAGGGCTGTCTCATGGCTGCGTATCGGTCATACCGGTTAAAACTATTCAGCAAGCCTGGGAAATGAAAGAAGCGGGCGATCTGCTCGGCGGCGAACGCAACTGCGAGCGAATAGCCGGATTCGATCTCGGAAATTCACCTTCCGAATATATGTCACCTGCGGTAAGAGGCAGAAAAATCGTCATGACCACCACTAACGGAACGTCAGCCATAAGCAAAGCGAGGAAAGCCAAGCAGGTGTTCATCGGTTCTTTCCTTAATGCGTCAGCCTGCGCAGCCGCAGCCTCAGCATCTGGAAGAGACGTCATGCTGCTCTGCTCCGGCACCCAGGGACAATTTTCCCTGGAGGATGGTCTGTGCGCGGGATTGATCGGGGGATTGATCCTGCGCGGTCTGGGAGACGAAGGAAGGATGAACGATTTCGGCCTGGCTATGGAACAGAGCTATCGTCAGGCAAGCAGGGACTTGTCCCGTATCGTTCTGAGCTGCGCCAACGGAATCAGGCTCAGTCGTCTGGGCTGTAAGGATGATGTGCTGTTCTGCTGTCAGGTCGATGCTATGCCGGTCGTGCCGGTGCTGGACGAGGAGCGGAAGGTATGCTTGTTGGCCTTGCCGGATAGTCCGCAGCCTGCTAGCTCCCTCAAAAGCCTGTTCTAATTCCACATGCCCCTCATACACTTAAATAGAATCCACTTGGACAAGGGGCAATCCTGAATGAACGGAAATTTCATCCTCGTCGCATTGATCATTATCGGTCTTATCGGACGGTCCCATATTATTACAACGGCTGCCTGCATACTGTTAGTCGTCAAGCTGGTCAGTCTGGACCGCTATTTGCCGGGAATCGAGCGCAGAGGGCTTGAATTAGGCCTGCTGTTCCTGACTATGGGAGTTCTCGTGCCTTTTGCCAGCGAGAAAATTTCCTGGAAGGAAGTATCCACCGTCTTCACGTCCTGGCCGGGTATTCTTGCTCTTGCCGGAGGAGCGATCGCCACTTATATGAACGGCAAAGGGCTTGAACTATTAAAAATAGACCCACAAATTATTGTGGGTCTGGTAATCGGATCGATCTTCGGGATCGTCTTCATGCGCGGTATTCCGGTAGGCCCCTTGATGGCCGCCGGAATAACCGCTCTATTATTGAAAATTTTCAATTATATTTTCGAGCGTTTCGGCTAGGCCCTTATCTCCGTTCCGCCGGTCCGCCAACGAATGCCTGGACATCCGTATCCAGACCGTAAGCGGTGTGCAGCGCGCGAACAACATCGTTCAACCGGTCGGCATCGATGACACAGGACATTTTAATTTCGGATGTGCTTACCATATTGATACTGACACCCAGCTCGGAAATCGTCTCAAACATGGTGGCTGCCACTCCGGGATTGCTGACCATTCCCGCTCCGACGATCGAAACCTTCACCAGGTTAACCTCAGATACGGCTTCGCGGAATCCGATTTCGGACTGAATGGAAGCAATCACTTCCATAGCTCTGTCTTTGTCGGAGGAAGAGACGGTGAACGAGAAATCGGCGGCTCCGTCTTTGACTCCGCTTTGCACGATAATATCCACATCGATGCCTTCTTTGGCAAGAGCGGAGAATACTTTGGCCAGCTGCCCCACCTTCTCCGGAACCCCCAATATGCTAATGCGGGACACGTTCTTATCGTAGGCGATGCCCTTCACGACAACCCCTTGCTCCATCACTGCTTCCTCCTTCACATAAGTACCTTCGTTAGTTGAGAAGCTGGATCGTACCACCAGCGGGACCTGATAATGCTTGGCGTATTCTACCGCGCGCGGATGCAGCACCGCGGCACCCAAATTGGCCAGCTCCAGCATTTCATCATAACAAATCTCGTTTAATTTACGGGCGACTTTAACTACCCGCGGATCGGTCGAGTAGATTCCGTCCACATCCGTGTAAATTTCACATAAATCAGCTTTAATAGCTGCGGCTAACGCTACCGCCGTCGTATCCGAACCTCCGCGGCCGAGCGTCGTAATCTGTCCGTCTTCAGTCATTCCCTGGAAGCCGGCAACAATGACAATATGGCCCTCTTCTACAGATTTAATAACCCGGTCCGGGCGTATATCGGTAATGCGGGCTTTGCTATGAACAGGATCCGTTATCATCCCGGCCTGCCAACCCGTATAAGATACGGCTGATTCTCCCAATTCCCGGATTGCCATAGCCAAGAGCGCCATGGAAACCTGCTCACCGGTAGATAACAGCATATCCATCTCACGAGCGGGAGGAGCGCCTGAAACTATTTGTTTGGACAAATCTATCAAATCATCCGTCGTGTCACCCATAGCAGATACCACAACAACACATCGGTTTCCTTGTCTTTGTCTATCCACTATTCTTGCCGCGACACGCTTCATGCGATCGGCATCCCCAACAGAGCTGCCGCCAAATTTCATAACGATTAATGACAAGTTGGTTCACTCCCCACCCAAGCATTTAACAATTTTCTATTATAGCATACTCCCGACAAATTGTGACAAGAAACTGTGAAATTCTCCTGCAGAACAATCGAGGGTAAAAGCCATGTTTAATTCTATTCAGCGGCAGGTACTTCCTCCCCTTCCAATAGGATTTTATTTGCTAAAAGTAACGCTAAGGAGAAACGCTGTTTCTTCTGCTTCTTTAACCACCCTCTTGCTATAGCTTTCGATGTTATCCCCCTGCCTCAGAAAGGTTCGATCAGCCGGTTTATTAATACGTATAAAAAGCCTTCAATCCAGAAAAAGAATTAAAATTCCCTTTCCGGACAGAAGGCTTTAGTTAAACCTGCTTGCCACAGAAGCTTAGATTAGGCACGGGAGATATACTTGCCATCCCGGGTGTCGATCAGAAGCACGTCCCCTTCATTAATAAACAGAGGAACCTGTACGTTCAAGCCGGTCTCGAGTACTGCATTCTTGGTAGCGCCGGTTGCCGTATTTCCTTTAACCCCCGGCTCCGTCTCAACGACCTTGAGCTCCACGCTGTTAGGAAGGCTGATGCCCAGAATTTCTCCCTGATAGCTAATAATGTTAACGCTCATATTCTCCTTGAGGAACTTTAGCTCCCATTCCAGACGAGAGGAAGGAAGGCTGAACTGGTCATACGTTTCCGTATCCATGAACGTATGCTCCGTTCCGGCAGAGTATAAGTATTGGGTTTCACGATTTTCCACATGGGCCCGTCCGACAGTTTCTCCGGCGCGGAATGTCTTCTCCACAATGTTGCCATTGCGCATATTCTTCAATTTGGAACGGACGAAGGCCGCTCCTTTACCTGGTTTCACATGCTGGAAATCGATAACCGAGAACAGGTCTCCATCATGCTCAATTGTCAATCCGGTTTTAAAGTCGTTAACAGAAATCATGGTTTATCCTCCTTGAAGAAAGTGAACCCAGGGCTCACGAGTGAAATTAATCAATGACGATCAAATTTTTGTCCGAATATGTCAACCGTTCTATTCCGGTATCCGTTATGACGATATCGTCCTCAATGCGGACGCCTCCGAAGCCCGGAATATAGATGCCCGGCTCGACCGTAACGGTCATTCCAGGCTCCAACACGGTTTCGGACAAATAGGACAAGCCCGGGGCTTCGTGAACCTCCATGCCAAGGCCGTGGCCGGTGCTGTGCCCGAAGTTATCGCCGTACCCTGCCCGCTTGATGATATCCCTGGCTAACGCATCGGCTTCTTTGCCTGTCATTCCCGGCTTAAGATTAGCCAGCGTATGCATCTGAGCCTCCAGCACGATCTGGTAAATTTCCTTATGCTTGTCTGTCGGCTGTCCGAGGCAGACCGTGCGGGTCAAATCCGAACAGTAGTCTTTGTAATAGGCTCCAAAATCGAGCTTAACATATTCATTCGTTCCCAGCAAACGATCACTGGCGACTCCATGAGGAAGCGCGGATCTTTCCCCGGAGGCGACAATCGTTTCGAAGGAAGAAGATGCGGCCCCCCGGCTGCGCATATAAAATTCCATCTCCAGCGCAATTTGCTTCTCGGAAACACCCGGCTTAAGCTTCGTCTGAATGAAGGAGAAAGTGTCATCGGCCAAAGCGGCGGCCTCCTTCATAATTCGCAGCTCATCCTGATCCTTGATCATTCGAAGCTTCTGTACGAGCGATTCTGTCGGCACCAGCTCTACATCACCCAAATCGGCGGAGTAACTCAAATACGTGCCGTAGGTGACGTCATTCTGCTCGAAGCCGAGTCTGCGGATTCCATGCTTGTGCAGAATCTCCTTGACCGAGAGCATAATCTTGCGCTGATGTTCTATGACTTCGAAGTCATTGGCCTGCTCGGCCGCTTGAGCGGTATAGCGAAAATCGGTCAGCAGAACAGCCCGGTCCTGCGTCACAAGAACGTATCCGGAGCTTCCTGTAAATCCGGTAAGATATTTTCGGTTATAGCCATTGGTTACAAACAGTGCTTCCAGCTCGGCTTTGTCCATCGCTTCTCTTAACCGGGTCAATCTGGACGTTTTCATCGCAATCACCTGACTTCCTTTGTAAGATGCCGGTGCAAAGCCATCAGGCCAAGCTCATAGCTGTATTCCCCGAATCCGGTTATTTGGCCCACAGACACCGGAGCAGTAACAGATACATGACGGAAAGCTTCGCGCTGATGGATATTCGACAGATGCACTTCTACGACCGGCAGCTGCACCGAGGAGATCGCATCGCGGATCGCATAGCTGTAATGGGTGAAGGCACCGGGGTTGATGAGGATCCCGTCCATAACCCCGTACGCTTGATGGATGCGGTCGATGAGCTCTCCTTCGTGGTTGGATTGGAAGCATTCCAATTCCACAGACAGCCTTCCGGCCAGCTGCTGCAGGTTGCGCTCTATGTCCGGCAATGAAGTTGTGCCGTAGACGCCGGGTTCACGAATTCCGAGCATGTTTAAATTCGGACCGTGCAGCACCAAAATTTTTTTCAATCAGATCACCTGGATAGTTTGGCTTGATAACGTAGCCATTTTACCATAAGTTTCCCCGGTTTGAGAATACTTTTTGATTTTCGCGGGGGTCTATGAGTTGTTGAAAAAACTTGGAAAGACTTATAAGGTCGATGGTTGGCATGCTTCCGATAGTATATCCATTATATGATTGCGTAAATCATTGGCATTCCGTACCCGTTTTCGTTAAAATAAAGAAAAAGATTAATGTTGAGAAGGTGAACTTATTGTCTCAGAACAACATCTATGGCGGACAGGCGGTAATCGAAGGGGTTATGTTTGCCGGTAAGTCCGTCCATGTTACGGCCGTGCGCCGCAAGGACAAGGAAATCTCGTTTCTGGAGGTTCCTCGTAAAAGCGGTAAGGAATGGGTTCGCATACTCAAGAAAATTCCCTTCCTGAGGGGACTTGTCGCTATTGTGGAATCTACCGCTAACGGCTCCCGCCATCTTAATTTTTCCGCAGAGGTATTTGCCGAGGAGGAAGGCGAGGAAGTCAAGCAGGAAGAATCGTCAATGATGGGCAAGCTGACGCTGGTACTCGGGGTAGCCGTAGTCGGAGTGCTTTCCTTTATTTTCGGCAAGCTTATTTTCACCGTTGTCCCTGCCTTTGTGGAACACATCATTTTTAAAGATCGATTCGAGAACCAAATTTTGCACAATCTGATTGAAGGCCTGATCAAAATCATTTTCCTCGTCGGCTATATTTATATTATTTCTTTAACACCGCTGATTAAGAGACTGTTCCAATATCACGGGGCCGAGCATAAAGTGATCAGCGCTTATGAAGCGGGGGTCCCGCTGACCGTCCAGAATGTGCAGAAGTTCAGCACCCTGCATTACCGCTGCGGAAGCAGCTTTATGGTACTGACGGTTCTGATCGGGGTCATCATTTATTCCTTCGTGCCATACGATAACTTATGGGATAGAATCTGGCAGCGGATCGTTCTTCTGCCGGTCGTAATCGGCGTATCTTATGAAGCTCTGCGCTTCACCAACCTGCTGCGGGATACCCCTGTGCTTAAATACTTGGGCTATCCGGGGCTTTGGCTTCAGATGCTGACAACCAAACAGCCTACAGACGACCAGGTCGAGGTGTCGATCGCTTCGTTCAACCGCATGAGAGAACTGGATTCCGATTTCGGCAAAAAATCCCTTGTTCCCTAAGGAGGCCGTCCATGAGAAGACGATATCCGACTGCGGTTTATATCGTACTAACACTGATCGCCATTGGTATATTATATAATTTGGTCAAATCGCCGGGCACCTTCCTGCTCCCGGTCATTATCTTCGGAGCGATTTTTCTGCTGTATAAATTCCCTCCGGCCCGCCTTCGCCGCCTGTTCACGTCCTCCTCTTCTTATTCCCGGCCCAAGCCCAAGCAGCGGACGGGGAGGAGCGGACCCGCACAGAGAAAACGGGCTCGCTTCCGGGTCATTGAAGGAAACAAGAATAATTCCGGGGATGAAGACGAGCCGCCCCGGTATCACTGACGGACGACTGCCATTGCGGCTACGTCCGTCTTTTTGCATTTGGCCAGGTAATCCTCGTACGACCATTTATCGAAAAATTTGGCCGCGGCCTTCCTGCCGGATTCATACAGCTCCATGCTTTTCTCTTTGGACAGATCAAATTCGGTCGTATGAATGCCCAATGTCGGAATTTTAATAGTGCGAAAAGACTTGTGTTCTTCGATGAATCTTTCATCATGTGCATCCATCATGGTCGAGAACAGAGCTTGCAGCATGCTAAGAGGGCCGATAATCCGGTTAGGCTCGTTGCTTCCCCGGCCTACGAGCTGAAATCCCAATGTCGGCAAAATCTTCTCCCCCGGTTCCGCTTCATGAGCATCGAATAACCATAGGGGGAAATTACTCAACAATCCTCCGTCCACTATGTAAACAAATTGATCTGTAAATTTTTCCTTCTTCTTGCGGGGATATCTCTTGCGGATAATGACCGGATCGAAAAAATAAGGAATGCTGGTGCTCATGCGAATCGCTTTGGCCACAGTAAATTTGTGAGGATCGATTCCGTAACGGGAAATATCGTCGGGAAGGACGAGCAATCTCCCGAGGGAAATGTCGGAGGCAATGATTTTCAGCCGGTTATAAGGCAGATCCGCGAACGTCCGGATTCCTTTGGCCTGCAGCAGCTTGTAAATCCAGTATTCCAGCTCCTCGCCGGAATATAGCCCTTTTTTAACGAACAGCCGGATGGCCGGACCAATCCACCTTATTTGATGGAGCCAGCTTTTTTTCAGAAAGGATATAAAGGGAGTGCTCTGAATGATTTGCTTCATTTCTTCCCCTTTATAGCCCGCAGCCAATAAGGCAGCTACTATGGATCCTGACGACGTTCCCGCCAACTGGTGGAAGGTAACCCCTCTTCTCTCCGCCTCGCTGACCGCCCCTGCCAATCCTATAGCCTTCACTCCACCGCCTTCAAAAACGGCATTGACCTTCATCGCTCCGCCTCCCCCGTCTGCCGAATCCGTATGAATACGAGTCGTTGTATATGTATGACGACGGGAGATGTCCCTAGAACCGCTGCAATGGACTCGTTCATGAAGGAAAGCGGTTGGCGCCGGGGTACGGACAGACAAATTCCGAGAACCGCTTTGTCTTTCGCTCCAAGTAAACAAAAAAAGGACCCGCAGGTCCTCTTCTTCTTGTTATTCTATTCGGCTTCCATCTCGGCCCGAAGCTGTTTAAGCTGCTCCGACGCTTCGGGATGCCGGTTGAAATACTCTACCAGCACTTCAATGCATGTAATAGAATCCCAGCTTAAATGATGCTCGATTCCTTCTACATCCGCGTAGATATTTTCTTCCTGTACACCAATGACCTCAAGAAATTGCTCCAGCAGGTGATGCCGTTCTACCAATCTTTTACCCATCTTCTTGCCCTTGGGTGTTAAAATAAGTCCACGATATTTCTCGTAGACTAGGTAGCTGTCTTTATCGAGTTTTTGGATCATTTTAGTTACAGAGGAAGGATGAACAGCCAGACCTTCTGCAATATCGGATACACGGGCATAGCCCTTCTCATCGATTAATTTATAAATGCGTTCCAAATAATCTTCCATACTCGGTGTGGCCATCCGAACCCCTCCTTGCCAGTTTAACCACAACTAAACCGCTCAATAGTACTGTATGTATGATATACCATTTGGACTAAGTAAAGCAAGTTTACCATAAAAACAACCATCAGTTGTTTATTCCCATGTGTGAAACAGGGATCTCTTACGAATTCTAACGGATAGAACCATCCATACCATTTAGAAAGGAGCCTCGAACCCGCCTATGTCTGTTCAAACGGCCCGCCCGCCGCGAAGCACTAAAGTTTTCATTCCGGAATTGGTCTATTTCGAACCGAACGCTTTGAATTATCCCAAAGGAGTCCGGATTATGGAATGGGCCAAGAAGGAAGGGCTTCCTATCCGGATGACGACTTCGCATAACCGAATCACCAATCTGCCGGGGGATAACGAATTCGCCAAGTACCGTATGGCCAAAAATACACTGGTCGTTGGAGTACGCAAAACACTTACCTTCGACCAATCCAAGCCTTCCGCGGAATATGCGATTCCGATTGCGACCGGCTGTATGGCTCATTGCCATTACTGTTACTTGCAGACGACGCTCGGGGCGAAGCCTTATATCCGCGTTTATGTCAATACGGATGAAATCCTGCAGGCCGCTAAAAAATATATCGATGAACGCGCCCCGGAAATCACCCGCTTCGAAGCCGCCTGCACATCCGATCCGCTAGGGCTGGAGCATATCAGCGGCTCCCTGTCCGAGTTGATTGAATTCATGGCGGACGAACCTTACGGCCGGCTGCGTTTCGTCAGTAAATTCCACCATGTCGAGCCGCTGCTTAATCTTAGGCATAACGGCCATACCCGCATCCGTTTCAGTGTCAATGCGGACTATGTTATCAAACAATTCGAGCCCGGAACCTCCACCTTCGCGGAACGAATCGAAGCCGCCGGTAAGATTGCCAAAGCAGGATACCCGCTCGGCTTCATCATTGCCCCGATTATTTGGCATGAGGGCTGGGAAGAAGGGTATGCGCATCTGTTGGAGAAGCTTAAGGAAGCTTTACCCCGCGAAGCCGTCAAGGACCTGACCTTCGAGCTGATTCAGCACCGGTTCACCAAAACGGCGAAAAACGTCATTCTCAAGCGCTATCCGAAGACAAAGCTGGAAATGGACGAAGCGAAACGAAAATATAAGTGGGGGCGCTGGGGACAGGGCAAGTACGTATATCCCGACGAACAGGCCCAAGCACTCAGGGAGCATATTACCGAACAAATCTTCGATAAATTCCCGGAAGCGACTATCGATTATTTCACTTGATAGTTCTGCAGCACACCCACCACCGTCAGGCTACGTTACATCAGCTTCAGCAGCCAGTCCGGCGTCCATTCGTTAAACCAGATCGTTATTCGAGTCAGTTGATCGGTGTATAACAGCACCGCCATCACGATCATTAAAGCTCCCCCCACCTTCATCAAGGGCGCCGAATAACGGAGAATCCAGCGGGTAGACCCGATAAAGAAGGCGAGAATGAGAAACGGGAGCGCGAATCCCAATGAGTAAGCGGTAATCAAAGCAAACCATGTGCTCGGCTCAGAAGCCGCCAAAGCAAGAATGGCCGAAAGAATCGGGCCGACACAGGGAGACCAGCCTGCAGCGAAGCCTATTCCAATAAGAAAAGAGCCCAAATAACCGGCCGGCTTCCATTTGAACTGCAGCTTGCGTTCTTTCATCAGCCATTGCGGCTGAAATATACCGATCATAAATAATCCCATAGCCAGAATAAGAACGGCCGCCAGCTTGCGGATCAAATCCTGATATTGGCTGAACAAGCCGGACAGCGTTCCGGCTCCCCATCCCAACACATAAAATACAACCGAAAAGCCAACGACAAAAAACAAGGAATGCACGAATGTCTGCAGCCTTACGCGGCTTTTATTGCCGCTGCTCTTAAGCTCGCTCACCGAAATCCCGGTAATGTAGGACAAATATGACGGATATAACGGCAAGCAGCAAGGAGAAATAAAAGACGCTATCCCGGCCAACAAGGCAATTCCAACGTTGATTTCCATAGAAGTTTTCCTTCCCTCTGATTGCTCCTATTTCGCTCTGGAACCCGCCCGGAAGAGCAGGGTTACAAGCAGTATCATGATCAATAATAGCACAACCGAGGAGCCCGGCGCCAAGTTCCAGATGCCTGCCGCAACCAAGCCGGCAATGACGGCCGTTTCGGAAAATAATACAGCCATAAAAACAGAATGTTTAAAGCTCCTCGCCACCGCCAGACTGGCCGCTACCGGGATGGTCAGCAGGGAGGAAACAAGGAGAGCCCCGACGATTTTAATGGCCACGCTGATAACGAGAGCCGTAAGCATGGTAATCAGAATATTATAGTAACGGATCGGCAAGCCGCTGACCGCGGCCGCTTCCTCATCGAAGAACATAAGGAACCATTCCTTGAAATTAACGAGCACAACGGCAACGACAAGAACGGTTACAATGCAAACGAGCCATAAGTCCATTTGGTCCAAAGTATAAATGCTTCCGAACAGATAGCTCGTCACCTTTACATTAAAGCCTTTGCCCATTGTGAATAAGAAGGTCGCCAGAGCGATACCGCCGGACATAATAATGGCAATCGATAGTTCGGCATAGGTTTTGTAGGCTTTGCGCAGCCATTCGATGGCAAAGGAAGCAAGCAGCGCAAAGACAAGTCCCACTGCAACCGGATAAAGATTAATCAAAAAACCGAGCGCAACCCCGGCGATCGTGACGTGCGCCAGCGTATCCCCAATCATCGACAATCTTCTCAGAACAAGAAACACCCCCATTAACGGGGCTGTAATTCCGATCAGAATTCCGCCTATCAATGCTCTTTGAAAAAAAGGCTCCAAAAAAATATCCACTCGTTTTTTCCTCTTTCCCTTATCGGAGTTGCACCGGTTCGCGCAAGTCGGTCAATGTATGGGCCAGACCGGTCTCATCGCAATTTTCCGGACTATGCGTATGTTTGATATAAAACTGGATTTTACCGGAGCTGTGAACCGGCTCATGGCCGAGATAGGATTCCAGCATATCCAAGTCATGCGTCACCATGATGAACGTTATATGATGATGCTGATGCATATGACGGATCATATGAAAGAAGCTTTCCTGCGTTTCCGCATCAATGCCGACGGTCGGCTCGTCCAGAATCAGCAGGTCGGGATTGTTGACAAGCGCGCGGGCCAGGAACACTCTCTGCTGCTGTCCCCCTGACAGCTGCCCGATCTTGCGCTCCTGCAAATTGCTGATTCCCATTGCCTCAAGCGCTTCATCCACTTTGCGGATATCGTCCCTGGTTATTCTTCGGAACAGCTTCTTCCTCCCATACAATCCGGACATCACAACTTCCTTCACGGTGGCGGGAAACAGCGGATTGAAATTATTTTTTTGCGGAACATAGCCTATTCTTTCCCAGTCCTTAAAGCTGGCGACCGGCTCGTTGAAGAGCCTTACTTCCCCGCGGACGGGCTTAATCAGGCCTACGATCATTTTTAACAGCGTTGTCTTCCCGGCTCCATTGGAACCGACAACTCCTACGAAATCCCTCTGCAGAATTTGCAGGGACAAGTCGCTGATCACGTCTTTGCGGTCATAGGAGAAGAAAATACGGTCCAGCTTGACTACCGGATCGTGGCACTTTCCGTCAAACCCGCTGACATCTCTAGGGGTATCCATATCCTTAACTCTCCTTCGGAAGAAAACGAAAAAGACGTCTACAGCAGCTTCAGGTCTGTACCGCCTCTTCCGTTAACGCATTATTGCAAAGCTTTCACCAAATGATCTAAATTATTCTCCATAACGGAAAAATAGTCCTCCCCTGCAGCAAGCTGTTCGTCCGTCAAGCCTTCCAGAGGATTCAGCACGAGCGTCTCTATCTGTAAATCTTTAGCCAGCGTATTAGCTAAAGCGTCGGAAACCAGCTCTTCGAAGAAAATATATTTGACGTTATTTTCCCGTACAAATTGGCTGATCTCTTTCATATCCTGGGCTGTCGGCTCCGCATCCGGCGCCAGTCCCATAATCGCCTTCTGTGTCAGTCCGTAGTCATGAGCCAAATAACCGAAAGCCTGGTGCGAAACGACGATTTCCTTCTTCGGCAGTGCGCTCAATGTTTCCTTGTACTTCTGATGAAGACGATCCAAATCTTCAGCCAGCTTGCTATAATTGGCTTCATAATAGTCCTTATTGCCGGCGTCCGCCTCCACCAGGGCGTTCTTGATCTTCTCGGCCATCGCTTTGGCATTGTTCGGGCTTAGCCATACATGGGGATCCATCTCGCCGTGCTCGTGATGACCGCCTTCGTGATCCTCTTCTCCATTATTCTTCCCCTCGTCCGCAGCATGCTCGTCATGGCGGGAATCTTCCTCATGATCGTGATCTCCGGGAAGCAATTCGAGCCCTTGGCTCGCCTCCACAATCTTAACGCCGGTATCCGGCTTCATACTGCCGAGGAAATCCTCCACCCAGCCTTCGAAATTGGCACCTTGATAGACAAACACATCGGCTTGGTTAATCAGACGGATATCCTTGCTCTTGGGTGACCAATCGTGCGGCTCCACTCCAGCCGGAACCAGATTGATGACATGTGCGCGGTCTCCACCGATTTTGGAAGCAAAATCATAGAGCGGGTAGAAGCTGGTGACGACATTCGTCTTGTCTTCGGCCAGATCAGAGCCGCCGCCGCAGCCCCCTAACAGAGCGGCAAAAACAATAAGAAGCGCAAAAGCGCCGCAATAAATCCGATTTCTCATTAGCTGTAGTCTCCCTCGATAAATGACTGTAAATCGTAATCATCCTTATTTACAGTACGATTATACGGGCAGTTTTATCGATTTGTCAACCGGACAATAAGGCGCAAAGCCCGCCTCCAACTTGGAAGCGGGCTTTATTGTCACTTAACGATGGCGCCATTCGGCATATGATCGGGTACGGTAGCCAGGGTTAACTGGTCCCCCTTGGAGGCGGCCAGAATCATGCCCTGGGACAGTTCTCCGCGCAGCTTCACCGGCTTGAGATTGGTTACGCAGATGACTTTCCGCCCAACCAGCTCCTCCGGCTTGTAATACTGGGCGATTCCCGACACAACCTGGCGCTGCTCGAAGCCGAGATCAAGCTGCAGCTTGAGCAGCTTATCCGCCTTCTTGACCGGCTCGGCCGCCAGAACCTCTGCGACCCGCAGCTCCACTTTGGCAAAGTCGTCGATCGAAATTTCCTCAGCGCGCACGATCTCCTCATCTGCGGATGAAGCTTCCTTCTGCGCAGTCTGGGCGGCGGATTCGGCCCCCTTGCCTCCGGTCATGGCGGCAACGATAAATTCCACTTCCTTGTCCACTTCTAGGCGTGGGAAGATGGCCTCTTCCTTGCGGACGCGAATGCCGGCCGGCAGCTCACCGAATCGTTCCAGACTGGACCAGGCCGTCAGGTCTCCGGCTTCGATTCCCAGCTGCCTCCATATCTTGGCCGGGGTCTGCGTCATGAAAGGCTGCAGCAATACCGATACGATTCGCAGAGATTCGGCCAGATGATACATGACGGATCCAAGCTCAACGTGACGGCTCTCATCCTTATGCAGCACCCAAGGCTGGGTTTCGTCAATATATTTGTTCGTGCGGCTGATCAACTGCCAAATCGCGGTCAGCGCGACGGAAAACTCCATCTTCTCCATCGCTTCCTCCGTTTTCTCTACAGCCGTGCGGGCCGTCCTCTGCAGATCCGCATCATACGGGGTCGCATCGGGAACGAGGGCGGGAATTTCTCCGTCGAAATATTTGTCGATCATGGCCACAGTCCGATTCAGCAGATTACCCAAATCGTTAGCCAGATCGAAATTGATTCTTTCTACGAAATTTTCCGGAGTGAAGGTGCCGTCGGAGCCGAAAGGCACCTCACGCAGCAAATAATAGCGCAAGGCATCCAAGCCATAGCGGTCGATCAGGGTCACCGGGTCGACGACATTGCCTTTGGACTTGGACATTTTGCCGTCCTTCATCAGCAGCCAGCCGTGAGCGAATACCTTCTTGGGCAGCGGCAGACCTAGAGCCATCAGCATAATCGGCCAGTAGATCGTATGGAAGCGGACGATTTCCTTGCCGACCAGATGAACATCCGCCGGCCAGTACCGTTCGTATTTGGATTCGTCTTCGGACTTGTAGCCAAGAGCAGTGATGTAATTCGACAAGGCGTCGATCCAAACATAGATGACGTGCTTCGGATCGTTCGGAATCCGGATGCCCCAGTCGAATGTGCTGCGCGAAACCGCCAAATCTTCGAGACCCGGCTTGATGAAATTGTTGATCATCTCATTGCGCCGGGATTCCGGCTGGATGAAATCCGGATTCTCTTCATAATACTTCAGAAGACGGTCCGCATACTTGCTCATCCGGAAGAAATAGTTTTGCTCCTTCACTTTCTCTACCGGGCGGCCGCAATCCGGACAATGACCGTCGACAAGCTCCCGTTCCAGAATGAACGATTCGCACGGAGTACAATACCAGCCTTCATACGTGCCCAAATAAATATCTCCCTGATCGAGCAGCTGCTGAAAAATGCGGGCTACCGGTTCCTTGTGTCTTTCTTCCGTCGTGCGAATGAAATCATCATAGGAAATATCCAGCTTGGCCCAAAGCTCCTTAATGCCCGCGACAATGTCGTCGACGAACTGCTGCGGGGCGACCCCCTTCTCCTTCGCTTTCGTTTCAATTTTCTGCCCATGCTCGTCGGTGCCTGTCAAATACATGACATCATACCCGCGCTGCCTCTTGTAACGGGCCATGGCGTCTCCGGCCACGGTCGTATAGGCGTGACCAATATGGAGCTTGTCGCTAGGGTAATAAATCGGTGTTGTAATGTAAAAGGTTTTGTTCGGCTCTGCCATGATGCAGCCTCCTTCTTTTATTTTCATACAATCGAAAACAACCGATATGCCTTCGAAGCTTATTCCGGGATTTCTCGGGGAATCCCCGGACTTACAACCCAAGGATAAACGGCTATCGCCGTCCTTAGGACGGGCGCGTTTACCGATGAAATATGAGAACAGGTATAGATGAAAACTCAACTTTCGCAGCTTAAATTCGGCAGATAGGCCTTGATGTAGCTGGGTAAACCAGCAAACCAT
>NZ_JBHTIU010000101.1:0-10371 GCF_042677205.1 Paenibacillus residui
GGAATTGGCGTTTGGTTTGCTTCTGAAGCTCTGACTGCGAAATCCATTTCCGATGCTCCGAATAGTGGTTCTTTGCGAGCTCTAAGCACATATTCCACACCTGGGCAGATTCGCGATTACAGGCATATAGTCGTTCGACATCTCGTTTCGAGGCATGGAAACGTACAAATTGAGCTCGAATCATGGAAGCACCTCCCTTTCCGGAACGTTTGTTCTATATCTTCAGTATACCATACATACGTTCCTTTTGGGGAAGTTTTTTGCATCAAAGTGATTAGAACAAACACATGCTCTTCCCAGCGAAAATTTTCGGGAAAGGCGTCATTCATCTCCCACCTGCTTCGCTGAGGAAGGAGACTTCTGACGCAAGTTGTTAAACAGCTCAAAGCGGGCATTGCATTCATCATACATTAGAAGGTAGATGAGGCATGCCCGCAACAAATACTATGTAACTCGACATGATTACATATTTTCATAACATGTCCAGATTTGGATTACACACCGAACGCCTGCTCGTTAGCCCCGTCAGCCGAACGAAGCGCTCCTCCTTCGTGAAGGGATATTCGCGCTCCCAAACGTTGGAATAGGCCGATCATATCTTCGTTCCCGCGCTCAATATGCTCCACTCCGGCGATCGTTGTTTTCCCTTCCGCAACTAGTCCGGCCATGATGAGAGACGTCCCTGCCCTTACATCGCTGGCATGAACGAAATTGCCCTGCAGAGGAGCCCCGCCCTGAATAAAGGCGCTGCCCTTCTTCAGTTCAATGTGCGCCCCCATTCTTCTTAACTGAGGCACATGATTGAACCTTTCCGGAAAAATTTTATCCGTTATGATGCTTCTGCCCGTGGCTAGAAGCAACAACGCTGTCAGCGGCTGCTGCAGGTCTGTCGCGAAGGACGGATACATTCCGGTCCGAATCCGGGTCGGTCTTAACCGAACATCTCCATATGCGGTAATGGACTTTTCCTTCGTTTCGATAATCAGTCCGATCTCTTTCAATTTAGCTAGGCAAGAAGCCAAATGTTCAGGAATGACGTCATCCACCGTCACAACCCCTTTGGTCATCCCTGCTGCCATCAGGAAAGCACCGGCAAGCAAACGGTCTGGAATAACCGCATAAGTACAGCCATTTAACCGTTTAACCCCTTCAATGCGAATGGTGTCCGTACCGGCGCCCCTTATCTTCGCCCCCATCTGGTTAAGCAGGTTTGCCGTATCTACCACTTCCGGATCCCGGGCGGCGTTATGCAGCATGGTAGTCCCTTCCGCCAGAACAGCGGCCAGCAGCGCGTTGATAGTGGCTCCGCAGGTAATCGTATCGAAGAAAATCGTATTGCCGGTCAGCTTATCCGCTTCCACCACGTAATAGGAATCATACAGGTGAACCTTGGCCCCCAGAGCACTCATTACTTTATGATGCTGATCAATAGGCCTTGATACGAAGTTGTCCCCGCCGGGGTACCCTATTTTAACTTTTCCCGTTCTCGCCAATAAAGCCCCTACAAAATAATAGGAGGAACGAAAAGCGGATGTTTTCTCCAGGCTTAAATCCGTTGATTGAAGACCGGAAGAGTCGACAACAACCTCTCCTGTTTCGGTCCTGTGAATGGAGATACCAATTTCCTGCGCAATTCCTTCAATTACACGGATGTCCAATATGTTAGGAATTCCTTGCAGGATTACCGGTCCTTCAGCCATGCAAGCGGCAGCAAGCAGCGCCAAGGAACTATTCTTCGATCCCGGAATCTTAACACTTCCTGATAGCGGTCCGGAAGGCTCCACCTCAATCCATCTCATCCGGATTCCCCCTTCTCTCGTTCATCTTTAGAAGTCAGATCATTATAGAACTTCTACTTCCATTCAGGAACCATCCCAAATTGGAATAGCCCGGTTTTACTTAGCTTAAATTTCTGTATGGTTGAAATTTTCGGACAAATTGCAGTTTTCTATACACTGCAGAGCCAACTTTATCTTCCATGTATCTGTTATTCATTCAACTGTAAGGCTCTCTATTATTATGGACAAAACAAAAATAAAATCAACTTGCTATCTATAGGTTATCCTAATTTCAGGTGAGCAAAACCAAAAAAATCGAATCATCCAAAGGCGTATAATTATAACCTTCGTGAGGAACTTTAAATTTCAGGGAGATTTCCCCAAAAAATTTTTTTTCGGAGGTTATTTATGATGGCCAAACCGGATGATCGTTCCGATAATGTCAAAAAGCTGCAGAGAAACGTGCAAAACACAATTGAAAACTTGGAAGAAGCTGAAGAATACGTAAATGAATTCGCCGGTGAAATCTCGTCCCGGGAACTAAACAACATTGAGCAAAAAAATGAGAACCGCCGCGAAAGCATTGACGCCTTCCGTGAAGAAATCAAGGACGAAGCGGAAGATCAGGGAAAAGCGTGATTCTGCTTCAAAGCATCGGGAGCAGGCCGGTTACGCGCAAACATGCTGTTCCGGGATGGCCCGGAAACAGCGTTTCCTTGCCGGCTGTCCCTTTATAATTCCCCGCCTGACAGGCAGATTCCTGCCAAGCAAACCCCATTTTCTAAAATCTGTGCTACACTTCCTCACCGGAATGGCTGAGTCTAGGAATTTCAATACTCCACAAATCCTCCGCCAAATAGGTCCGTCTAAAAATTTCCCGCGCTTCGGCTTCCAGCTGCTCGGCATCATCCTGATATCTCTGACTGATATGGGTTAAGACGAGAGTGCGCACTCCCGAATCTCTGGCGATTTCCGCCGCCTGCCTGGAAGTGGCGTGATAATATTTATGGGCCAGGTCTTCAAGTTCCCCTGAAAAGGTGGCTTCATGCACTAATAAATCTGCCCTCGCGGCCAATTTCTTGGCAGCGGCACAGTAACGGGTATCCCCCAAAATAGCAATCGTTCGGCCGCGCTGGCCGGGACCGATAAAGTCCTGTCCGTTAATAACGGTACCATCGTCAAGCCTCACGGATTGCCCCTTTTTTAAACAGCCGTATAAAGGGCCCGGAGGAACTCCTAATTTCCTCAGCTTATCCGCATCCAAGCTGCCGATCCGGTCCTTCTCCTCAATCCGGAAGCCGTAAGAATCAATCCGGTGCTCTAATTTATGAACGGAGACTTTGTATTCTCCTTCCGCAAAGAGCGCGCCTTCCTCTCCGATCTCAACAATTTCACAATCATAAGGGAGCCGGGCATCGCTTATATTTAATACAGCAGATATATATGATTTTATTCCCGGCGGTCCGTACACAACCAGAGGGGACTCCCCACCCTGATAACCCCGGCTGGTCAGCAGCCCGGGAATTCCATAAATATGGTCTCCATGTAAATGAGTAATGAACAGCCTATTTATTTTACCCATTTTTAACGGAGATTTCAATAATTGATGTTGAGTGCCTTCGCCGCAATCAAACAACCATATGCCCTCGTTCTCTTCCGTCAAGTCTAATGCTATGGCACTAACATTCCTCCGTCTGGACGGCATTCCCGCTCCCGTACCGAGAAAAACTATACGCATATCGGCTTCCCTCCTATCTTCCGTCATAACAGCAGCGGCACAGTGTTGCCTCTAGCTTATATTCAATAAGGTTGAGCGGCTCTTTTATAATGATGACTACAGTCATATTTTTTGCGGTGAACATACTTAGTTTAGGCTAAAACATGCCATCGTAATCAACTTTTCTGCATCTGAAGGGAGCATTATATATTATGTATATAAAGAAAAGGGTGCGAACGATTCGGCTATCCGCACCCTATTTTCAAAAATTATGACAAGCATTCGAAACATGCGGTTTCCCGTACTCTACTCTATCATGCCAAACTAAGAGGATATCCATAAGGAGCATTCCCGCACGATTTCCGGCAATTACACCTTGTCGACGTTAAAATACTGGGCTTGGGGATGGGCAAAGACCATGGCCGATACCGAGGCCTCAGGATCCATCATGAAGCCTTCCGTCAACTGAACACCGATATCTTCCGGCTGCATCAGTTCGAATAACGGCTGCTGATCCTCCAGATTCGGGCAGGCCGGATATCCGAACGAAACACGGATTCCCTGATACCTTGCCCCCAGGCGCTGCTTCATAGTCATTTCCGGAGAATCCGGGAATCCCCATACATCCCGCATGATATGGTGAATACGCTCCGCGAACGCCTCAGCTACCTCAAGCGCAGTGGCTTGCAGTGCATGTGAGCGTAAGTAATCTCCCTTGTCCTTCCATTCATTCGACAGCTCCCTTACCCCATGTCCTGCTGTAACAACGAGGAAGCCAACATAATCCATAACTCCGCTATCCACCGATTTCAAGAAGTCGGAGAGACACAGATGCGGTTCTACTATTTGGCGAGGGAAGCTGAAGGTTTTCAATATCTTGGAATGATCCTTCGGATCATAGATGATAATATCATTGCCATCCGATTGAGCCGGGAAAAACCGGTACATTCCGTGTGCCTTAAGGATTCCTTGCGTGTTGATCTCGTGGAAAATTCCATCCACCACTTCCTTAAGCTGAAGCGCCTTCGGGTCATTTTTTTGCAAGAGCTTATCGACCCCGCCGCGCAATCCGAGATGCTTGCCTAACAGCATTTCGAGATTCACATATGGAAGGAGATGGGTAATCGGATAATCGCGCAAGATGTGCCGATCCAAATCCGGCGGAATGTAAACGGGAGCATCCGGATTGATGGAGGCGCTTCTGGCCCTGGACGGGGCAGGCAGCTCCTTATCCTTCTTGCCCGATTCCTGAACGACAGATTCCTTCGCTTCTCTTAGCTGCTCGATCAACAGCTTCTTCTGCTCCGGATCGCTTAATTTATTGGCGAGATCGAGCCCCTCCATCGCGTCCTTAGCGTACAGAACCATGCCGTCATATTCGGGAGCTATTCTCGTCTTGGTAAATTTCCGCGTTAATGCGGCGCCTCCGACCAGAATCGGAACGTCTATTCCGGCCGCTTTGAGATCCTGTGCCGTCACAACCATCTGCTGGGCCGATTTGACGAGCAATCCGGAGAGACCGATGGCATCCGGTTTTTCTTTTTGGAAGGCCTCGATTAACTGCTCCGGAGGGACTTTAATCCCCAGGTTGATAATTTGATAACCGTTATTGGACAAAATAATTTCTACCAAATTCTTCCCGATATCATGTACATCGCCTTTGACCGTCGCCAGCAATATTTTGCCTTTGACTGCCGTTTCCTTCTTCTCCATGAACTGTTCCAGGAAAGCGACGGACGCCTTCATGACTTCAGCACTCTGCAGCACTTCCGCCACTATGAGCTCGTTATTGTTAAACAGCCGGCCGACTTCCTCCATACCGGCCATCAATGGACCATTAATGATATCCAACGGTGAATACTTGTTCAGAGCTTCCTCCAGGTCGGGAATGAGCCCTTCCTTCGTCCCTTCCACTACATAGGAAGCCAATCTTTCCTCAAGCGTAAGGTTGGACACTTTTTCTTTCTTGTCTACCTTTTTCTCACGGAAGAAAGCGACGAACTCCGCCAGTGTTTCATCACTGGTATCGAAGATCAGGTTTTCCGCCAGACGCCGTTCCTCATCAGGGATAGACGGGTACCGCTCCAGCTTCTCGGTGTTGACAATCGCATAATCCAGTCCGGCCTTGGTACAGTGATACAGATATACGGAGTTTAGCACTTCACGGCCGGCAGGAGGCAGCCCGAAGCTGACGTTACTGATGCCGAGAATAGTCTTACATTCCGGCAGCTGTTCTTTAATTAACCGGATTCCGTCGATCGTTGCCTTGGCGGAACCGATGTATTGCGGATCACCCGACCCTACCGGGAAGACGTTCGGGTCAAAAATGATATCCTCCGGGCGTACCTGATAATCGTTAACCAGCAAATCATAGGACCGCTTGGCCACTCTCAGCTTATCCTCCGCCCAAACCGCCATTCCTTTCTCATCGATCAGGCCGACGACAACCGCCGCGCCGTAACGATGAATCAACGGTACGACATGATTGAACCGTTCCAATCCGTCCTCGAGGTTAATCGAGTTAATCAGCGCTTTACCCTGGCAATGCTTCAAACCGACTTCAATAACGTGGTGATCCGTCGAATCTAGCATGATCGGCACCTTGATTTTCTTGACGACGTGCTGCATAAATTCAGCCATCACCAACGGCTCGTTCAGTTCGGTATCCTGGAGATTAATATCTACGATATGTGCTCCGTTCTTCACCTGCTGACGGGCTATTTCCGATGCTTCCTCGTATTTCCCTTCGAAGATCAGCCGCTTGAACTTGCGTGAGCCAATAACGTTGGTTCTCTCACCGACCATGATCGGACGGTTGCTGTCCTCGATATATACCGTTTCAATCCCCGATACCGCCGGCGGGTGATTGCCTGCAGCGGTTCTGGGTGAATACTCTTTAAGCAGATCAGCCATGGCCCGGATATGATCCGGTGTCGTTCCACAGCAGCCCCCGGCGATATTTAGCCAGCCCTGCTCGGCAAATCCGGCCATTTTCCTGGCAAGCGATTCGGGAGATTCATGATAATGCCCATTCTCATCAGGCAGACCGGCATTAGGGTAACAGCTGATGGCTGTCTTGGCCACATCCGATAAGGAACGGATATGATCCCGCATGAACTCCGGACCGGTTGCACAGTTAAGCCCGACGGAGATCGGGTTCAGATGCTCCAGCGATACGTAGAACGATTCAATCGACTGTCCGGCCAAAGTAGTGCCCATCGGCTCTATCGTGCCCGAGATCATAATCGGAAGCTTCACTCCCAATTCCTCGAACGCCCGGCGAATACCGATGCTGCCCGCTTTGACATTGAGCGTATCCTGGGAAGTTTCCAGCAAGAGTGCATCGACTCCCGCCTCGATCAAAGCCCGGGCCTGCTCATAATAGCTGTCCGCCAGCTCTTCGAAGGTAACTCCGCCCGTAACCGATAAAGTTTTGGTCGTAGGTCCCAGAGCGCCCGCAACATAACGGGGCCACTCAGGGGTAGAAAATTTGTTAGCTGCGTCTACGGCAAGCTTGGCTGCCGCTTTGTTAATTTCAGTCGCGCGGTCTTGAAGATTATATTCCGCTAACACGACACTAGTCGCTCCGAAAGTGTTCGTCTCTATAATATCAGCGCCCGCCGCCAGATATGCTTCATGAATGCGGGAGATGACATCCGGACGGGTCAACACAAGCATTTCATTGCAGCCGTCCAAATCCTCCCCGCCGAAATCTTCTGCACTTAACGGCTCCTGCTGGATCATAGTCCCCATGGCTCCGTCCAGGATAAGAATTTTTTTAGCCATTTGCTCTTGAATAGTAGGTTTTTGCAATCGATCTCTTCCTCCCCAGCGTCCAAAAGATGACAGTCATCATTTAACGAATATTTTAACTTTAAGTGTACCAAAATTTTCGGTTTTAGCAAAGAGGCTAATTCCAAGTAATTATATCAGCTTTATAAGAAATATTTCTCGCAAATCATCGACATCTACTTCTTGTTCATTTATAATACAAAATATACAGCAGTATTTATATTGGTTAATTGGAGGGTTTTCCTATGGCAGAAATTAGAATAAGAAATACCGGCGAACGGATTAGCGGCGAAGAGAAGGTCAAAGCATTTCTGGAAAACCAAGGTGTTCTCTATGAGCATTGGGATGCGGGCAAGCTTCCGGAAAACCTGCGTAATAAATTCGTATTGAGCGACGAAGAGAAGAAGGAAATCTTGAACGTGTTCGATTCGGAAATTCGGGACTTGGCTTCCAGACGCGGTTATTTGACCTGGGATGTGATCGCTTTATCCGATGCTACTCCGAATCTGGATGAATTGCTTAAGAAATTCGAGCAGGTTCATACCCATACCGAGGACGAAGTCCGGGCCATTGCCGCGGGCAACGGGATCTTCATTATTAAAGGCAGCGAGGATGTCGGTTATTTTGACGTAGAGCTGACAGCGGGCGACGTTATTTCGGTCCCGGAAGAGAAGCCTCACTTCTTTACCCTGATGGAAGACCGGCAAATTGTAGCCGTACGCCTGTTTATTGAAACCGAAGGCTGGATCGCTCATCCGTTCGAGGACCCCGAGTTCAAGAAGTAAGACGTTCCTTTCTTGAAAGAACAAACCACACTTTCCAATGAGAGAGTGTGGTTTTATTTTTGTTCAGCCTGTTATAGCGTATCGATAATTCCCTGAAGCTCCCTTAAGCTGCGAATCTCATAGCAGGGAACAATATCGTCGGTTCTGGACAGTTCATGGCGATTGATCCAGGCACACTTCATTCCTACCGTGTTGGCTCCGAGAATATCCGTCGTCAGCTTGTCACCGACCATCAGACCTTCGCTTGGCCCAATGCCCAGCAGATCCATGGCGTGATGGAAAATACCCGCATCGGGCTTGCCTTTCCCAAAGTCGCCGGAGATGACGATATGGTCGAAGTATGCGGCAAGCTCCGGCACACCGTCAAGTTTTTCCCGTTGTAAATCAGGCGAACCGTTCGTAAGAAGCAGCAAGGAATAATGTTGTTGAAGAGAAGCCAACACTTCGAAGGTTTCTTCATATACATAGGATCTCGAACGGCGTTCCGCTGGAAATCGCTCGGCCAATTCGGCGCCCAATGCTTCATCATCCACACCGGCTGCCTTCAGCCCGGCGGTCCAGGCATCTTTACGATATCGGGGAGCGATCGCATTCAACATGCGAAACTCCTCCTGTCGCCCTTCGGCAAAATTACCCCACAATCCTTCAAAAGGGTTAATTCCTATCATTTTGGTAAACGGATAGGTTTCATAAGACTCATACAAGGAACGGGCTTCCTCGCGCACGCATCGTTCCAGTTCCTTGTGCTCCAACTGCGGATAAACTTCCGCCGCTCTCTTGCAGGTTGCCTCGAAAGCTTCCTGAACACTGCGTTCATCCCAAAGCAACGTATCATCCAAGTCAAATAAAACGGCTTTAATGGCCATGCCCCTCTTCCTTTCAAACCATCGGCATCTTGATATAGATATGGCAATATAGTCATACTGAACACTAATAAGCTACTGCTTTTGCTGTGATTGAGCTTCCGTCTGGGTTGAATCCGTCCAGCGAATTCCATTCTTCTGGGCGAATGGCTTCAATTCTTCTTTCACCGCGTTCAAATCCATACGATGCATAAATTTGGAGTAGACCCATCTCATTCTTTTGGACTTGAACTGAATAATGACATAACCGGGCATAAAAGTGATTTCACTCACTTCCTCCGCGGGAACGGTCTTGTCCCCGCCAAACCGCCGGGAGGTTAATTCGGTCTTGCCAATCCCCAGCATCGGACGCCGTAGAAAGAAGATCATCAGCCCCAGCAGGAAATAACTGATGGCGATAAACCAATATGAAGCGTCTCCTTGATAATAGTCATAGAATAGAATTGTAAACATGATGGAAAAACCTATCAAGAAAAACGGCAGCATCCAGTTTCTTCCCAGAAATCTGCGAAAGGTCGCGGATTGGCTGTAAAGAACGGATGGTTTCCCCTGCTTGCGCCTGAGCCGATCTGTCTGTTTTCTATTTTTCTCCACCATTCTCTCCCATTTGCGGGACATGGCTGTTCCCCCTTGAAGCATTCGCTAGTTTTGTTCGTCTTCTACATATTTTATGCTGTCCAGCTGAACTTTTAAAGACTTTTTAAAAGCATCTATATATTTGCGGCGGAGCTGATTCCGCTCGATCTCTTCCGCATCCGTCAGCCCTTCGGCTTTGGCTTTTCTAGCAAGCTCATTAATGCGCTGAATCGTTTCCTCCATAGTCATCTTTATCCTTGCCTCCTATCTGCATCTGTCCATTCATATATCTGATCGCCAGTCTATAGGCGATTACCAGCTCACTCCACCATTCGAATGTTGATCTTTTACTGCTACAGCTCTGTTTTTATCCCGGGCTGCAGACATTTTTACACTGTTTCTACTTTGCCATTCCACCGGTTAAATGTCAAGATGACCAGACCCTATCGCGGCCCGGTCTAACAATGTACAAATCTGACATTTAATCACCTTAGGATCTATATATAAACGGATGCCCCTCAAAGTTCGGTTCCGTTTCAAAGATACTAGAACCGCCTTGATCAAACAGTTCTTTTCTTTGAAACAGCCCGAAATTATCTGCAATCCATACATTCTTACGAATAGAACGTACGTTCGAAATTTCTGTCTGAGGCTTCTGAGCGTGCGCTGACAAACCGGGGAAACGGGCTCAGCTCATTCGCTCCTCCCAAGTGCACTTGCGGAAAAAAGACGTTTCTTTCCGGGTAAAGCGTGCTTTCACTCACGATTAATAATATTAAATATTCATATCATTAATACTGGACAGTCAAAAGTTCTACAGCATTAAGAAGCGAGCGAATCGGCGTCAATATCAGTCGTTT
>NZ_JBHTIU010000102.1:0-38317 GCF_042677205.1 Paenibacillus residui
TGCCGCGCACTTGGCGCCGGCGATGACGCGGGCGGCTGGGCCACGACGCTGGGCGATGAGCGGCGGCCCGTCACCCGCGGCGAGTTCTGCGCGCTGCTGTACAGCTTGCTGGCCGGTCAGCGGCAGCAGGCATCGGCAGCGAGCAGCGGCGTTAATGCGGCAGCAATAGCGCAGCCGGCATGGGAGCGGACGGGTCTCTAAAGGTGATGAGGGCCGGGAGGTCAAACGAAAGGGTTGGGCATGAAACTTCTGCCCGACCCTTTTTAGCGTAGATAAGCAGTGAACGCTAAGCTTGCCGAAACAAAAACCAGTCATCGTGAAGCAATCGCATAAGGGTTTTTAATATTATTCGGCTGAGATCGAAAATCGGGAATGAAATAAACTTCAGTACCTTGCATTATTTTGTACCTTGTGATATTTTAATAATATACAGTACTATATAATATGCAATAGCTAGTAACGTCTACTACTACGAGACAGGTGTGATTCTGTTGAACGTACAGTTCAAGAAAGGTGTTCTGGAGTTGTGCGTGCTGGTACTGACAGCGAAGAAGGACCGGTATGGCTACGAATTGGTAAACCGGATAACGGAGAAGTTTCAAATCGCCGAAGGAACCGTCTACCCGCTTCTGCGCAGACTTACTCAGGAAGGTTATTTCACGACTTATTTGCAGGAATCTCAGGAAGGGCCGCCACGCAAATACTACAAGCTTTCCAAACAAGGCTGGATGATGATGACAGAGCTGGTCGTCGAGTGGAGGCAATTCACCACAGCGGTAGACGAAATCATTAGGGAGGCATTAGGCGATGACGAAGGCTGAATTTTTGGATGAATTGGAGCATTTGCTGGCAGGGATTCCCGCCCAGGATCGGCAGGAAATTATGGCCGATTATGAGGAGCATTTTGCAATAGGGAGGATACAGGGGAAGAGTGAAGCGGAAATTGTTCTGGCGCTGGGCAGTCCGAGACTGATCGCCAAAGAGATGAATGTACATTATCATCTTAAGCAGGCCGCGGAAAAAACTAATTTCGGGTCCACCATGCGTGCCGTGTATGCGTCGGTCGGACTTGGTTTTTTTAATCTGGCTTTTGTTCTCGGGCCGTTTGTAGCTCTATGTGCCGTTTGGTGGCTTTTTTTGCCGTTGCCGCCGTTTTAATTGTGTCCCCCGTCTTGATCCTCCTTGAACCGGATAACGATTTGCTGTGGACGCTGCTGCTGGGTGCTACGCTTTGTTCGCTGGGAGTGCTTATCGGCGTCGGCACCCTTTCGCTGTCCAAGCTTTTTTACCGTGGGGTATTGAACTATTTGCAGTGGAACTTAAAGGTGATCAGGGGGAAGCGTAGATGAAAATAGTAGCGCGAACGGCCGCTGTCGTGTTCGTACTCGGATTAACCGGATGCATCCTTATGTGGATGACCGGCAGATTTGATCCTTTCATAACGGTCGATGAGAAACAGGTGATAGACGGTTCCTCCGTCCAGGCTATTGAGGTGGAAGCGGACTCGTTCGATGTGAGTGTGATACCTGGTGACGGCAATGATATCGAGATGCATTTATACGGGGAATATATAGACAGAAAGTTCAAGGACAAGTTTGAAATAACGGCTTCCGCTTCGGGAAACAGGCTTAAGATCAAGGCGGAATCTACGAAAAAATGGGCTTTTCTCACGATGGGAAGAACCAGCCCCGAAATAATCGTCAAAGTGCCGGAGAAGCTGTATGACGAAGTCCGTGTTCTTATGACCTCGGGGAATGTGGGCATCGAGGATCTGCAAGCCGGCCAGCTTGCTGTTCAGAGCACCAGCGGAAATACGAAAATCAGCGGGTTTAGTGGAAATCGCCTGGAGTTTCAGGGGACATCCGGCAATGTCTCGATCCAAGAGGCTGAAGGGGAGTTGGCGGTCACTCTGACTTCCGGGAATGTGAAAATTTCGAACTCCGCGCTTTCGAAAAACGCAGCTGTCAAAACGACGAGCGGAAACATTAACTTGTATGCGGAGGAATTTCCTTCATCCCTTCAGTTGGACTTGCGGACGGAATCCGGCAATGTGTCGGCGAAAGTCCCCAACTTAGTGTATCAGGAGAAGGAGGAGAACCGGATTGTCGGCCAAGTGGGGCAGGGTGGGCCGCTTCTGAAATTGCAGGCAACCAGCGGTAACGTTAAAATAGCCCAACAGTAGCGGATGAACCGCAGAGTCCCCGTTGATCGAAAACATCATTCCGACATTCTTGAACAGTCCGGCTATGGCCGGGCTTTTTTTATGCTTTGTGGCAGGGGGGCAGTGTTACGGAGGTCCGTCTGTTAATGGCCTTGGTTTCTTCTTTCTGGAACTGACCCATTCTCACAGACCTATACACACAGGAAGTCCAGCCCCGCCAAATTGAAAAACCGTCCGGTAGTTCAAATTTCGCCGGACGGTTTGGACATTCATCGCTCTCTGCCGATAATGATATCCAGATGATTGGACGTATCGAATACTGCCTGCAGCGGGTCTGAAGCGTATCTTCCGATTTCGGCGGTAAGCGTATCGGTATAACCGATATCCCGCAGGGCGGCTCTAACTTCTGGCCAGTTCACATCCCCTGATAGCAGGGGGACGAAGCCTTGCCCTGTGCCTACGCCGGGACGGAAGTCTTTGACATGAACTTTGAAAATATGCGACTGCAGGATGCGAATCCACTGCTGCGGATAACCGAATGCCAGAATGTTGCCTACATCGAAATAGACGCCGACCCAGGGAGAATTTATGCTCTCCACATAGCTTTTCATTTCGAGAGGTGACAGCAGAAACTTGTTCCACACGTTCTCGATTCCAATCTTCACCCGGCGCCGCTCCGCCTCCCGAGCGAGTCCATTCAGCTCCTTCAGGCTTCGCTCATAGCAAGCGTCGTAGGAGGTCGTCTCATTGACGGCGCCCGGAACGACCAGCACTGTATCGGCTCCGAGCAGCTCCGCCAGCTCCAATTGCTTGCGGACGACCTGACAGCCCTGCTCGCGTACGGTCGCATCATCGGAGGAAAGGGGATGCCGCCAGAGGAGGGAGGTCGAGATGCTGCGAAGCTGCAGCCCGTATTGGCGTGCGAGCCGGCCAATCTCCTCTGCCTCTGCCGCGCTTGTTTCCATAGTCAGCCCGACTCCTCCGGCAGGGTTTACATTAAGCTCCACAGCATCGTAACCCGCCTCGCGGCTTACTTCAAACAGACGTTCCAGCGGATAACCTTCAGGAAAACACCATTGATTGACTCCTTTTAGCATCGATAAGTCCTCCTTTATTCAAAAGTAGGCGGATGCTCCGAGGAGGCTGCCGGCGGCGTTGACTCTATTCCGTGTGCCGCTGCCGATTCATTGGCGGTTAAAGTAACGGCCAATGTTTTGACGGCCTCGGAATAATCACCCAGCACCAGCTCGCGATTACCGGTTCTGACCGCTTCGACAAAAGCGCGGTCCTGCTCGAATACAAAGTCGGTTTCGCATTTTTCCTCATGACGCTGCCCGTTGTCGATAATGAGAAGGGATTTGCCGTTAATGGAAACATAGAAATTATGGCCGAACAGCTCCACCTCTCCTCGGCCCACATATTGGGACAGACAAGTGTTGCTGATCGTTCCGACCGCTCCGGATTGCAGGGTGAACGATACGACGCCGACGTCGGGTACGGTCGCTTCCGGATGCTCCCGATGGATGTGCCTCCGTCCGTAGATCGCCTGGATGTCGCGGAAATCCCCCGCCAGATAACGAATGAGGTCGACCTGATGAGTCGACATTTCCACAAGCTGTCCGCCGGACCGTTCCATGATCCGCCACCAGGGAACGCCGGGCATTCCCCCGATCCGATACGCCAGGATCATGTCGATCTGTCTGCCGGCCAGGAACTGCCGGGCTTTCTGTACGGTATCCAGATAACGCAGACAGTAGCCAGACGAATGAATGATGCCGGAGTCGCGAATGATGTTCTCCTTGCGGCGGGCTTCCTCCAGGTTCAAGCCGACGGGCTTCTCCGCCAGCAGGTGGAGTCCTCTTGAGGCAGCGGCCTCTTCAATGTCTTCCCGTGCAAACGGAGGGGTACAGATGAACAAGGCGTCCACCTGGCCGGAATCCATAAGCTGATCTCTGCTTTCATAAGCCGTCGCCCCGTACTCTTGAGCGATTTGCCGCGCTCTGGCTTCATTAATATCGAAGACAGCCGTAATTTCGGCGCCCTCTATCCTTTCGAGCGCTTTCATATGCCCTTCGGCCATACCGCCAACGCCGATAAATCCGATTCTGACTTTGTTCATTTTAATGCCCTCCTCGTCTTCAAGAGTCGAGTATGTACAGACACAACGATAGTACATCCGCGCATGATTGTATTTATGGAAATAGAGCTATTATTTACGCAAAAAAATCGGCAGTCAGTTTTTGGACAGACCGCCGTTTTTCATCTGATGGTTTCTTCGCCAAACCGTCGGAGAAACTCCCTCTACCGCCTTAAACCATTGCGAGAACGAGTGCAAGCGGCCGAATCCGACCTGCGCTGCGATTTCATTGACATCTTTACCGGTTGAGTTGAGCAGCCATTTTGCTTCCTGCATGCGGCATTGCTGCTGATATTGCTTGGGGCTCATCCGGTACACCCGCTCGAACATGCGGCGAAAGCCGGCAACCGTCATTCCGGCCAGCTCGGCGAGGTCGGCCATTTGTACAGGCTGACGCAGATTCTCGCGAATATAGTCTGCCGCCTTGGTAACCGTCATCGCTTGCAGATCCGACTGTGTATGCTCCAGCAGAAACAGCAGCAGCACCTCAATCCAGGCTGCATGAGTTCTGGACCTATGTTTCAGCGGCGAGGTCAGCAAGCGCAGCCATTCCCGGAACAACTGCTCAAACCGTTCCTTATCCAGGTTGGACAAAGCGGCCAGGGAGGGCTGGCGCTTCTCCGGGGCAAGCTCCGCAGTGAGTTCCAGCAGCCTCGGAGGCAGGCCTTCCAGATGGATAACTCCGAAGCGGACATGTGAAACAGCGGCAAAACGATGGGGGATCGAAGGCGGAACAACAATGACGTGACCGGCCTCGATATGCCTTTTTTTCTCCGGCCACTCGAACAATCCCCGCCCTTCCAGGACAAGACTGATCTCGAGGGTAGGATGATGATGAAACCCGTCGTCGTACCAGTTTTCTTCGTGAGTGCCTATAAAGCTCCTGACTTCGAAAGGTGTTTGCATGGTAACGGACCTCCACGGCCTTCGGGCCGTAAAATTTGTCGCTAAAGGGATTATGGCACTGAATCGGATAAGGCGCAATAAGCTTATTTAAGATTACTTTTTGATCCCCTCTTTCATCCCTTCAGCGATGCATCTGTCTGTTATCCCCTCGAGTCAGAAAGACCTGCGTGGTTGAACTCCTCGCTGAAGCCTCGATCCATTAGTTGGGCTTCCTCTGTTGATGCATCTGTCTGTTATCCCCTCGAGTCAGAAAGGCCTGCGTGGTCGAGCTCCTCGTTGAAGCGTCGTTCCATCGGCTGGGTTTTTGCCGTTTTATCGGATCTTATTTGATGGAAGTCCGGATGTAAGTCTTCTAGAATCCTGAACGAAAGGGATAACGGTCGGAAGGCCGTGGGAGCAGATATGGGCAGATAAGAAAGGTACTGAGGTAAGGGGAACTGAGGTTAGGGGATAACACCCGGAGGAAGGAGAAAGAGACACGTCCGCATAAAGTTACTGTTCCTCACGAAGCGCTCTCAAAGCGTGCAGCCATGAAAATTTGCTATTATTCATAATAAGAGTACAATTCCGCATGGGGTGTCAAAGGCACAGATCATACTAAGGATATGATCCCAACGTTTATTTTTTACCGTACATAAATACTTTGGTTGAAGGGGTCGGGTGAACTTGAGAATCCATATTATGACGGCAGACGATGATCCTAATATTCGCGAGCTGCTTCGTTTTATTCTCCGGAAGGAGGGGTATGCCGTATTCGAAGCGGAGAACGGGCGGCAGGCCTCCGCGTTGCTGGAGAGCGAGCAGATTCATCTGGCCATTGTTGATGTGATGATGCCGGGGAAGAACGGCTGGGAGCTGTGTGAGGAAATCCGCAAGCATTATGATATTCCTGTCATTCTGCTGACCGCCAAAGGGGAACTGGCCGATAAGGAAAAAGGTTTTATCTCCGGAACGGATGATTACCTGGTAAAGCCTTTCGAGCCTAAAGAATTGCTGTTCCGGATCAAAGCGCTATTGCGCCGGTATCAAATGGTCTCCTCCGAATTGATTAAGCTGAACGATACCGTCATTGACCGGAAAAGCTACGAGGTCAGGATTGGAAACGAGACGGTCGTTCTTCCGCTGAAGGAGTTTGAGCTGCTCTCCCAATTAGCCAGCCAGCCGGGCCGTATCTTTACAAGGGAGCAGCTGCTCGCGCTCATCTGGGGGAACGATTATGAAGGGGATAGCCGCACAATAGATGTGCATATCAAACGCCTGCGCGAAAGGTTCCATGAGCGGACCGGGGACTTTAAAATTACGACGGTGCGCGGGATTGGATATAAGCTAGAGGTGCACGAAGAATGAGAACCTTATATATTCGTATTGTCGCTACCTTTATCGGCATAGCGTTGGCCAGCAGTATTGTGGCTATCGTTCTCGTTAATTTTTATTATCTTGCCCATATGAGGGAGTACAACGAGCAGAAGATCATGAACATCGGTCAGGAAATCCGGGACCTGTTCGAAGAGACACCCGGAATGGACCTGGACAATTATTTGACCCGGATCGGTCATATGGGCTTTCAAATCTATGCCGTCAACGACCGGATGGAGGGAGTCTTTTATGGGGCTCCCTTTAAGCATACGGATTTTGAGGAGGATCAGGTTCGCCAAGTGCTTGCCGGGGAAATTTATCACGGGATTCTGGAGGAACGTCACTTGCTGATGGTCTCCGGTTTCTTCGAGAACAGCATTCGTAACAGTGTTGGCTTGCCTATCGAAGCTAACGGACGCACTTATGCCATATTCGTACGTCCCAATTTGGAACAGCAGATTGGCGAGGTGCGGATATTGATGGCCTTGCTTCTTGCGTTCACCTTCTTGTGCAGCATTGCTTTGATCATTATTTTCACGAGATATATTGTCAAACCGTTGAAAAAGCTGACGGAAGCCACGGACAAAATTGTGCGGGGAGATTACAACATCCAGTTGGATGCTGCGAGGCGGGACGAGATCGGGGATTTGGCCAGCCACTTTCAATCGATGGCTCGTTCGCTCAAGCAATTGGACGAGATGAGGCAGGAATTCGTCGGCAACGTCTCACATGAAATTCAATCTCCGCTAACGTCGATTCAAGGTTTCGCCCAAGCCATTCTGGCCAAAGAAGCTTCTCCCGAAGAGGAGGAGCGCTATTTGCAGATCATCGAGGAGGAGAGCCGGAGGTTATCTTCCTTAAGCAAGCAGCTTCTAACCCTGGCGGCGTTAGACAAGGAAACGGCTGTCATGAAGAAAACGGCATTCCGCTTGGACGAACAAATCCGGCAAATTCTGATCGTTACCGAATGGCAATGGTCGGAGAAGGGATTATCGGTGGAGCCGGAGCTTCCGGAAATCGTTATAACCGCGGATCCCGAGCTTCTGTATCAGGTGTGGCTTAATTTGATGACGAACAGCATTAAATTTTGCCGTCCGGGGGACACGATTCGCATCGAAGTTCAGGTAAACCGGGAAATTGTCATCCGCTTCATCGATACCGGTATAGGCATTGCTCCCTCCGAGCTTCCTTATGTGTTTGCCCGGTTCTATAAGGCGGACAAAACCAGAAACCGCCTCCAGGCCGGAAGCGGGCTGGGTCTGTCCATCGTCAAAAAAATCATAGACCTGCACGGCGGGACCATACAGGCGGAGAGCGTGCCCGGCCAAGGGACGGTTTTCACGGTGTCTTTGCCGCATTTGTAATGCTCCGTTCATCTTCCGTTCATATTCCTGTCCTACAATCATGGCAGAATCAGGACAGGAGGTTAGAAGTCGGAATGGATCGTTTCTTTCACCGTTGGGCCCGGATGGTCAGCAGCCCGAGAGGCGCCAAAACCGTTATCGCTTGCTGGCTGATCTTGATCCTCGCGCTAAGCGCTTTTGCTCCCGGGTCGAAGCCTTATGCGGTCAGCAGCGGGGAAGGGAGTGTGCGCAACAACACTCCATCTGCCGAGGCCCAAGCAATTATGGACGAGCATTTTCCGTCCGGGGAGGGTCTGGCGGCTCTTCTCGTATTTCATAGTCAAGGAAAAATGCCTGCGGAAGACCGCGATAAAATCAAGCGGATCAGTGAGTGGCTGGCTTCGGAGGACAAGCCGCAGCATGTCGCGAGCGCTCTGCCGTTTCACCAGTTTCCCGATGCCGTTCAGGACAAGATGTTCTCGGAGGATCAATCAACCGTGCTGCTGAATGTAGCCTTGGAGAAAGATTTGGAATCCGATCAAATCTACGAGACTTTGCAGGAAATCAGAAGCCGGGTTGAGCAAATTAAGGGGGCAGGCCTGCAATTTGAAATAACAGGCCCGGCCGGAATAGCAGCCGATACGATAACTCTTTTTAAAAACGCGGATTTTGTCTTGATGCTGGCTACGATCGGCTTGATTCTCGTTATTCTGATCTTCATTTACCGTTCCCCGCTGCTGGCGCTCCTTCCGTTAATCATCGCGGCCATGGTCTACCAGGTCGTGGATCGCGTGTTGGGAATCGCAGCCTGGAACGGATGGTTGATCATTGACAAACAGGCATTATCCATCATGATGATTCTGCTGTTCGCCGTTTTGACCGATTATTGTTTATTCGTGATTTCCCGATACCGGGAGGAATTGAAGAAAATCGGTTCCAAGTACGACGCCATGAAGGTTGCAATGGCGCAGGTAGCCGAGCCGATTTTGTTTAGCGGAGCTACCGTTTTTATCGCCATGCTCACTTTGTTTGCAGCGGTTTTTAAGCCCTACCACCATTTCGCCCCGGTGTTTTCGGTAGCGGTGATCGTCATGCTGATCGGTGGGTTGACGCTGATCCCCGCCTTATTTGCTCTGATTGGCAGGAAAGTGTTCTGGCCCTTCGTTCCCAAGCTGCAGGATGGGACAAACAAGGCTACAGGCTTTTGGACCCGCATAGGTGCTGTTGTCACTAAAAAACCGGCGGCCACGGCAATGATTTTATTGCTGCTGCTTGGCGCCGCATCCTTCAATATCGGCAGTATGAGCTATTCCTTTAATTTAATGAAATCCTTCCCCGAACATATTTCTTCACGGCAAGGCTTTGAAATATTGGAGGACCGTTTTCCTCCGGGGAAGCTGGCTCCGGTTTCCGTCGTTCTGCACTCGGACACGGAGATAGAGCTGACGGAGTCCTTTGTCAACAAGTTGGCGGCTCTCGCAGAATCACTTCAAGGGGAGGACGGGATCTATGAGATCAAGCCGGATATAACACCGGATTTGGCCCAGCCGGATGCGCCTCTGCCCAGGAGCTTAATGGCGGAATCCCGAAAGGCTGTTAAACTGCAAGTCACCTTGAAGGAAAATCCTTATGACCCGACTGCTTTAAATTTGATAGAAGCACTTAGGGAGAAGAGCACCGCGTTATTGAAAGACAGCGGACTCGACCCGTCCCGTTATTCAATGCACTATGCGGGACAGACCGCGGAGCAAGCGGATGTGCGTATGATGAATCAGCGCGATATTCTCGCCACCTTTTCGCTGATTACTCTGTTCATAACGATCATGCTCGCCCTGCAGACGAGATCGATTCTAATGGCCATTTGTATGATGGCGACCATCTTGTTGTCCTATACAGCGACAATGGGGCTTGGATGGATGATCTTTCATCACATTCTCGGATATGAGGCGATCAGCTACCGTCTTCCGGTATATACCTTTGTATTCCTGATCGCACTGGGGGTTGACTATAACATTATGCTCGTGTCCCGGATCAAGGAGGAGGCGGAAAAGCATGAATGGAGAGAGGCCATCCGCAGGGGAGTTTCGAGAACGGGAGGCGTCATTTCATCGGCGGGGATTATTCTGGCAGCGACCTTCTGCGTTCTGATTACACAACCGCTTCAGGAGCTGTTCTTGTTCGGAATGACTATGGCGCTCGGAATTCTGATGGATACGTTTCTCGTTCGCGGACTGCTGCTTCCTTCCATTCTGAGCTTGACCGGAGGAAGAAGAAGATATCTTCGGGGGAGCAAGATAAATAAAGCTATTGGAGAGTAACTATTAGGGACTCAAGGGAGGAGAAGCAATGTTCGGATTTTGGTTGTTCCTGCATCTGGCAGGCTTGTTCCTGTGGCTTGGCGCACTCCTGGCGCAAACAGTCGTTCTCGGTATTCTGCAGAAGCAGCTAGACTCGGATACGGGCAATACGCTGGCTATAAAAGTTATCCGCAACTTCAGCCTGTTTTCCCATCCCGGGGCTGTGCTGGTTCTGATCAGCGGAGTATTTCTCATCGTCCAAATGGGATTGGGAGCGGATAAGCCCATGTGGCTGGAGGTTATGGAAAAGGGCGGGGGAACGATCACCATTCTCGCTTTAATCATTACGGGAATATGGGGAAGGAAGGTGAAAAGACGGCTTCGCGGAGGTTCGGGTCAAGCCGTCAAGCTAAACGGTTATTTGACGGTATTAACCAGTTTCATGGTGCTGATTCTAGGAATAGTGCTTGTCGTCAGTCTGAGAATATAAAGGCATGGAATCCATACTCAACTTTTGAAGAACGAATATTGATTAGAAGGTATATACTGCACAAATATCAAATCATCGCTTCGTTTGGCGGTAGCGATTAACTGTATTTTATGTAGGTAAATTGCCAACGAATGGTAAAAAGTGATTGAGTAAATGGAAAAACTACATTTAGAATCAAGACTTTTTGCTAAAATCACTTTTTTGCACAAACTAGCTGTAGTTTTTCCACTTAGTTTCCGTCTTTTGCTCCAGAGGTGAAAACTAGCTGTATAAAATCCAGTTAGTGCCATGTCGCTTGAGAAGGCACCGGTGGAAAATGGAAATAGACGAGTTCCAGACGCACCTTTCTGCGAGTAGACTGATTGCAAGGCATCCGCAGAAAATGAAAATAGACGGATTTACATCCAAAATTAAATCCGCCCGGCACATCCATTACATTTGGACGTTTCCGCCGGGCGGATTTCTCATGCTTACAGCTTCTTCAACACCTCGAAGATCCTCAGCTCGTTAACGGCGCCGACAACGTCCGCCGTGCTCGGCATATCGAACTTCTTCAGAATGCTGCTGATCTGTTTCTTGACGGTTTCCGGCTCGACCGATCGTTCAGCGGCAATCTCCCGGCGGGACTTGTTCTTGCACAGAAGCTTCAGCACCTGCAGTTCGCTCGGAGTGAGCTCGGAAATTATACGGATAATGTATAGAAGGCTCGCTTCATTGCGCTTGACCCGTACAAATTCATCGCGGATTTTCTGGGCGATGATCGGTCGGATCGGTGATTGGTCTCCATGGGCCTGCCGAATGGCATCGGCAATCTCATCCGCAGGGGCCGACTTCAGGATATAGTCCTTAATCCCGCTCTGAAAAGCGGCAAAGATAATATTATCATCATTATGCACCGTGATGACAATAATCCGGATGTGCGGCAGCTTCTCATAAATCTGCTTGGCGGCATGGATGCCCGCATAGGCGTCCTCCATCTCGATGTCCATCAGGATGATGTCCGGCTGGTGCATGGCGGCATACAGTACGGCTTCGTAGCCCGACTTGGCCGAAGCGACCAGCTCCATATCCGGACACCCGGAGATGATCCGCTCCAGACGGCGGCGATGCGCTTCCATGTCGTCTGCGATCAATACCCGGATAAGTTCTTTCATGGAATTCACCTCCCGGGGGTATGTTTTATACCCCCTGCTTTCTTAAGCGTAATCATAGGGATGCCGTTGAATTAGAGGATAGGCAGCACAATTTTGAAGGTGGTGCCCTCTCCTTCGCGGCTCTCCGCCGTAATTTTGCCGTCATGGCCTTCTACGATCCGGTGACAGTAGGACAAGCCGATTCCCCAGTTGTTCACGGAAGCCTTCGTCGTGAAGAACGGGGTGAAAATCCGCTCAAGCAGCTCTTCATCCATCCCCGGCCCGTTGTCGGTTATCGAAATGATCCCCCACCGGTTCTGTTTTTCCAAGTAAATAACGATTCGCCCCTCGCGGTTTAGCCTGGACATAGATTCCGCTGAGTTCACCAGGATATTATGGATGGTCTCTCCCATTTGTTGAACGTCGATATAGGCAACAGGCAGCTCCGGCGCCGCGGAAACGTTAACCTCTATCTCAGGGTAATGCTGCCTGAAGCGTTCAACGGCGGCATGCACCGGCTCCTCTATAGAAACCGGTTGCAAGTTTAGCTGGATATTGCGCAGCTTGCCCGCAGCGGAATGAATGTTGTCCATCGCTGTGCGGCATGAGGACAGCATCAGGTCGAGGCTGTAGACGGTTTCCTCGTCAGCGGCATGCTTTTCCTTCAAATATTCGGCCTCCGACTGAATAGCGAGCAGATGATTTTTGAGCGCATGGGTGAACGCGCGAATGCCCAAGCTGGCGGTGTCGATGCTTTTGTTAATTTGAATATCCCGGTTCCGGCGGTACGTTTCTATCGAGTTATAAGTGTAGATGATGTAAATCATGATGGCGAATGCCAGAAATACGATATACGGAAACAGGTTGAAGACCAGACCGTTGGCGCGAATTTGCGGCTGCAGGTAGTTCGTGTAGCCTTCAACGACCGTTGCCCGGACAAGCACCCGGGGAGCCCAGGAAAACAAAAGACAATAAATGACCGATACCGGAAGCAGGCTGAGCAAATGAAACAGAGAATAGTTCTTCAAAAACCGGATCTTCGGATAGGTTACATAATCATAGGCCAGCAGCAGGAATGCGGCCAACAGAAACAGGCGATTGATCCAGCGAAATCCCGTATCGAGCCCGTGAACGAAGGCAGCCGTTCGATCCGGGGCAAATACGCCGCCGTCGAACATCCAGTTTTGCAGCCAGTTCTGGAATCCGGGATCGTAATAAACTGCTTGTACAATAAGAATAACCAGGGCGGGCCATTGAAAATAGGCCGGCCGCAGCATTCGGTCCCTGCGTGTAAACGTAACGGCAAACCCGAGCAGGCAGTAAGGAAACATCAATACGCCCACGTTCAGCATCCGGATGAGAAGGTCCGGATTCAAGCTGTTCAGCACCAGATAGTTCCAGGTCCCCGGGCTGAAATCGAAAAACCGGTGGATCACGTTATAGTAAAAATTGAATTTGCTCAAATATAAAACCAATGAGACAAACGAAACAATCCAGCCGAACAATATGCCGTAAAGCCAACGGGTCGAAGAGCTGTTCAGCTTGCGATACGTCAGCAGGACCGCAATGACAACGAAGCTTATCGTGAAATACAGCATGCTTTCATCTCCGATGATGGTTGCGGCGGGGGAGGGGGTATAATGTTTTCACCTTCACGAATAGCCTCTGGCCCCGATACAATCAGAAGTACAAAAATTAAGCGATTTCATCATACTAAACTTCAGGGGGGTTTTCAAATGAAAATAAACAAGAAGGTAATGAACGCGGCAGCGTTTACCGTCATTGTCGGACTGTTGGCAGGCTGCGGCTCCAATACAGTCAATCCGTCTAATGGAGCATCTCCGGACGGCGGGAAGTCCCCGGCAGGCGAGGTCAAATTGAAAATGACGGTGCTTCCCGATGATTTGGACGAATTCCAGGCAGCCTATGAGGAGTTTCAGAAGGAAAATCCTAATATCAAGGTGGAATTCGAAACGATTCCGCAGAAGCAGTATTACGATAAGCTGCGGCTTCAATTGTCCTCCGGCGAAGCTATCGATCTGTTCGGAGGCAATATGGATTCCTTCCTTGATACCGGAATTTTGGAAGAGCTGGATGATTACATCAAACAGAGTAATACGGATGTTTCCGGCTTCGGTCCGCTGTATGACACTCTTAAAGTAAACGGCAAGGTATACGGTCTGCCGTATCGCAAATCGAATTGGATGCTCTATTACAATAAAACGCTGTTCGATCAAGCGGGAGTCGACTATCCGAAGGCCGATATGACATGGGACGAGTTCCGGGAATTGGCCCAGAAGATGACGAAAGGCAGCGGGGCGGACAAAATTTACGGCGCATATCTGCAGCAATGGCCGCAAACCTGGTACATGCAGGCTGTGCAGTCGGGCGCTTCGATCATCGACAAAGATTTGACTCCGTTCCATAAGGCGCTGCAGCTCCGCGTCGATATGGAGAAGGACGGCTCCATCATGACCTGGTCCGAGCAGGTAACGACTTCGGCTCATTATAACTCGGCTTTCCAGAAGGGCAATGTAGCGATGAACCTCATTGGCGATTGGCATATTGCACAGCTTCGCAAGGCAGAGGATGAAGGGAAAATCAGCTTCGATTGGGACGTCGTGCCGATCCCGCATCCGGAAGGAGTACCGGCCAATACAAGCCTGGCTACCCCGGTTTCCGTCATGATCAACAAGAACAGCAAGCATAAGGAAGAAGCCTATAAGGTGCTGGAGTTCATGACCGGTCCCAAAGGGGCTAAAGTGTTCGCGGCCAACGGATTGCTGACCGGCTTTACGAATGAGGAGATCAAGCAGGCTTACATCGGCGACGGATCGCGCAAGCCCGAAAATATTCATTATTTCCTTGAGCAAAAGGAATACCCGGAATACCCGCTTCTGCCCGGTGTGAAAAACATCGTCGTCAACACGATATTCACTCAGGAAGGCGAGCTGGCTTTGTCCGGGGAGCAGACGGTCGATAAGGCCATCGAGCGAATTTCCGATCGCGTTCAGAAAGAATGGGCCGACAAGTTCGGCAAAGATTTCGCCGCGAAATAAGCGGAAGACCGCCTTTATTAATGCCGGTCCGGCTTGTCCGATTCGCGGGACGGCATGTCGGCATCAGCAAACCTGATAACATGGCCACTCATCGGAGCCGCTATACGCATACGGCTCCGATGGCCGTAAGAAGGTCTGCGAACCTTTCTTAAAATGAAGGAGTGATAGAATGCGCAAGCTTCAGACTGCAGGACGCGCCAGATTAGTCGGTTATGCGTTCCTCCTTCCGAATATCCTCGGTTTTCTTATATTCATTCTGTTCCCGGTCATTGCCTCGTTCTTGATGAGCTTCACGGAATGGAACGGATTCGGGAAGATTCAGTTTATCGGATTGGACAATTATATCCGGTTATGGTCGGATGAGAACTTCCGGATTTCCTTCTGGAACAGCCTGGTGATGACGGTCGTTTCCGTTCCGGCAACGCTATTCCTGTCCATTCTCGCGGCAGTGGCTTTGAACCGGGGAATCCGCGGCCTGAAGTGGTTCCGGACGGCTATGTTTCTGCCGCATATCACTTCGACCATCGCGATCGCGGTCGTTTGGCAGCTTCTGTTCAACCCGACCATGGGACCGATCAACGGATTCCTGCACAGCATCGGGATCGAGAATGCGCCGGGCTGGCTGTCCTCGACGAAATGGGCGCTTCTGTCGGTCATTATCGTCAGCATCTGGCATTCCGTCGGGTATTATATGGTGCTGTATCTCGCCGGATTGCAGGGCATTCCCAGAGATTTGTACGAGGCGGCGGAAATCGACGGAGCCGGCAAAATCTCGCAATTCAAAAACATCACCTTGCCGATGCTGTCGCCCGTCATTTTCTTTACCGTCATTATGGCGATCATCAATTCCTTTAAAGTGTTCGACCTTATCTTCATGCTGACGCAAGGCGGCCCCGGTCGTTCGACCCGGGTGCTCGTGTATGACATCTATTATACGGCGTTCCAGAGATACGAATTCGGCTATGCTTCCGCAATGGCCTATGTCCTGTTCGCGCTTATTCTAGTCATTACGCTGATCCAGTTCCGCGGCCAGAAGAAATGGGTCCATTATTGAACCACCGGAGGTGAATAGCGCATGAATACTGTTTTGACCCCGTCGCCGGGCCTCGGATCCGCACGCCGAAGCGGAAGAGCGCTGCCGCGAATTCGCAAAGCTCTGTTGTACATTTTTCTGATCCTGGTTGTACTCTCCATGATTGTCCCGCTTCTCTGGATGATTTCGGCATCGCTCAAGTCCGAGGCGGAAATTTTCGGGTTTCCGATCCAGTGGATTCCAAGCAAGTTTTATTGGAGCAACTATGTTGAAGTCTGGACGAAGGTTCCCTTTCTTACTTACTATCTGAATACGTTGAAAATTGCCGGAATCACGACCGTTTTACAGGTGTTTACCTGCTCGATGGCGGCTTACGCCTTTGCCAAGGTGCGGTTTCCGGAACGCGACAAGCTGTTCTTGCTGTATCTTGCCACGATGATGATTCCGTATCAGGTGATGATGATTCCCCAGTTCCTGCTGATGAAGGAGCTAGGTCTGGTCAATAATCATTGGGCGCTTATTTTGCTCGGCGCGTTCAGCCCGTTCGGGGTGTTCCTGTTCCGGCAGTTCTACATGACGATTCCGGAGGAGCTGTCCGAAGCGGCGCGCATCGACGGTTTGAATGAATTCGGCATTTACTTGCGGATTATACTGCCGCTTACCCGGCCGGCCATCGCCAGCTTGATCATTTTTACTTTCATGCATTCCTGGAATGATTTCCTGGGGCCTCTCATTTACTTGAATTCGGATAGCTTGTTCACGCTTCAGCTCGGAATGCAGCATTTCCAAACCGAGTACAGCACCGAATACGGCCCGCTTATGGCTGCTGCGGTATCGGCGATCGTCCCGACGATCATCGTGTATTTCCTCGCTCAGGATCATTTTATCGAAGGAATCTCGGCAGGCGCAGTTAAAGGCTGATTGTAAGGAAAAAACGCTACTTGACCCCCGAACATGTCACTATCGGATCAGGAGGGATGATATGGCTGCCAAAGGCCCTAATATATTGTACGTATTTGCCGATCAATGGCGGCGGCAGGCGGTTGGCTTCGCCGGAGAGGACCCGGTGCTGACGCCCCATATCGACCGGTTCGCGCAGGAGAGCCTTGTCTTCCGCAACGCTCTGTCCAGCACCCCGCTCTGTTCGCCGCACCGCGCGGCGCTCATGACCGGACGATATCCGCTGTCCACCGGCGTTTATACTAACTGCAAACTGGGTGCGGACCTCATGCTGCGCCCGGAGGAGATCGGCATCGGGGATGTGCTGAAGGAAGCGGGATATCAGACCGGTTACATCGGAAAATGGCATCTGGACCTGCCGGAGCAGAATGTGTCGGACGAGCCCGAATCGGGCGCTAGGCACTGGGATGCCTACACTCCGCCGGGACCGAAGCGGCACGGCTTCGATTTCTGGTATTCCTACGGAGCCTATGACCATCATCTGGAGCCCCACTATTGGAGGGACACCCCGGAGATGATCCAGGTCTCGCAGTGGTCTTGCGAGCACGAAACGGACGTGGCGATCGATTATATGCGCCGATTGGATAGGGACCGCCCATTCGCCTTGTTCCTGTCATGGAACCCGCCGCACAGCCCGTTCGAGCTGGTCCCGGACAAGTACAAGGAGATCTATCGGGACCGGGAGGTACCGTTCCGGCCTAATGTCCGGTACGATACGCTGCAGGCGCACACGGGAGAGCCCTTCGAAGCCGGCCGCGACAAGCTGGAGCAGTATATGCGCGATTATTATGCAGCGGTAACGGGGATCGATGAGCAGTTCGGCCGGCTGCTTGCCGCGCTGGAGGAGCTTGGGCTCGAACGGGATACGATCGTCGTGCTGTCCTCGGATCACGGCGAGCTGATGGGGGCGCACGGTCTGATGGCGAAGCATTCCTGGCACGAGGAATCGATCGGGATTCCGTGCGTCATTCGCTGGCCGGACCGGATGGCGCCGGGAACGACCGATGTTCTGTTTAACAGCCCGGATATTATGCCGACGCTGCTGGGTCTCGCAGGTATTGCCATTCCGGATACGGTCGAGGGGACGGATGTCTCGGGATCGCTGCTCGGAACGGAGGGGAACCGGCCGTCGTCCGCCTTCCTCGCGGCCGTACCCGGGAGAAAGGATGTGCTCGAGCAATTCGCCCGGGCGGGTCTCGACAATAAGCAGTATGGCTGGCGCGGGGTTCGCACGGAACGGTACACCTATGTCGTGAACCGGGGCTATTCGCCAGGGGAAGGGACGGAGCGGCTTCTGTACGACAACGATGCCGATCCGTACCAGCTTAATCCGGAGCGCCTCTCAAGCGCAGCGGAGTCGCCGGTGGCTGCCCGGTTGGAGGAGGAGCTTCGGAAGTACCTGCAGCGCACGCAGGATCCGTTTGTTCTGGACTGACCGTCAATACTTCAGTGGAATCCGCCCTGTACAGGGCGTTCCTATAAATCATTTTTGATAGCGATTTCATGCCGGAAAAGAGAGGGGAATGTTGATGATGACACGACCTCGCGGTCAAAGAATGGATCGACTGAAGCAGGAACAGAGCAAGGGAAACGGCTTGCATCGCGTGCCGGCGCTGCCGTTATCCGAATCTGGGCTGAATCGCTGGCGGAGGCTTATCGCCCTGCCGATCGCAGCGGCAATGCTGGTGCCGTCAGCCTGGCCGGCCGAGGCATTGGCTTCGAGTCCGCAGCAGGTGATGGCGGCGGCCGGGGGCGCCATGCAGGCGGAGAGCAGTCTGCCGCTCGCCGAGAGGCTGGAGCAGGAGGCTGCGGCGATGGGCATTCCGCTCTTCACGTTCGAGAAGGGGGTCCCCAAGAGCTTCGCCGCGGAAGGCGGGGGCAAGCTGGAAGTGAGCGCCCGCCATGCCAAGGACGGGGGCCATTCGCTTCGCTGGGATTACGAGAGCGGGTCCAGGCTGGTCGCGAAAGAGAAAATCGGCTTTCGGCCGTTCGTTCCGAACGACCGCGACCAGTCGATCCGGACGTTCGTCGTCTGGGTTTATAACGAAGAGCCGAAAGACGATACAATCACCTTCCAGTTCGGGAGAGGCAACAAAGCGGACAGTTGGTTCGAGATGAAGCTGGATTTCAGCGGCTGGCGGACCGCCTGGGTATCGTTCGAGCGCGATATGGAGGGAACTCCTCATCCCGCGATGAACCGGATGACCGTCATGGCTCCCGAATCCGGCTCGGGGACCCTGTATTTCGATTCCATGATGCTGTCCACTCCGCTCGACCCGCGGCATCATACGCCGGATTTGCAGGTTCCGTTCGTCAACCCGGGGGTGATGGAGGCCGCCAATGCCCATTGGCTGGGGCTCCTGCATTATTCGCAGCAGACGCCTCCGGAGCCGCCGGCAGCCGTGAACGAAGCGGACCTGGCCGCATTCCGCGCCCTGGAGGGCAAGTTTACCGAGCTCGTATTTAAGAAGCAGAAAATTACGGAAGCACTGCTGGCCGACATCCGCAGCAAATACGCTGCGTTCGGAATGGTGCGCGAAGACGGCGCGATCCGGGGGGGCTCGCTTTTTATGCCTCATTTCGACCAGGTTCCCAAAGAGCTGAAGGAGCCTTTCAAGCAGTTGAACAACACCGTCGATCTGAGAGCCTTTACCGATTTCATGCAGTTGGTCGCCAATACGTACCTGTCCGCCGAAGAACCTGCATTGCGTGAGGAACTGGGTCAAATGTATATCGATCTCGCCGATCATTTGGCCGATCAGGGCTGGAATTACGGCAGCGGCCAGGGAACGATGCATCATCTGGGCTATAACATACGTGGATTTTATTCCTCTGCTTTCTTGATGCGGGATGTGCTAAGGGAGGCCGGTCTGCTCGAACGGACGCAGAAGTCATTGTTCTGGCTGAGCGGTGCCGGAAAAATGTACATGCCGCCGGAGCAGGTGGAGGGCAATATCGACATCCTCAACACGACGCTTAACGGCATGCTGGCCAGCATACTCGTGCAGGAGGACGCACCGGCCAAGGTGCGGGATCTGCAGAGCTTCTCCGCCTGGCTGTCGCAGGGGCTTCGCCCGGCCAAAGGACTGGAGCCGGCGTTCAAGAAGGACGGCTCGGCCTATCATCACGCGAATCATTATCCGGCTTACGCCAAGGATGCTTTCAACGGAGTGACCCCGATCATGTATGTCCTGTCCGGCACTCCGTTCCGTGTCGAGGAGGATGCGCACGAGACCTTGAAGCAAGCCCTGCTTGCCATGCGCCTGTACTCCAACAAGACGCAGTGGCTGATCAGCATCTCCGGCCGGCATCCGGACGGCAAGGGTGCCCTAGTTGTTCCGCCTTTCCGCTACATGGCTCTGGCCGGGTCCCCGGACGGCAGCGAGCCGGTGGACCGCGACGTGGCGGCCGCTTACTTGCGGCTGGCGGATAAAGAGGATGCGACCGTCCGCCAGTTCCGGGCGTTGGGCATCGCAGCCGAGCCGGATCCGAACGGACATTGGGCGATGAATTATGCCAGTCTCGGTTTGCACCGCCGAGATCATTGGCTGGTAGGAGTCAAAGGGTACAGCCGTTATCTATGGGGAAATGAAACTTATCTGGACGCCAATCTGTACGGGCGATACATGTCATACGGACAACTGCAAATCATGGGTCAGGGCGCTCCGGTCAATCACAAGGACAGCGGGTATGTGCAGGAAGGCTGGGACTGGAACCGCTGGCCGGGCACGACGACCATTCATCTGCCGCTGGACCGGCTTCGCTCCGATGTCCGCAACGTGGACCGCTTCAGCGGGTTTGAGGAAATGCTGTTGTCCGATGAGACGTATTCGGGCGGGTTAAGTCTGGAGGGTCGCAACGGAATGTTCGCGATGAAGCTTCATGAGCACCCGAAATATGACGGGTCTCACCGTGCCCGCAAGTCGTACTTCTTCTTCGACGACCGGATCGTAGCGCTCGGTTCGGATATCGAGAATGATAACCGGGAGTTTCCTACAGAGACGACCTTGTTCCAGAATCATATGCCGGAAACTGCGGACCCGGTCTGGATGTCCGGGGAAGGGGCCATTACCGAATTCCCGTATGAGGAGCGCCACGAGCTTACTCGGGACGCCTGGCTGGTCGACAACAAAGCCAACGGCTATTACGTCCCGGCCGGCCAGACCATTGCCATGACGCGATCGGAGCAGCATTCGAAGCATCAGAAGGATGACTCCGATACTTCCGGAACATTCGCGACGGCCTGGATCGAACACGGCAAGGCGCCGAAGAACGGCAAGTACCAATATGCCGTCCAGGTAAATACGGATGCCGACCGAATGGCCGCCTTCGCGGAAGCGATGGCCGATCCGGAGCAGGCCCCGTACCGCGTTCTGCAGCAGGATCGCATGGCGCATATTGTGCAGGACCGGGCCACGGGAATTACCGGCTATGCCCTGTTTGAAGCGAGCGAGCAAGTGAATCAGGGGCTGATCCGTGCCGTGGATACTCCGTCAATGGTCATGACCCGCCAGGAAGGAGACCGGCTCGTTATGAGCGTAGTCGATCCCGATCTGCGTTTGTATGAAGGGATCGAGGAAGATCAATATGACGAGAACGGCGTACAAAAGGAAGTGAGCATCTATTCGCGCAGTTGGCAGCACTCGGAGAGTATTATGCACACGATGAAGCTGACGATTGAAGGGGAATGGGAGACGGCTTCCACGGATCCCCGGATTCGGATCGTGTCCTCCGAAGGCGGGCAGACTGTGCTCGAATTAGACTGTAAGGATGCAGAGCCGCTGGAGCTTATTCTGCAGCCGAGAAGCTGACGGATTTGCGAGCTTTGGCGAATTCTTGCCTTAAATATATAAATAGGATAGGAGTGGCCTGATCAATGTGGAAGCAAGCGATTGAGGATGCAGTATTAAAAACGAGACGAAATATCGAGAAGCATGGGTTGAGGTTTCCCCATATTATCGACAAGCAGCCGGACCGTAAGCTTTCCGCGCGCGGAGAAAGCCGCTACCAATGGGAAGAAAACAACGATTGGATCGATGGATTCTATACCGGCATGATTTGGCTTTGCTATCAATATACGGGAGACGAATTTTTCCGGGAGGCGGCCCGGGCGCAAGTAAGGAGCTTCAGCGAGCGTCTGGATAAAGATCTATTTCTGGATCACCATGACATCGGCTTTCTGTACTCCTTGTCGGCCAAAGCGGGCTGGATCGTAGAAAAGGACGTGGAGGCCCGGCAACTGGCGCTTCGCGCCGCGGACAAGCTGATGAAACGCTGGCGCCCCCGCGGACAATATATTCAAGCCTGGGGACCGGAGGGAGATCCCCGGAACGGCGGCAGGATCATCATTGACTGCCTGTTGAATCTGCCGCTGCTGTATTGGGCGTACGAACAAACCGGCGATGCCGGGTACCGGGACGCCGCCATCATCCAAGCCGATAAGAGCCGGCGTTATCTGGTGCGGGGAGATGATTCTTCCTACCATACGTTCTATTTCAATTCCGAGGATGGTACTCCAATCGGCGGCGGCACGCATCAAGGCTATCATGACGGATCCACGTGGACGCGCGGCCAGGCTTGGGGAATCTATGGATTCGCCCTTTCCTATCGCTATACGAAAAATCCGTTGTATTTGGAAACGTCCAGACGGATGGCCGATTATTTCATCGAGCGGCTTCCGGAAGATCAGGTCGTTTATTGGGATTTCGATGTACCTGTCAACGAGGACACCTCGCGGGACAGCTCGGCTTCGGCCATTGCCGCTGCCGGTCTGCTTGAACTAATTTCCCATCTGGACGAGAATGATCCGGAACGGGCCAAATTCGGGGAGGCGGTACGGCGGACGATGGAGTCGCTGGTCGAAAATTATTCGACGATGGCCATGCCGGAGGCGGAAGGCCTGATCAAGCACGGATCCTACCATGTTCGCGGGGGAAGGGGTCCTGACGATTTCATGATCTGGGGCGATTATTACTATCTGGAAGCGCTCCTGAGATTGGAACAAGGCTTGACCGGATACTGGTATGAGTCAAGGATAAACGGCTATCGCCGTCCTTAGGACGGGCGCGTTTACCGATGAAATACAAGAAAAGGTATAGATGAAAACTTATACTTTCTTATATTTGAACAAACCCGGCAGCCTCACCTGTTATAAAACGAGTCTCTGTACAGAGAAGGCTGCCAAGAATAGGCGGACATGGAGCCTTAGGAACGGTTCGATTTGCTTAAATATGGGCTGATCGGACCGTTTTTCCCGTGTAGAACAGAAAAGTCTTGTCAAAAACCGGCATTTATATTATTTTCATATAAAAGGTTTACATTTTAACAAGAGCGTTATCCGAAAATAATGAAGGCCGGGTTGTCGACGGGCTTTTTTATAAAAAATTGTGTAAACGATTACTGGATGGGAGACGGATGAAGGCAAGTGAGCAGAATAACCATTAAAGAGGTGGCCAAGGAAAGCGGAGTCTCCATAGCCACTGTATCGAGGGTTCTTAACCGTAAGGGATACGCGACGGAAGAGGTCAAGCAAAGGGTTTATACCGCTGTCAAGAAGCTGAATTATCAGCCGAATGCGGTCGCCAGGAGCTTGAAGATGGAGCAAACCAATACGATCGGCATCGTTATTCCCGATATATCCAATCCGTATTTTATGAAAATATCGCGAGGAATAGAGGATGAGGTGCACTCCAAGGGCTACAACCTGATCTTCGGCAGTGGAGACGAATCGCCGGATAAGGAACGCGAGCTGCTGCAGGTTCTGTACAAAAAAAGAGTGGATGCGCTTGTTCTGGCCACATCGGGTGCCAATGACGAGTTGATTCGGAGTATCCAGGCTTCCGGCACTCCTGTTATTCTGGTCGACCGAAGGCTGGAGGAAGAGGACGACTCCATCGATCTTATCCAGGAGGATAACATTCGCGGCGCTTATATGCTTACAGAGTCCCTCATACTACAAGGACACAAGCGGATTGGGGTGATCCACGGTCCATCCAATGTAAGCACGGGGTCTGACCGCTATGCCGGATATCTTCAAGCGATGCGGCATTATCAATTCCCGGTGGAGGAGGAACTGCAGTTCTACGGCACTTTCACCCAGGAAAGCGGCGAGAAGGCAGCCCGTTATTTCTTGCAACTGAGCCAGCGGCCCACAGCATTGCTATGCTTCAACAACACGATGGCTTATGGCCTGATGCTGGAATTGGTCCGGAGGGGGTGCCGACTGCAGGAGGATTTCATCCTGGCTTCCTACGGTCAAGTAGAGGCTGCGGAGCTGCTGTGGCCCGATATGATCTCGATCAGGCAATCGCCTTACGAAATGGGCCGGGCGGCAGGCCGTATTTTGTGCGACCGGCTGTTAAATGGGGGAACCGGCCCCTATAAAGAAATTTTCAAACCGATTATGGAAGGAACTGAGAACAACAGCCAATAGGGTAAAAAAGCAGCAAAAAATCGGACGGGAAATCAGGTTGTTTTTTTAGGTAAACAATGACCGTCCTTTTTTTACTGAATTAAGGTAAACGATTACCTATTATCCGGGATTTCTGTGCTTGTCATCACGATCATGGCCATGGAACGAATGGAAGGAGGTGGTTTTGCACGAAAAGGCTGCAGAGTGAACGATAGTTTTTTCTATATAAATATAATTCGGGAGCAAATCCGATAGGAGGACATAACGATGAGCATATCCGTTAAAAATCGATTGAATGGGCAGATGCCCAAGGTTGGCATTCGTCCGGTTGTCGACGGGCGCCGGGGCGGAATTCGGGAATCGCTGGAAAATGTAACGATGGAAATGGCCAGGTCGGTGGCCGCTTTAATTTCACAAAAGCTGAAGCATTCGAATGGGTTGCCCGTGGAATGCGTTATAGCCGATAATTGTATTGGAGGAGTGGCGGAAGCCGCTCAAGCGGCCGAGAAATTCGCCCGGAACGGTGTCGGGCTGACGGTCACGGTCACTCCTTCCTGGTGTTATCCAACCGAAACGATGGATCAGGACCCGCTGATGCCGAAAGCGGTCTGGGGCTTCAACAGCACCGAACGCCCGGGGGCGGTTTATCTGGCTGCCGTAAGCGCCGCGCATAATCAGAAAGGGCTGCCGGTCTTCACGATCTATGGCAAGGATGTTCAGGATATCGATGATACGACCATTACGGAGGACGTTCAGGAGAAGCTGCTGCAGTTCGTCAAATCCGGCCTAGCGGTTGCGGAAATGCGGGGCAAATCGTATCTGTCCATAGGGACGGTATCGATGGGAATTGCCGGATGCATCGTTAACGAGGACTTTTTCCAACATTATTTGGGCATGAGAAACGAATATGTCGACATGAGCGAGTTCGTCCGGCGCATCCAGATGAATATTTTTGACCCCGAGGAATATGAGCGGGCACTGGATTGGGTAAAAAGACACTGCAGGGAAGGCAGGGATGTCAACCCGGATTCTCTGCGAAGAACACGTGCCCAGAAGGATGAGGATTGGCAGTTTGTCGTCAAAATGGCTCTGATCGCCAAAGATTTGATGGCCGGCAATCCCAAGCTGGCGTCGCTCGGTTACGGCGAGGAAGCGCTTGGACATAATGCGATTGCGGGGGGCTTCCAGGGGCAGCGCGCTTGGACAGATTATTTCCCTAACGGGGACTTTATGGAAGCGATTCTGACCAGTTCGTTCGATTGGGACGGAATCCGGCAGCCTTATATGTTTGCTACGGAAAACGATTCACTGAACGCGGTCACGATGCTGTTCGGGCATTTGCTTACGGATCGGGCACAAATCTTCGCCGATGTGAGAACTTATTGGAGTCCGGAGGCGGTCCGGCGGGTGACCGGAAAGACTCTTGAAGGGCTGACGGCCGGCGGGATGATTCATTTGAGCAATTCGGGTGCCGCCTCTTTGGACGGTACCGGCCGCCAGCAGGCCGACGGGCATCCGGTCATGAAGCCGTTCTGGGAAATAACGGAGGAGGAGATGCGGACATGTCTGGAGGCGACGGAATGGTGTCCGGCCGTCGACTTTTTCCGGGGAGGCGGCTTTTCCTCACAGTTTGTGACGGCTGGGAGCATGCCGGTAACGATGGCCCGCCTCAATCTGGTGAAGGGCCTCGGTCCTGTTCTGCAGCTTGCGGAAGGGTATACGGCGGATGTACCGGATGACATTCACTCCGTGTTGGTGGAGCGGACCAATCCGACCTGGCCGACCACCTGGTTTGTTCCCAGGCTTACCGGGAAGGGAGCGTTTAAAGATGTGTACTCCGTCATGTATAATTGGGGTTCCAACCACTGTGCTTTGAGTTACGGGCATATTGGAGGCCAACTGATTACGCTGGCATCCATGCTTCGGATTCCGGTTTCGATGCATAATGTGCCGGAGGAGCGGATTTTCAGGCCTAGTGCGTGGTCCGCCTTCGGAGAAGCCGAGCCGGTCGGGGCGGATTATCGGGCCTGCGCGGCTTTCGGGCCGCTTTATAAGTAAGGAGGGACGTCATGGGCAAGTATGTTATAGGGATCGACTATGGGACGGAGTCGGGAAGGGTCCTGCTGGCTGATGCCGGCAGCGGAAGGGAAGCGGCGGTACATATCGTCAAATATCCGCACGGTGTCATTACTTCCGTCCTGCCCGATACAGGTGTGAAGCTGAAACGGGACTGGGCGCTGCAGCATCCGGGCGACTATCTTCAAGTTCTTAAAGAAGGAATTCCCGCTGTGCTGCGGTCATCCGGGGTCAGCCCCGATGATGTGATCGGATTGGGTATTGATTTTACATCCTGCACGGTGATTCCGGTCGATGAATCGGGAACGCCTCTATGCTTCAAGGAGGAGCTTCGCGAGCACCCGCACAGCTGGGTGAAGCTGTGGAAGCACCATGCCGCTGAAGAGGAAGCACACCGGATTACGGAGCTTGCGGCGCAGCGTGGGGAGCCGTTCCTGCAGCGGTACGGGGGGAAAATTTCATCCGAATGGATGCTGCCGAAAATTTTGCAGGTGCTGAACGAGGCCCCGGATCTATATGATCGCACGGACCGGTTCGTGGAAGCGGCCGACTGGATTGTTTATCAATTAACCGGCCGTTGGGTGCGCAACCGCGCCGGAGCCGGTTACAAGGGGATGTGGCACGACGGATTCCCTCCTGCCGATTATTTGCGGGAGCTTCATCCCGAGCTGGAGCGTGTCGCCGACACGAAGCTGCGGGGCGAGGTCGTTGCGGTAGGCCATAGAGCGGGGGTCTTGGGCCCGGAAATAGCACGGGAAATCGGGCTTCGGCCCGGCACCGCCGTAGCCGCGGGGATGATTGACGCGCACGCCGCGGTTCCCGGTTCGGGAGTTTATGAACCCGGGGTTATGGTCATGGTAATGGGAACGTCAACCTGCCATATGCTCATGTCTCCCGAGGAGAAATTCGTTCAGGGAGTGGCCGGCGTAGTAAAGGATGGCATCATTCCGGGCTATTACGGCTATGAAGCCGGTCAGGCGGCCGTTGGCGACTTATTCGGCTGGTTCGTTCAGAATGGCGTTCCTCCATTACCCGGTTCGGCGAACGGCGTAGAGTCATTATCCGTTCATGAACGGCTCGAACAGGAGGCCGGCTCTTATCGGCCGGGGGAAACCGGACTTGTGGCGCTGGATTGGTGGAACGGCAATCGCTCGGTCTTGATGGATGCCGGGTTGACCGGGATGGTCGTCGGATATACTCTGTCCACCCGTCCCGCAGAGATTTACAGGGCGCTGCTGGAGGCTACAGCCTTCGGTACGCGCAAAATTATCGATACGTTCGAGGCGAACGGGATCGAGGTAACCGAATTGTATGCGGCCGGAGGGCTGCCGAAGCGGAACCGGCTGCTAATGCAAATCTATGCGGATGTTACCGGCCGCAGCATTCAAGTGCCTCTGTCCAACGAAATCGGAGCGCTGGGCGCGGCGATGTGCGGTGCGGTAGCGGCCGGGGCGGCAGAAGGCGGCTACGATACGATGGAGAACGCCATTCGGAAGATGGCTGCCGGCAAGACGGAGGTATACGAGCCGATTCCGGAGCACCGGCCGGTATACGACAAGCTGTATGAAGTTTATTTAAAGCTTCATGATTATTTCGGCAAGGATGAGACGGGCATCATGAAGGATTTGAAGGCTCTGTCGCGAGCGGCGGAGGAAGGATAATGGGTCGTGAAGGTCCCGGGGACTGTCCGACGATGCGATGATGAGTTGTATTGGGTACCAAGGGACTGTCCGACGATACGATAATGGGTCACTATCGGGGGCCAGGGGGACTGTCCGATGTTGCGATGTCAATCGGATATTAGTATGGGATCTGAAGATCCGCCATACATAGCCGCAGCGCGCGCCGGGAGAGGCGCGCGCGATGACATTGATGAGGGGCTATGTAATGTCGGGTTCAACTTATCTCTTAGTAAGTGCTAACTTAAAGCTGACACATCGCCGACAATCTGAAAAAAAACGAGCAATAGTGCAGGTCTTTGCGACCATTTTTATTGAAATCAGCTGAAACCGATTCCGTCAGACGGCCCAGCTTTCCTTTTTTTGCATCCGATACTTAGAGGTGAATGTTAATCATTTCCGGCTTTCTCCGACTGTATTTCGTGCTCCTCGACGTAATTACGATAGTCGTGTCCGTTGCAATAATTCAGAATGTCATCCGCAATTTCCGGGTATAGCTGAACCGAGCTCAATTCCGATAACGGTACCCATTTAACACCTGTCTGGGCCGGGTCGGGACGGTCCGGGAGACGGGGAACAGAGCCGTCCTTAAGCCGGCAGGCGAAGGTAATACCAACGGAATGAACATCCCCATAAATGTAGTTGTTCTTGGCCGGCTGATATTCGTAGACGAAGGCAACCGGGCCAACGTCAATATCAACGGAAGCCTCCTCTCTGGCTTCTCTAATAGCGGCTTCAACCAGCGTTTCCCCGGGTTCCACTCCTCCCGCCGGAAGATTGTAGTGAACTCCATCATCCTGCTCATTTCTGAACTCTACGAGCAGGATCGATTGCTCCTCAATAATTAAAGCGGCGGCTCTAAGTCTGATTTTCTCCAATCCCATTTCCCTCCCATTGAATCGTTGCGTTCGCCACGAGTCTCCAGTCTTGGAGGCGGCTTGAGGCAAAAATAATTATCCGGTTGGACCTATTCGTTAGCCTCATACCGGTTATGATCATGGTGTCTGACCAACCGCCGCCATACAGCGCCCCAATGCGTTCCGATTGGCGCGCGTTTTTTAAAAAAAGTGAAACAGGGCCTGCTTAAATTCCCTATGCCAACTTGGTTTAAGAACATTCAGCGATGGAGCGAGTTCCGTCCCGCTTGCTTCGCTTTGCCGATTTCCTCGGTGACCACGAAGGCTAAATCGTCGTTGCCGAACATGGATAACACGCCGAGCAAAGTATCATCCGGAATATCTCCGGCTTCTTCCTTGGGCACGGTCAGTTCCATCGCTTGCTGCAGAGCAGGATTGGCAGCCTGATCAGGATAGGCCCGCAGGTATAGCTCTACCGGATCCAGGTCGTGGTTGATGCACCATTGGGCGAATATAAGGATCATCATTTGCTCGTCCCGTTCATAATTGGCGATGATTTGCTCTTCCATCTCTTTGCGGCCCATTGAAAAATCCCCTTCCAGGCGGTAATATGGGTTCATTATAGCGAAAGTACAGGTGGATTCACAATGATCAAAAATGAAAAAATCAAAGCCGCCGAGGTTCATCTGACCGGTGTGGATGGAGAGGACTTGGGCATCGTTGCAACATCCGAAGCTCTGGCCATGGCCAGAAAGTTGAAGGTGGATCTCGTATGCACCTCTTTAATGAGTAGTCCCCCGCCCTGCCGATTAATTCGTGCGGGAGCCGCCAAGCAGGAGGCACAGCAGGAACGCAAACGCGAGCAGAAGCCCAAGCTCAAGGAAATTCGGCTGACTCCGAAAATAGAAGCACATGATTACGAAACGAAAAAGCAGCAGGCGGAGCGAATGCTGAAATCAGGCCATTCGGTATGGCTCGTTGTGCGCATTCAAGGGAAGGAAGGTCCGCAGGCGAAGGAGCTGCTGGAGGAATTGACGAAGGATTTAAGCGCGGCGGGCCGCAGGAAGACGGGGATTCAGCTCAGCGGCAAACAGGCGGCGGTGCAGGTGGACCCGATTTAATTTCATAGAATTAAAGGGAAAGGGCTTGCTGAAGGGGAGTGTTGTTCAGCAAGCCCTTAACTGAAACTAAGCTTGGATAGCCGACTCCGGCGAAGGTTTCCCGGCCATTTTCAGTAGAATGGAAAAAATGTTAATTAACCGCAAGATCAATTGAATAACAAATTAGGCTTTATGGGTTATGAGATTTCGGGAATGGAGGCTCTTCATCCAACACAACGATTCTGCCGGTAATCACTCCGTTTTCGTCTCTGTGGAACAGCACCGCCTCGTAGGTATCGTCAGCCCCCCCGCTGATGGAGAGCCGTCTATCCGAAAATCCAATTTGTCCTTCCTCGAACAACTGCTCAGGAGACTCCGTTGTGCTCCGACCATCGTCAAAAGTATAAATGATATTTCCCGCATCGTCATAGCTTACTTCCTTCACGGATTCGGGAATAGTTTCGCCGATCCTCTCGCCGTTACGTAATTTGGCCTTAAAATCTTTCATCCAGTTTCCCCATTCTTCGGTGTGGCGTTCGTTACTTCTCGAAGACGATAAAACTGCTTCCACATAAGCTTCTGCCTTGACTGGGTCCGCTTTTGCCGCGTCGAGAGGGAGATCGAACAGCACCGCGGCGCCGGGATAGTCTTCTTTAGGTTGGATTTCCCCCGTAATCTCGTCATATCTAAACGCCTCGGTGCTATAAAACGTCTTGCCGCTGCTGATCGCCAAGTATAACCCTCTGTCTGCAAATATTTCCACCTGATCGCATTCAAGGAGTCTGTACATGACACCATCTATAACGGTCTCGCTGTATGCGCCGCTCATGGAAGCGATGTTAATCCGCCATGGCTCCAGACCTTTGATCAACGGCGATATGAAGAAAGGCTCCTTGCCATATTCAGGATCACGAGTATCCGGCATCGGCTTGCCATCCTGTCTCGCTATCGATACAACCACATATGTCCGGTCAGGATATATTTCCTCCGCAGAATGGGGAAATTCACTAAGACCTGCCCCCGAAACTAGACCATGCAGCGTAAAACGATAGTCTCCGGAAGTTTTTGATTGATTAATTTGAATGGCATCTTTGCTCTCAAACGCATCCGCTAACAGCTTATCGCCCAAATGGTCGACGATTTGCTTGGCGCTGAATAACTGAGCGGCCGCATAAGCCGATACGGACAGTGCTAGCAGCAATACAGCGGCTAATAATCCAGCGGATAATCTTTTTCTATATTTATGCTTCATCTGACTGCGCTCCTTTAATTGATGGATTAGGCTCTCATTCAACTTGTCTTCGGGCTCAGCTGTGGAAGCTAAAGATTGTTTGAGCAATCGCTCCCAATCCGCGTCCTTCATGGGGAATCTACCTCCAATACTTTTCTCATTGTCTTGCGAGCTTTATGTAGTCTGCTCTTCACCGTTCCCGGTGGAATTCTCAGTGCCGAATAAGTTCTTTCAGCGTTAATACGGTGTAAAAGAAAAATTCCTTTTGACATAAAAAGCTTCCGCTAATACCGGGCTATTTATCTTCGAAAAGGTCCGGTAGGAGCTTTAAATATAAAATCTTTGGGGCTATGGGTGGTTCCACTTCGTTTTGATAAGGTGGCGTGGGATGTGGGATGAAATAGACGATATCGGACCTATCTATTGAATGGTTGGCACGAGTCTGCGAAGCATAGGCGGGGGGGCTTACGGAACTGAGCGACGTTATTGGGCGAAAAAGGGTCAGGTTCGAAATCTTACGGAACGGAGAGACGTTATTGCCTTCAAATTGCGAGTATTTTGATTCTGATTGCTCAAATAGAGGCGCTCAGTTCCGTTGTATACTATAAAGACGCCTTATGAAAGAAATAAGGCTGCTGAGTTCCGTTACGGTGACGGACGAGCGAAGGGGAGGTCCGAATCTTGCAAGCAACGCCTGACGATAACTCCAACACCAAGCGGCATCAAGAGGAAGATTCAGATCCCGTTTTCTTGTCGAAGATTATAATTGGTCTGCAACAATTCTATTAAATATGCTTGTCTGGGTCCCTGGATATCCAACGCATATCGAAATTTGTCTTCCCGGTTGGAAAAGTGTACATTAAATATAGTTGTAAAGGGTAAAGTACTTTGGTCAATCAGGAAGAGGAGGAGTTATACAATGACAGCCAATTCGGCTCGTATGCTTGTTTTTGTCGGCTCTTATGCGGAAGCTTCAGATAGCGGGGTGTACGTTTATTCTCTCGACAGCACTACAGGGAAGCTGGCTCTGTTGGATCAAGCAGCGGGGTTGAAGAACCCGACGTTCTTAAACCTTGATGCCGCAAGGTTAAAGCTGTATTCTATCGAAGAAACCGAGACCGCCGCAGGACGTTCGGGAGGTGCTGTTTCGTTCGGCATTGACCCCCGGCAAGGAACGATTACCCGGCTGAATCAGGCTGCTACGGTTGATTCTCCAACCTGCCATATTCAGAGAGATGCGGAGGACCGTTATCTGGTTGTAGCCAGCTACCACGGAGGGAAGGTAGGCCTGCTCTCTCTTCACGAGGACGGAACCGTCGGCAAGCTTCTCGATACGAAGCAGCACGAAGGCCGCAGCGTTCATCCCGAACGCCAGACCCAGCCCCATCCTCATTCGGCCTTCTTCAGCCCGGACGAACAATATGTTTATGTGCCGGATTTAGGCCTCGACCGCATTATGACTTACCGCATCGATAAGGTGAAGGAAGCCTTGGTACATATCGGCGAGACAGAAATTCATCCGGGAGCGGGGCCCCGTCATCTCGTTTTCCATCCGGAAGGCAAATATGCCTATGTTATTAACGAATTGGATTCGACGATCACTTCCTTGCGTTACGATGCTTCGACGGGGAAGCTCCAGCCGATGGAGACCGTTCCGACGCTGCCTGCGGATTACCATGGGGAAAATACATGTGCCGAAATTACAATATCGCGGGATGGCCGTTTCCTGTACGGCTCTAACCGGGGACATGACAGCATAGCGGTCTATTCCGTTGATGGAGAATCCGGCCGGCTGACCCTGATTGAACATGTATCGACCGAAGGAAAGCATCCCCGCCATTTCGCGCTGACCCCCGACGGAGATTTCTTGATCGCGGCTAATCGGGATACGAATAATTTGACGGTATTCCGGGTGGACCGGGAGAGCGGCAAGCTGACGTTTACCGGCAGCTCCGTTCCGGTTCCCAAGCCGGTTTGTGTGCAGATGGCCTATTTTTCCGCATAATTTATGCCTGAGAAAGCTCCATAGCACGTAAATTAGGGAAAGCAGCGGTTTCAGTCCGAAACGCTGTTTTCCTGTTTTTTTGCATTGGCTAAAAGTCCCGGGTAACTCTCGCGAAGTAATGGTTAAGCCAATATCGAAGCAATGTCAGGATGAGCGACCGCGCTTAGAGGAAGGTCTAGGCTCCGAATTCTATGGAGTGCGGGCGGATACGTTCCGAAGGTGAAATTCCTGCGATAATGCATCAATTTTGAAGCGATTCATACCGTTTGTGAGAAAAGCCTGCGATAATACATCAATTTCGGTCTCAAATCACCCGATTACCCCTGGAACGAGAAAAAAGATGTATTTTTTCAGGCTTTGCTGCGGACATGGAGCTAACCAGCCAAAAGCGTGCAGATTTGCATGCTTTTCAGCGGTCGTGGCAGTGAAATGGACAAAACCCTGCCTTAAGGGGATAATAGTCGAAGGCCGGCGAATGACAAATATTGTGCAACAATTGGTCATACTTTTTTGCTGCAATGACGTAAACAACGATCAAAAAATGATACAATATTACCTGTTCTATGAGATTCAACAGGAAAAGAGGAAAACAGATGGAAACCATTCAACAAGCGATCCGCCGGAAAGCTGCCGGATGTACGTGCGGGAATCATCATCCGCTGGCACTGGAGACAATCATGATCGAAGCGGGTGCTTTAAAATATGTAGCTCCCTATTTAATAGAAAACTCCTGGAGGCGAACGGTTATCGTTGCCGATGACCATACCTGTGAGGCGGCGGGCCAACAGTTGATGGACCGCTTGTCTGCAGCGGGGATAGATTGTCATCTATGTCTGGTTAAGCCTGATCGGCAGGGGGATGTGGTGGCGGATGAGGCGGCGCTCGTTCAAGTGATGCTCGAGATTTCGCCGGACGATGACATTCTTGTTGCAGTGGGGGCAGGCACTATTCATGATATGGTCCGATGGATCGCCAGTAAAATGAACAAGCCTTTCGTTTCGGTTCCCACGGCTCCATCAGTTGACGGCTTTACTTCCAAAGGAGCCCCGATTCTGATCCGGGGGGAGAAGAAGACGATTCCGGCCGGAGCACCGGTCGCCCTGTTCGCGGACCTGGAGGTTCTGGCCAAGGCTCCGGCTGCACTGATCGCCGCGGGCTATGGCGACATGCTGGGCAAATATACGTCCTTGTTCGACTGGACCTTTTCTCACTGGATAGCAGACGAGCCTTACTGTCCGGCAGCGGCAGAGATAACCGCGGAAGCATTATCCGCCTGTGTTGACCATACAGAAGAAATCGCCAGAAGAAGCGAGGAAGGCATCCGGATTCTAATGAGCTCGCTGATCCAATCCGGATTGGCCATGCAGCTATTCGGACAATCGCACCCGGCCTCCGGCTCGGAGCATCATTTATCCCACTATTGGGAAATGGAATATTTGCGTCTTGGAAAGAAGCAGCTGCTGCACGGAGCGAAGATCGGAGTGGCGAGCATGGAGATTTCCGCACTCTATCACAAGCTTGGCTCGTGCGGTGAATTTCCTCTTCGCTCCGGTTTGGAAAGCACGGATTTGGTTAAGGGAGATAGGATCCTTGCCCGCTGGGAAGACATCCGCAAGCGGATCAGCGAAATTCCGTCTCCCGATCGTCTGCGGGAATTGCTCGGACGAATGGAAGGGCCGACCGCTCCGGAGGAGCTGGGCATCGGCAGCGAGCTGCTGCAGCGCAGTATGCGGGAAGCTCACCGGGTTCGCGACCGATATACTTTGCTCAAAGCGTTCAATGAGCTTGGAGCGGGCTCTGCCCATCTGACCTAGAAGCCGTAAGGGCTGCTGGAACATTTTGTGAGGGAGAACTTTATGGAATTTTACGTTCATTATTTATCTTTCTTCGTCATTACTGCCGAAGGGGAGGACACAGCGTCCGGTAAACGGTACAGGCATTATCAAACCATGGATGCCGAGCAATATGAGGCCAGCGAGCTGAAGCAGTTTCTTGACGGGGAGTTCGCAAGAATCAGCAAAAGAAAAGTAGAGAGAAATCCGAGCTCAGAGCAGACTCCTACCAAAATCGGGCGGTTCGTGGTCGAACCCGGTCATGAATGGACGAGCAATCCGAATTATAATTTGTTCCAAGGATTACGGCAGGCGGGCAGTCCGGATGAATTTCAGCGGCTCGCCGACGATATGGTTCAATTGTACATGGATACGAGCGCTGTTCGTGGCGGAGCGTTCATAGTAGCGAGCGCCAAATTGCCGTCCTATTTCGACGAGCCCTTCGTCTTTGTCATGAAGTGCGATTTCGAGCCGAAGATTGCCCGGATTTCCGAAGTAAGCCTTGTGGCTCAGGTGGAAATGGCCATCAGCGCCCGCAACATCAAGTCGATTCAGTATCCCTATATGCCGGAGGACGGAATGCTGGAGGAACAGGAGCTGAAAATCCATCAGGCTTCGCATGCCCGTTATTTTGAAGATTTCTTGAAGTTCGTCACCTATGAGAAGCCGATGCCCGAAATTGTGAATGAACAGGTCGTTCATATGGTGCATCAGTATATTGAGCAGAAATGGGAGGAGCAGTCCTCTGAGGAAAGACTGGATGAGGAAGAGAAGCTGGAGATATGGGCGGCGAGCGACAAGCGGGATAGCCTGCAGGAAAAGTGGGAGCACGAGCAGGTCATGGAGGCGGCTGTCCAGCTCACTCAGCATAAGCAGGATCTGGAGCTGAAATTCAAGCTGGACGGAGTCACGATCAAAGGGCAATTGGCCGATTATGGGAACAAACTGCACCTGGCCCGCCTGGGAGACCGGTATGTCGTCCTCATTGAAGGGGATTCCTTTCAGTTCGAGAAGGGAGTATCCCCTGTAGAGCTGCTGAAGCCGCAAGAACTGACGGAGGTGCTGAAGAGAATCGACGGGGAATCATCCGAATCGTCTTCGGAATAGCCTTGTATGGAAGCTGTGTGCTGGGGAAGCCGGCTGCTTGGCCGGATTCCTTCAGCAACAGTGAAAAGCGGAGAATAAACCTTGAAATTTGTCCGCCACTTTGGAAACGAAGATTTGACTTCGGAGCGATCCCCATTAATATTCGGTTTTCGTTAAGGGGATCATCCTCGTCCGGCGGCAGCCCATCATTCCGGCTCCACTATCGTACACCTCATTCTTTGTGATAACCATTTGCGAAATAAATATAAATCATGCCGATAGGGGCAATTAACGGACTAAACAAATATAGCAACATTATTTTGATTAGTTTCCATATCACCATCAGAGGCAAAGCCAAAATAATAGCATAACCGCCCATCAAAGTATTAATCAAGTCGTCCCATAAAACTGCCGCGAAAGGAAATAAAAAACCGGCTAATAAAAAATAGACCGTTAATAATGCACTGCTGCTATGCTGATCTTCAAAATTCATATACAGAAAAAAGCCAGTTACCGCAATCGAAATAAGGTACGACTTTACTAAATATTGAGTATTCACCCCCAAAAACAATTTTTTAAAAAGACCTAAAATAGTAGACAATGCAAAATGCTCCTTTCTTAACGGATGGTCCACAGAAACTGATACAGTGTCTGTTTTACTTCGATAGTTTTCGCCCAGCCGGCGGGATGGCGGGTAAAGACCCGGAACGGACTGCCGGCCGGTTAACCAGGTATATGCTGCACGCGATCATTATCAATCCCAGCAGAAGCAGGAGATGGAACGGCTCGTGCAAAAATAACGTGCTGGTCATAACCGCTATTAGCGGAACAAGAAACGTGCTGGCCGCAACTCTGCTGGTTTCGCCTGAACGGACCAGCGTGAAATAGATGACCCAGGCTGTGGGAATCCCCAGGATAGTGCCGAACAGCAAGCCTGACAAATAAGGAACGTTCCAGACGATGTCCGACCACGACTCCATCATCGTACCGGCTCCGGTAAGCAATAAGCCTCCGACCATGCTCTGAATGGCAACGAGCCATAAGGGGTCGGCTTCACCTCCTTCTTTCTTCAGGAAGACAGCGCCAAACGCCCAACTAACGGCTGTCAGCAGGGCGAGCACTACCCCGATAATGGAGAAGCTTCCGGATAGCCCGTCTGCGCTGATTACGGCCACACCGACAAAACCGAGCAGCAGCCCTATGCTCTTCAGTACGGACATCGATTCTCCAAGCCATAGCCACGCCATCAACCCGACCAGAACGGGCTGAAAATAGACCAGGGCAGAGAACAACCCTCCCGGCATATAGGTTAATCCTACGGTCTGTAAACCGAAGAAAAGGAAGACGTTTAATAAGGAAGAGACCAAATACAGCTTGAGATTTTGTCTGAGACGGATGTTCCTCCAGCGTGGGAGTGCCACCAGCATCAGGGCCAGTCCGCCAAGGAATGTGCGCAAGCCGGCGAATAGAACCGGAGGAGTATAGACCAATGCGATTTTATAGATCGGCCAGGAAATACCCCAGATCAGAACAAGGGCGGCAATTAATCCTATCGTTTGTATTCGTGAATGTTGTGACATGCTGCCAGGACTCCTTCCGGTAAGTCAATGATGAAAGTTTTTAAAACACTCTACATTATCGAACAAAAATCCTGATCTGTAAATATGTCTTGGAGAGAAGGCAAGCGCCCCCCGGAAAGACAGGGGAAAAGCATCAAGAAAATTAGCTTGACCGAAGGGGTTCTTCCCTATTTGCATAGCTTGTCCTATGTGTTAAAATGGAAGTAATCAACATACAATAAAAAATGTGACCGTCAGGTGGTGGCACACCTAACGGTCAAAGTCACGATTAAGCGTGGTGGCTGAGCAGAAGGACAAGGAATAGACCGTTACCCTCCTGACATAAGGGCGGTCTATTTCTTTTTGTGGAACCCAAGGATCAGAACGACTAATGTAGCGAAGCTTATCATTAGTGTAAACGCTTGGTAAACTTCCACGGGCTTCACCCCCTTTCCAGGGGATTAGCCTCCGCGCTTAAAATTAATTCTATATGGTTAATTATACCAGATTTATGGGCTCAGGGGAATGTCTAAATAGACGATGTCAGTGTCAAGCTAGCGTGGGCAGTCATTTAAGATGCCTGGAACGCGAACCCCGAAGGAACCT
>NZ_JBHTIU010000103.1:0-54154 GCF_042677205.1 Paenibacillus residui
CGTGTCGCCCGGCGGGTAGCCCGTCCGCGCGGCGACGGCAACGGCGGCGCGGCTGCGGTCCGCTCCCTGCCGGTTCGGAGCCCATGCCGCCAGCTCGGCCAACCGGCCGGTGACGAATTGCTCCGCGGCCAAGCGGTATTCCGGAAGCTGCAAAGCTTCGGATACCGGCTTGCCGAGGGAGGCACCGGCCAGGCCGGCCAGCAGGCTGGCTCCGATCAACAGCAGGGAGCCGGCGGACCAGGCGGCCCGCCAACCGCTGCCGCCGTCTTCGGCGGCGTATTGCCGCCTCAGGCGGGGGATGCGGTTGGCCGCAGCCAGGGCCAGGCCCGCCGCCGTCGACCGCAGCAGAGCCGCCTCGGCCTCGACCGCGAACCAGGCGTCCAGCGCCAGCAAATAGAGGACTGTGGCCGCCAGCAGCCACAGAACTCGCTTCTTGACCAGAAGCAGCGATTGGACGGCTTCCGCCAGCAGCGCGAAGCTGGCAAGCAGCCATAAGGTTCGCGTCGGCGCGCTGACGGCCTCCCAGCTTCCATTCCAAATGGAGGACAGATCGCTCCATAAGGTCTCGCCATAGGCCGACAGCCAGCCGCCTAACGGAAATAGGGCCGGATAATACAGCAGCCCCAGCCAGGTGACGGCGATGGCGGCTTTCAATATCCAGGCCAACGCGCCGGGCAGCCGCAGCAGATCCAGCAGCAGGAAGGCGGCTACAGCCGCGATCAGAGGAGCGGCGGAAGGAATCATGCGCCCTCCGTAAATTTGGGAGAGCGGCAGCAGCCATTCTCTTAGCAGAACAAAGAGAAGCAGGGTCGATGCGGCATCCGCCATCCATCCCCGGACGGATGAGCCGGCATCGGCTTGCAGCGGTCGGTGAGGTTGGCCGGGAACCTTGACCCCGTATGATCTATGCTCCGTCGGAGCAGACAGCAATCCATTCATCTGCGTTTCCCTCCCCTTCCGCTCGAGCCATCGGCTTGTGCCTTGCCTTGCAGCGGTCCGTGAGGATGGGCTGGCACGTTGACCCCGAATGATCTATGCTCCGTCGGAGCAGACAGCAATCCATTCATCTGCGTTTCCCTCCCCTTCCGCTCGAACCGCCTGCACATCCTGCAGCACTTCGCAGCCCAGCACCCTTAATGCCGGGATCCAGCTCCGGCTTCCGGATGCATCGAGTGAGGGCACGTACAGCAAGGACAGCCTCCTCCGGTTGGAACGAACCTGTTTTATACTATGCACCAGCCGTTCATCTATCCGGGAGGTGATCACGTAAATATGCAGCTCCCCCCGGAGGCTCAAGCCGTGAAAAAGCAGGTCATCCGCCAGCACATAGCCTGTCCCCGATTCTAGCGTGGCCAATTGTTCATATATCCTGGCAGGATCGTTGGCTTCCGGAAATAGAGGGCCGGCATCCGGCCCGCCAACGAAGAGGCCGGCCTCCCGCCCTGTTCGCCCGGCTTCCTTAATTAGCCCCGCTGCCAAGGAAACTCTTCTTTCCCAGACAAGATTAAGCTGTCCGGGCTCCGTACCGTCCGGATGGCGATCCAGGAAGATGGCCAGCCGTCCCGTCCGACTGGCTTCGCTCTCCCGCGTTTTTAACGTGCCACTGCGCGCCGTCGCCTTCCAATGAATCCGGTTGAGAGGATCTCCCGGCTCATAATCGCGCACCATCCCGGTCCACCCTTCCCCGGAAGGAGGAGCCAAGCCTGCAGGGCTATCCGCATCCGTGAACACCGGCCTCTGTCTAAGCGGGATGAAGGCCGGAGCAGGGTAAACCGTCAGCAGGGCGCTCTCAGCGGAATATTTTCTGGTGTCGGCCAGACCGAACAGATCTCCCGTGATCGCCTCCACCCTCTCAAAACGATATATCCCCCTGTTTAACCCATGAATGGTATAGGAGCAGGATGCCTGATTCTGAAACCAGGGGAACAACAGTCTGGCGGCGGAATACGTTTGCCCGGTGGACAGATGGGTCCATTGATCCCTAATGAGCAGCCAGGGCAGCGGCAGGAAGGCGCTCCGGCTCAATATAAGATTTATTGTCGCCTTCTCCCCCGCCATCACATGGCTTTCCTCTATATGCCGCTCTATCCTGCAGCGGCGCAAAGCAAAAAGCGAGCCCCCCCATGCATACAGCACAAGCATACCAAGAATGATCAGGGCGAGCATGGAGGCCCTCTCGGCGCCTGCCGCCAGCAGGACAAATAAGGCGGCCGCGAGACACACGATCAGAAATATTCTGCGGCCGTTCATTGCGCTCTCCCCCTGGCTGAGCCCGTAGGATAGGCGCCGGGAATGTTCTTCCACTCCACCAACTGCTCCAGGATCCGCTCCGCATTCTTGCCGGCCATTCTGGCCTCCGGGGTTAACCAAAGCCGGTGAGCCAGCGTAATGGAAGCCACCGCTTTGATGTCGTCCGGAACGACATAGCCCCTGCCTTGAATAAGCGCTCTCGCCTGAGCCGTATGCATAAGAGCCAAGGAAGCCCGGGGGCTGGCTCCGAGCTCAAAGTCCGGATGCTTCCGGGTGGCATTAATCAGCTCGACGATATAATGCTTCAAGGAATCATCGACATGAACGGAACGCACTCTCTTCTGCAGAGAGTTCAGTTCTTCTTTGAGAAGGACGGTTTTCACATAATCGGCAGGATGCCTCTCGTGGCTTCGTCCCAGCATCTCGACCTCATGCGAAGGGTCCGGATAGCCAAGCCGGATCCGGATCAGAAAACGGTCCAACTGCGCCTCGGGCAGCCGATAGGTTCCTTCGTATTCTATCGGATTCTGGGTAGCCAATAGAATAAAAGGAGACGGCAGCTCGTAAGTTACCCCGTCAACGGTGACGCGCTTCTCCTCCATGGCCTCCAGCAAGGCCGCTTGCGTCTTGGCCGGTGTCCGGTTTAATTCATCGGCCAGCACAATGTTGGCAAACAAAGGCCCCGGGCGAAATTCAAATTCATTCGTACCGCGGTTGAACAGCGAAACTCCCGTAATATCGGAAGGGAGCATATCCGGTGTAAACTGAATCCGCTTGAAGCTGCAATCCATCGTTTGGGCCAAGGCCCGGACCAGCGTCGTCTTGCCCACGCCCGGGACGTCCTCCAGCAAGACATGGCCGCCGCACAAAATGGCGATAAGCGCCTGCTCGACAACCTCTCTTTTGCCCAGTACCGCTCTTTCCACATTGGACAAGATTCTCTCAATCCACTCTTCCGGCCGATCAAAGAGATACGAACTATTTATCGATATAGACATGGATGGTCATCCTCCTTCAGGAAAAGGACATATAATTCTAGCATGGCCATCCTATCTATGTTTTAGACCTGATAGACTTGGATATCGTAAGAGGTTATTTGCAAAATGCTATATTTGGACCGGCAGGCTGGCGGACCGGCTTTGGCTCAGAGCTTGCTTTGGGATAGAGGACCATCCGGAGACCTCTTCCATGGAAAGCCGAGAGACTTGTTGGATTCTATATGAACAGTTCTATCGTCCGGCTCCAACGTATAATCGACAATCCGGTAATCGAACAGCTCCGCCATCATCCGCAAGCCGACATAGATTTCCCCATCGATCCGTTGAACATCGGCCATATGGTAAACCTTGCTTTCAGACAGATTTGTCCAGCGGATGATGCCTCCGTTCGGATCAATGGCCGCCTCACGCAGGCCAGAGCGGATGACGGCTTCGCCGGTTACTTCGTCCCACTCCAGCTCGGCATCCCAGCTTGCGGCCAGCTCGGTTAAAGGCACAGCAAACCGGCCGTTGTCAAATTGATACTGACCGGAATTCAACACCACGGGCTCTCCGTCCCATGTAATGGTCAGCGGAAGCGACTCCGACTCTTGCCGTTTATCATGCGCATAATCTTTATCAATCAAACCGGATTCGGCCTGTTTGTTTCCGTCCTGTTCCTGTTCCGAATGGGCAGACGCAACAACCTTGGAATTGTGCTCTCTAACCTGGCCCAATTGACGGACGAATTGGTCATACCCGGTATTCCTTTTCCACTTCAGAGGTCCTATCCGAAACTGAACCGGCTGGTTCTCTTCCGTCAGCGAGGCGAAAGTATAACCTTGTTCCTTGTAATAGGCAATAATTTCGGGAAGCGCCTTGACGGTTTCCTCATGCCCTTTGCCATCATGCATAAGGACAATCAATTCGGAATGAAGCGGACTTTGTTTGACATTCGCCACGATTTCGGCAGCGGGCACCCCCCTGCGCTTGGAATCGCCGCTGTCAACGTTCCAATCCACCACCTGATAACCGGCTTCCTGCAGGTAGTAATAGTAAAATGCATCGAAATTCGTATACGTTCCCCCCGGGGCACGAAGCAAGGAGGGGCGCTGCCCGGTCAGCTCCTGCAAAATCCGTTCGGTATCCACCGTCTGCTCCCAGAAGGCGTCAAAATTGTTATAAAGCTCTTTATAGACATGGTTATAGGTATGATTTCCAAGGCTATGCCCTTCCTCTACTATTCTAGCAACCGTGTCCGGATAACGTTCAGCCATCTGGCCCAGCACGAAGAAGGTCGCCGAAATCCCCTCTGCCTTCAGCAGGTCCAATACCTGCGGAGTAAGACCGCTCGGACCGTCGTCGAACGTCAAATAAACCGTCGGCCGGGCGGAGGGCTCCGGCGGCAACGGTTGATGTTCTTTATATCCTTGAAGCAGCCGGGAATACAGCTCGGCCAGTTCCCCGTCTCCGGCAGCAGCTTCGGCCTTGCCGCTGAAGGCCAAGACCGGCACAAGCAGCAAGACGGCCGCAAGACAGGCCAGCCGAACGGCAGCCCGAAGCAATAACTGATTCCAATAAACAAGATGAGTCATGAAATCCCTCCGCCCGGTTCTATCATTGATCAATCTGATAGAGTATATGGAGCCGGATAGGACAATATGACTAACAAGGGTTAAAACTACAGCAAAAATAAGCTTTTGCTGCACGACTAATCCGGATTTGTATAATTGCCATCATTTGGCGAAGCCCGGGCTTGGCCGGCCTTATGCCCTGCCTTCTTCCAGTCCCAATTCGGCGTTCCCCTTAAGCAATTCACCTTGCAAAGAGGCGATGGGAACGTCCCTCACTGCACATTGCCTGTGCGCTGCGATGGCGGCGGCTGCCCCCGCGGCTTGCCCAATCGCCATACAGCTTGGAGTTAACCGGGTCGTAGCCTGAGCTTCATGTGTTGTTGAAATGCATCGGCCGGCCAGCAGCAGGTTCTCGACCTGCATCGGCACGATGGAGCGGTAGGGAATATCATAAGCGCCGCCCTCCCTGATGAAGTTCGCAGTGACCCCCTTGCCTTCCGGGTTATGAATGTCGATCGGGTATCCGCTTCTTGCGATGACGTCGTCGAAACGCCGTCCATCGAGCACATCCACGCCTTGAAGGACGTATTCGCCAATAATTCTTCTCGTTTCGCGAATCCCTACCTGTGTCCCCGTAGCGGTGACCACAGCGTCCGCAAATCCGGGCACATATTCCCGGAAGAAGGACTCCAGCAGGAGGACCTGCTTTCTTCCCTCCATCTCGGCTTCCGTCAAGTCTTCGACATTCGTCGGATCCAGACCCGAAATCCGGGAAACGTTGACGAGCACCTCATCCTTCCCCGGACCCGTGAAAAACAGCAAGCCTTCCCTCGGTATGGGCAAATCGGCTTTCTTCCATTGGCTGTAAAACCCCATGACGCCGGTCAACGGCAGATGATCCAGTTCTTGAATCAGAGACTTCTCATAAAACTCCTCCGGATGAGCCTGCATATATTGCTTGACCTCGTCGATCCGGACGCCTTTCATGCGGAATTTCATCGTCATGGGCTGCACCCGCTGCCGCTCGTCCCCTTGTTCCCACGGCGCCCCGGCCAAATAAGCGACATCCGCGTCACCGGTCGCATCTATATATACCTTGGAGCGGATGATGTGCTTCCCGCTTTTGTTATGCAGATGGACCCCCAGAATGCGCCCGTCGGAAACTTCAACATCCGTTACCATCGAATGAAGAAGAAGCTTGACCCCCGCTTCCTTCAGCATTTCAAAGACCAGAAATTTATACACTTCCGGATGATATGGCGTTAAAGTGTGGACAAAGCCGATCGTATCCCGCAAATGCCCCGGTGAAGCGTTCAGGCTTACCAACCGGTCCACCACCTCCTGGGCAATGCCGCGTATCACTTGTTTGCCCGTTGAAGTATGAAAGGTCATCCAGGGATAGACCATCGCCATCGTGGACATGCCTCCCAAAAATCCGTACCTCTCCGCCAAAATCGTTTTGGCTCCGCTGCGTGCAGCAGCCAATGCCGCGGCAATCCCGGCCGGCCCTCCTCCAAGCACCGCCACATCATACCTGTCATCGTTACCGTACATTTCCCTATCCTCTCCTTTTTAAATGGAAGTTTGTTGGTCCAAAAGTTATCCTTTTCTAATGGCTCGGAATCCAAGCACTTCACTCGCCCGGTTTGGGCACCCGAGTGCCTAATTATTGGTCGTATAGCTTCGGTCTGGGAGCGCTCCCAGTTTTCTGATATAGTCATATTATTCCTGTTCATATCGGGAAAGTCAATGATAATATTAAGCATGAGCTTTACTTGCCGGTCCTTGGAGAGGATTTCAAAACGGTTCATGGGAGCTCTCCGACTGCTTATAAGTGTATCTGAAGTGGTGGGGAATGTCCGAATGGTTAAGGGGCTAAATAGGCATTGGGGTCTACCTTGAAAATCCATCCATTTTCATCATCTAATGGTGTCGCGGTCAGCGGTATGGGGGTCTAAATGGATTTCATACAGCTAGTTTTGCTCCTTATGGACAAAAAATGTAGACTAAGTGGAAAAACTCCATTTAGTTTGAGCAAAATGGGCGATATCAACATAATTCTTCTATTTTAAATGTAGTTTTTCCATGTAGTTTAGTCATCTTTTGAAGCCTGTTCAAACTACCTGTATAAAATACAGTTACATTCCCGGCGATGCGAGTAGACTAAAAAGTAGACACGCCGTAACTGCGACCCGATAATAAGTTGTAGGAATGGGACAAGATAGAAGTCACCAGGGGCCGCAAACGTGATTGTACAGGGCCAATAGAGGCTTGTAGGAGAACAAATTTACATTCGCTCATAATATGAAGTCACTCCCAACAAAGCGAGTTTTGGCAGGGGTCCCCATCCTCTACAATTATTCCAATTATACATAACATGAAGGTTCCTGCGCCTTCTTTCCTAAAATGCAACAACCTTGTTTTTTCCAGATTACCGATATATAGAAATGGTGGTGGCTGATTTTGTCTCATACATTGGAAACCATAGCCAAGCTGGCCGGAGTTTCACGCGGAACGGTATCACGGGTAGTGAATAATCAACCGGGGGTCAGGAGCGAAGTCCGTGAAAAGGTGCTGCGCATCATTAAGGAAACCGGGTACCAGCCCCATGCGCAAGCCCGCAGCCTGGCCGGGGGAAAGACGGAAAATATCGGGATTGTCGTATTCGGACACAATCCCCTGTTTCTGGCGCATCATCTTTTTTATGAAGTGCTGCAAGGGGTGCAGTCGTTTTTAACAAATTACAGCTATGACCTTCTCTTGTATTCCAACCGGAGCGTCACAGACCGTCAATATTGGAAACGCATCGGAGACAGGCGCAAGATCGATGGCCTTATCATTATGGGTGAGTATATCGATGAAGTCTATTTGCAGTATTACTACGACCGAAATTTGCCGTATGTCCTTGTCGGCAAACGCATCAGCGAGCGTATCCCGCTGTTCTGCGTCACCTCGGACTATCGTCAAGGGGCTTATGAAGCGACGAAGCATCTGCTGGAGCAGGGCCGGCGGAAGATTGTTTTCATTCGGGGGATCCTGGATACCTATCATGACAATGAACGATTCGCAGGCTATCGCCAAGCCCTTGCGGAGGCTGGGATGGATGTGGATGAAGCCTTGATTCTTCATGGAAATGCGGACAAAACATCCGCCTCCGATGCGGTTGCCGCTTTCCTCGCAACGGACACCGAATTTGACGCCATATTCGCCGGCAACGACTTGATGGCCTTCGGAGCCATAGCTGCTTTGCAGGAATACGGGCTGTCCGTTCCACAAGATGTCGCCGTGATCGGTTATGATGACATCCAGGCGGCTGAACACTTCTCTCCGCCGCTGAGCACTGTCAGACAGGACAAGCTTGGCCTGGGCGTCGAAGCTGCCCGACTGCTGCTGCAGTTATTAGCGGGAGAAACCGATGCTTCCATAGCAAGGGATGTCATTATTCCAAACCAATTGGTGATCCGCAGCAGCTCGGTCCGCTGACGATTCAATAATAAATTGGCACAAGGACGGGGCTAAAGATCCGCTGTCCCGGCACAACGGTGCTGAGCGAGAGGGATAGCCGTCTAAAGGGAATGGTTATTTCCAACTTCTTTGAACAGTAAAAAGGCATTCCGGAGCTAGCAGAAGCTCTGGAATGCCTTTTTATCATTACATAAACGGCACGTTGCTACACATTGGGCTCAAGCTCTGATTGGAATTCCTGTTCCGCTTCATAACGGAGCCCCTCCCATATTTTATCTATTACCTTCGACAGATTAGAAACCCCATCCTTATCCTTGGTGTCGGGGCAGAAATAGTATGGGTGTCCCTTCTCAATGGAGACGGTATCTCTGCGCAGAGGATGGGAAAACAGCGACAATCGCCACCAGGTGGCCCAATCCTTCCAGCCCGGCTGGCGAAGCCGGTAGACCCGTTCCCGCCACTCAGGAACAATATGGCATTCGGGGGAACCGACCTGTACGACATGGGGGACGGAATAGCCCTGGCCGGATAACAGCCGCGCTGCACCGTAAGCCGCAATGCCGCCTCCGCTATGGCCTACCAGGACAATGTCCCCTTCGCCGGAACGCCCGTAATCCTTCCGGATGTCCCTCGTCAGCCCGACGATAGCCGGAGAGCGATCGGGCCGGCGGTACATGTCACAGATCACCTGAATAGCTTGACGAAGCATCGTTATCCGGATCCGGCTGCGCGGTAGATGATCCATGGTGCCATAAGGATAAAAGGCCGTCGAATGAATGCGGGAGCAGCCGCCCTCCCGGAATTTGTCCGCCAGCAGCTGCATGGCCGGGGCGAACATATTTCCGGAAAACCAGGTGCCTATTCCGGCAATAAAATAGACGTTAACCGAGCGGGATAAAGGTGAAATCAAATCGCGTTCCCGGCCGCTCATGACGCTTTCTCTCCGTTCGTGAGCGCCGTCAGAACCGCTTCCATATGGCCTTTAAGTCTCACTTTGCGCCATTCCTGAATCAACCTTCCCTGCTCGTCGATGAGGAATGTCGATCGTTCCACGCCCATGTATTCCCGCCCGAACATTTGCTTCAGCTTCCAAACTCCATATAGTCGGCAGACCTTCTGCTCCTCATCGGCCAATAGAAGAAACGGAAGGTTGTGCTTCTCAATAAACTTGCGGTGCGATTTCAAAGAATCCGGACTTACCCCAATAACAACAGCCCCGGCCTGCGCAAAGCGTGAATGATGGTCCCGAAAATCGCAGGATTGCTGGGTGCAAGTCGGCGTTAAATCTTTAGGATAGAAAAAGAGGACCACTTTATGGCCGCGGAAGCCGCTTAGGCTTACTTCCTCCCCGTTAGAGGCCGGCAGAGTGAAATCGGGAACGGCCTCACCCGGTTGAAACTGAGTAGACATGGCTACCTATCCCCCCTTTCCTTTTAATATGCTTCAAAATCTCCCCGACTAATCCATGGAAACCGGTTCTACTGATTCTATTTTAAATGATCAGGAGCCTGCCCCACGATATCTCCGCACCCCATAATTCCATATACTTAGTCCGATGAATGCGAAGATCAATCCGACTACCGGTGTTAATAGAGCGGCCCATCCCCAATTGGCACGGTCCAGAAAATACGACGCCGGATAAAATCCGACGAAAGCAAAAGGAATAACCCAGGTAAGCAGCGCCCGAATGAATCGGTTATAAACATTGACCGGATACCGCCCATAATTTTGGATATTCCACATCAGCGGCAGAATGCCCGTCGGGGCATCGATGAAGAAGGATACCGCCGTCAAGGATGCGTAAACTCCCAAATAAATCAATACCGCTCCAATCAATAAAACGATAAAAACGATCGGATCGTACCATGCCAGCGTAATATCCAGCTGAGTCCATGCATATCCCATGACCACCGCACCGGCCAGCGATCCGACCAAAGAAGCAGGGTCCATATTCTCCAGCACAAGCTGGGCCAGATGGTAGGCAGGCCGGGTCAGCACCCGGTCCATCTCTCCTTTGACAATATACCTTTCGGTAAAGTTCCATAAATTAAAGAAGCAGCTAAACACTCCATAGGGGATCATGAAAAATCCGTAAATAAACAAAATTTCGGCCTGATTCCATCCTCCAAGGTAATCCGTATGCAGGAATACCGCGAGAATAAAAAACAGGTTCATGGCCTGAAACAGCAGGTCCGACAGCACTTCTATCCAGAAATCGGCGCGGTAGGTCAGCCTTGTTTTCATGTAGTTTTTCAAATAATCCCAGAACAAAGAAGCATAAAACATGGACTACCCTCCCTGTACGAACAATCGGTTTCTGGCCGACCGCCACATGATGAGGATCGGAACGATCAGGACCGCAAACCAGAAGAGCTGTACGCTCAGCACTCCGGCTGCCGTGGTCCCTGCCGCATTGCCGGCGAACACTGCTCCGGGCAAATAGGTAATCGCCTGGAAAGGCAGCAGCTTCATTACCGCCTGCCCCCATTCCGGGAAGAAGGAAATCGGGATAACGAGGCCGGAGAACAGGTCAACCGCGACCCTTTTCATCCGCATCATGCCCTCATTATTTTCCACAAAGAAGGCAAAGAGCCCGGTGAGGATATTGATCTGCGAGTTGATCAGAAAACTGAACAGCAGCATCCCCGCAAAAGCAAACCATACCCCCGGATCAGACGGCAGTCGGACTGGAAACAGCAGCGAGGCAATGATCATTCCGGGCACCGAGAATAGAAGCAGGCGGAAGATTCCTTCGCCCATCGCCTGCATCATTTTGACGACCAGATAGTTATAGGGCCGGATCATCTGCACGGCAACACTGCCGTCCCGGATTTCATTGGCAATTTCCCGGTCCAGATTATTGAAGTAAAATGCTCTCGCCATCCAGGAAATAGCTACATAGGTCGTCATCTGGACGGCATCGAGGCCGGCCAGCGAATCTTTGCCCTGGTAGATGGCCTGCCACAGAAAATATTGCGCCCCAATATTAATGACATAAATTACGATACCTGAATAATAATTAACCCTGTAAGCCAGCATCATCAAGAAACGGATGCGGATCAAGTCCAAATAAGCGCTCATCATGAAGAAGCACGGCCCCCTCCGGCAAGCACGGCTTCCTCTTCCTCTTGGCCGGGCGATTCCGTCGTCGTGCCGCTGCCTCTTCCTCCTCCGGGCAGACGATCTGCCGCTGAGGAGCTTCCGGATTTATAGATCTCTCTCACAATATCGTCCGTCTCTGTTTCTATGATTTTGACATCTTCTACGGAAGCGGCTCCTACCACCCGGCCCAGCACTTCCGATATACTGGTTTCCGCCGGAACCCAAACCCTTGCTATGGTGCCCGCTTCGAGAGTCCACCGTACCTGCAAGCCGGCCGTCATCGCCTCCAATTGACCGATAATCACCGGGGCGGCGAAACGGAAAACGACCTCCTTGCCTTGACCCCAGCGGCTCTTCAGCTCTTCCAGACCGCCGTCATAAATAATTTTCCCTTCGTCCAGCATAATGACTCTGGAGCACAGCGCTTCTATATCCTGCAAATCATGAGTGGTCAGCAGAATAGTAGTCCCATACCGCTGATTTAAAGATTTGAGGAATTCGCGAATTTCTGTCTTCACTACGATATCCAGGCCGATTGTCGGCTCATCCAGAAACAGGATGGACGGATTATGCAGCAGAGATGCCGCCAATTCACACCGCATGCGCTGTCCCAGGCTTAATTTGCGCACCGGCCTGTGCAGCAGCTCCTGAAGCTGAAGCCGCTCCACCAACTCGTCGAACCGAGGCCGGAATACCTCAGGCTCCACCCGATAGACTTTGCGCAGAAGCTGGAACGATTCAATTACGCCGATATCCCACCAGAGCTGGCTGCGCTGACCGAATACGACGCCGATTTCGCGCACGAATTTCTCCCTTTCCTTGTACGGGACATATCCGTTGACTTTCAGCTCGCCCGAGGTCGGTACCAGGATACCGGTCAGCATCTTGATCGTAGTCGACTTGCCGGCGCCGTTTTCCCCGATATATCCGCATATCTCCCCTTCGGGAATGTCGAACGATATATGGTCAACCGCCGTAATTTGACGGTACTCTCTTTTGAACAGGTCCTGGAGCGCGCCCTTCAGACCCTCCCGGTTTTTCTGAACTTTGAACTGCTTGTATAAATCACGAACCTTGATGGCCGACATGGCAAATCCCTCCCTCATTATGTCAAATCTAGCAAAATCGGCCCACTTGCGGTAATACAGACGAAAGAACTATAATAAGTGATAGATTTTGCATGATGCTGCCAAGAGTTGTCGTTTCGTGTCCGTTATTTAAGCCGACAGAAGGCTTGTACGCCGGGAAATATTGCTCCTGCTCCGTATAGCAGCCCAGCCTTCATGCGGTCCGGGACTGGCCGGACGGACGTTTCAACCACGGAGATAAGAGTTAATTTATCTCTATTAGCTAATAATACATGAACAACCGCCTTTATGCCAAAAGCTCATTGCCTTCGCTCATATACCAAATGAAGGGAGTTCCCCATGCGAAAAAAAATCAAATGGATTGTGGTTTCCCTGTGTGTTCTGCTGCTGGGAATCATAGGCTATTTCGCTTATCATATATACGATTTTGCCAATAAAATTTATGTCGATCCCACGGAACAGTCGAAATTTTTCTCCCCGGGAAACCCGACTACCAATCCTCCGCCGCCCAAATGGGAAGGCAAAGAGAGGGTTAATATTCTTCTCTTGGGAGGAGATGCCAGGGACCCGAATGAAGCTCCCCGGTCCGATACGATGCTCGTAGCCTCGATTGATCCGGTTACCAAAAAGTCGTACTTATTTTCTATTCTAAGAGATACTTATGTGAAAATTCCCGGGCATAATTCCGATCGGATTAATGCAGCCCTCGCATTCGGCGGCCCAAATCTCGCAATGAGAACAGCTAGTGAATTACTGGGCATTCCGATACAGTACTATATTTACACGGACTTCCAGGGCTTTGTCGCATTAGTGGACGCAGTGGGCGGAATTGATTATGAAGTTGAGAAAGACATGTATTACTATGACAGCTACGACAACTTTAAAATTGATCTGAAAAAAGGTTATCAGCATTTGGATGGGGAGAAGGCGATTCAATACGTCCGCTTCCGGCATGATGCGACCGGTGACTATACAAGAACGGAGCGGCAGCGCAACTTCCTGTCGGCCCTGGCGAAAAAGATGCAGTCCACGACATCGCTGCTGAGGCTGCCCAACATCCTGCAGAGCATCGATCCTTATATCGAGACGAATATTCCGATGAACGATATGCTGAAGCTGGCATCGCTTGGGTACGACGCCAAGACGGAAGGATTGACCAGCGAGCAAATTCCGCCGATGAGCCTTCTTCAGGAGAAAAAAATCGGAGGAGCCTCGGTAGTTACCGTCGACACGAAAAAGCTGCACCAGTATATAGAGGATTTGTTCAACAAGGAAGCAGAGGAGACGGTATCCCCCTCCCCTTCCGTTTCTCCAACACCTGCATCTAATTCACCAACCAACAAAGCTACGCCGAATCCGAAGCGATAGCATCGGCGCCAAGCATGAAGGGATAGGCAGGACCTTGGGTGCCGATTCTATCGGTCAGCGCCCGCAAGCGCCCCGGAAGGGGCGCTTGATCTATAATAGGAATCCAAAGGATGAGGAAACATGGACAGAACACGATCCGAAGCGCTGTATCAAGAAGCGCTCGAACATATTGTCGGAGGGGTGAACAGTCCCTCGCGTTCTTTTAAAGCGGTAGGCGGAGGCGCGCCTGTATTTATGAAGAGAGGAGAAGGAGCTTATTTCTGGGATGAGGACGGCAACCGATACATAGACTATCTTGCCGCTTACGGCCCTATTATTCTCGGGCACGCCCATCCTAAAGTGACCGAGGCCATCTGCCGCGCGGCGCAGAACGGAACGCTGTACGGCACCCCGACCGAGCTGGAAATCGAATTCGCCCGCAAATTGAAGAAGGCCGTACCTTCCCTCGATAAAGTCCGCTTCGTCAACTCGGGGACGGAGGCGGTCATGACGACCATCCGGGTCGCCCGCGCCTACACCGGCCGGACCAAGGTAATCAAGTTCGCCGGCTGCTACCACGGGCATTCCGATCTCGTTCTGGTGGCCGCGGGCTCGGGGCCTTCCACGCTGGGCACACCGGACAGCGCCGGAGTGCCGGTCTCCATCGCCAACGAAGTGATCACCGTTCCGTACAACGATCTGGACGCGCTGGGGACAGCTCTCGAGCGTTGGGGAAGCGAAACGGCCGCGGTCATGGTGGAGCCGATCGTCGGCAACTTCGGCATGGTGATGCCGCAGCCGGGCTTTCTCGAGGGGCTGTGCCGCCTGGCCAGGGAACACGGCGCACTCGTCATCTATGACGAGGTGATCACCGGCTTCCGCTTCCACTATGGCGCAGCCCAGACCTATCCCGGCCTCGGCCTCGCCGATGCCGCAGCGTTGCGCGCCATCGAGCCCGATCTGACCGCGCTCGGCAAGATCATCGGCGGCGGATTGCCGATCGGAGCCTATGGCGGCCGGCGGGAAATCATGGAGCAGGTTGCCCCATTGGGCCCGGCTTATCAAGCCGGAACGATGGCCGGCAACCCGGCTTCGATTTCCGCAGGGCTCGCCTGTCTGGAGGTGCTGGAGGAGCCAGGCACCTACGACAGGCTCGAGCGCGCCGCCAGCCGGCTCACGGAGGGCATCGCCGCCGCCGCCGTGCGCGCCGGGATCCCGCTCACGATCAACCGGATCGGGGGCGCGTTCTCCACGCATTTCTGCGACCATCCCGTAACGAATTACGAGGAGGCGCAGGACACGGACAGCGAACAGTTCGCCCAGTTTTTCCGGTTAATGCTGGAGCAGGGCATCTGCCTGGCACCATCGAAGTATGAGGCGTGGTTCCTGACCATCCGTCATACGGACGAAGATATCGACGAAACCATCCGCGCCGCCGAGCATGCCTTCCGGCAAATGGCGGTTTCGGGCAAGTAAACACCCGCTCGCGGAATCCGAGGGTAAAATATATACCCGGCAATATGGGATGCGGCAACTACAGCGACCCGCGCCTCTCTTGGCGCGGGTCGCTGCTTTGCCGGCATTTTTTCGCACCGCATGAGACTCCCACCGCACGATGCGTTGCGGCTCTGCACTGCGGGTAGTTAGGGGCCCTGTTAATCTTCTATGCTGCGATGTAACTGTATTTTTTTGTTGTAAATATTTTCCATTTGGCAGTTATCCAACTGGATTTCCCCTGCCATTATTGCCCATTATACAAGTAATCCGACTGTTTTATTTTGCAGTGTATAGACCGCATATTCCACTATTTAGCATTGGACCGACTGTTTATTCCACTATTTGAAATTGAATCCACTATATATTCCACTGTTTGGAATTGAATCGACTATATTGAAATTGAATCGACTATACTATTTGGCATTTAATCGACTGTTTACCCCACTTTTTGGCAGCCCCACACTCGTTTTGAAGTAGTTCTACTCTTAACACTTCCGTTATTTGCAATAATACTCCATTCTGAGGCCGATCTGACTGTATTTTATACAGGTAGTTTGCAGCCGATTTCTAATATGTGACTCAACTGCCTTGAAAATCCGTCTATTTTACCGTCTGCAGGCATCGTTGCAAGTGAAGCGGCACGTCTAACTGTATTTTGTACAGGTAGATTCAAGCGAATGGGCGAAAATGATCAAACTAACTGGATAAACTACAGTTAAAATGGGCAACTTTGGGCGAAACGGCTGTTTTGGCGCAATCTAGCTGTAGGTTTTCCAGTTAGTTTCCATATTTCTTCCGAATATAGAAATCTAACTGTATGAAATCCATTTAGTTTGCATTTTTCGCCCTAAAGGATCCCTAACTGTGTGAACCCATATAGTTGTTGCTTAGTTGTTGCTTAGTTGTTACTTTAGAGGATTCCGACTACATGCAATCCATTTAGTCTGCACATTTCGCTCTAGAGGATTCCAACTACATGAAGCCCATTTTCCTCCATGTTGTTAACCACTGTCATACCACGCCACACACACCGCCCACTAGAAGTCTCGTGAGGTGCGGAAAGAACCGAATGATGAAGAGTGCAGTTTATATAAGGCCGCTTTCGAGACCCTGTTTTGTAACCTCATAATAAAGAATTCTTGAACCCGTCCCGCGGATGATCGGCTTTAACCACCCTTTTTGACATAACCGTTTGAGATGAGCTACCGCCGTTCGATGATCGATGGAGAAATAATGGGAAACATCGATGGGCCGGATGGGTCGGGCTAGAAATAAGGAGTAGCGCAAGATTTCATTATCTGCAAAAAATACCCTTTCCACCTTGGTGTTCGCCGATTCATATCGATTAAGCACTATGCGCAGCAAATAGATGCAAAGATCAGGCCGATTAGCCACATCGTCATAAGCAAACGAAATAACATGGAATCCCATACCGCTCAAAAATGTTTCCCGATTCAGTTCGTTGCAATATTTTGTACGATCCATGTTGGCGACATGTTCACCGTAACCTTTAATTTCGATGAGAATTTTCCAGAGTTTTGGCGCAAACACATAATCGGCAAAGTATGACCTACCCCGCCAATCCATCACTTCGTATTCCGGATGCAAGTCATCAAAATGACCTTTTAAAGGCCACCATATATTTTTTGCAAACATGACCTCTGCGTGCCCATGGCCTCTTTCCAGTCTTCCGCGCCTTTCTCCTGTTCTTTTGTTCAGATGATACTCAATAAAAGTGGAGTGCGCCTCCTGAAATCCATTCACATTACCAACTCCCTAAATAAATTTGCTCCTTGGAAAAATAAAAAAACGCCCTCACTCATCAATAAGATGAATAAGGACGTTCTTCGTCACTTTCCTTCATTATAGAGCAAAATGGCTATTTCATCCAGCCGGAAGGCTAAAATCTTAAATTAGCAAGTGAACATCAGCATTGATCCATTGCATGATACGGAATCTGACGAGGACCGCGAGAGACGCTCTCACCATTCGTGACGGAACTATGCTTTGAAGGTTAGCTCGCCTTGCAGACCTCCTACTACCTTCCGCAAGCTTGCCGCCCACCTTGCCACCTCAAGCTTACTTCAAATTGGCGGACCAGTTCTCTGCGCGCTTCTGCAGATCGTCCAGGAACGATTGGATGTCCGGGGCATTGCCTGTCGCTGCTTTGCTTATGAAGCCGTTGACTGCGGGGACGATATCGCTCATGTAGAAGGGGTTCGCTTCATCCATCAGCTCCGAATGTCCGACCTCCGCGATTTTGAGAGCCATCTGGATATATTTGTCCTCCTTGTCGACGAAATCGGCATTTTTCAAAGTAGGCGTGTTGGAGAAGTTCTCATACAGATACTTCTGGGTCTGGTATCCGGACAGAAACTTCATGACCTCCCAAGCAGCGTCCACATCCTTGGCGTCCTTTGCCATGACGAACGGGTCGACCGCCACCCAGCCTTCTCCCTTGGGCCCCATATTCATCCGCGCCTCGAACCGGTCGAGCAGCTCTTTATTGTTGTTCGAGCGATACTCGCTCATCGTGGAACCGCCGGTCTGGTCGATGCCGATGGCGATCACATTCTTCTCCCTTCCAAAGTTCTCCGCCCCCTGTCCGTTGACGAATCCGGCCGGCGGAAGCTTGGCGGCTTCCTTGAGCCACTCCATTACTTTAACCATTTCCGGAGTATTCAGCTTCCACTTGATTCCTTTCAAATCGGTTAAATTTCCTTCCGCGCCCGGAGCGTTAAAGGCCAGCGTCAGAGCAACGAAGGTGGAACCGTTGAGCGAGTTTCCGCTCCAGTACAATCCATAGTTATCCTCGCCGGTCTTCGGGTTCTTGCCGGTCATCTTCTTCGCTTTCTCCAATATTTCCTCCGGCGTCGGCTTCTCGGAAATCGGTTCGACGCCCCACTCCTCAAACAGCTTCTTGTCAAAGACAATCAGCCTGCGTCCCAGTATGGCCGGAATCCCGAATTGCTTCTTCCCGTCCGGCGACTTGGTGCTGTACGAATTATTCCATATTCCGTCCAGGTAGATGCCCGGATCAAAGCTGCTGTCCTTGGCGATCAAATCGTCAATATCGCGCAGCAGTCCTTCGTTGTACCATTGAGAGGCGAAAGCTCCCCCCGAATACAGAATATCCACATCCTTGGACATCAGCATCGCTGTTTGCTTGGCCTTTGCGTTCTCCCAAGGAATCTGGTAAATTTCCAGCTTGATGTTCGGGTACATTTTGTTAAAGGTCTGCTTCAAGTACTGGTTGAGTCCAACGGTCTTCTTCCCGGTTTGCGGGTCCAAGCCGTTGTCCAGATTCCAACCGGCCAGCGCTACCCGGACGGTGCCCTTCATATCGGACACTTTGCTGACATCTCCGTAGTCGCTGCCGCCGGAACCCGAGGAGCAGGCGACGATCGAAACCGCCATCAAGATGGATAGCAGGATTAACACGACTTTTTTCATGAAATAACCCCTTCCTTTTATATGAACTCGTGAACTGCTGAAGGGACCCGCTATGGTTGGTTATGCTGCGGGGTCTCTCTCCATTGAACAGACCTCTACCTTGGGCCGGAAACTCTATTGTTTAATTCCCGTCAAGGCAATGCTTTCGATAATATAGCGCTGCAGGAACAAATAGACGACAACGACCGGAATAAGGCTCACCGTAGTGGCGGCCATGATGATGGAAGGCTGCTGGTTGATGCCGTTGTTATAGGTGAACATAGCCAACCCGATTTGGATTGTGTATTTATCGGGGGTCTTGAGCGCAAGCAGCGGCCACAGCATATCATTCCAAACCCCGAGAAAAAGCAAAATAACCATCGTAGCGATAATAGGGGTGCACAATGGAAAATAAATTCTCCAGAAAACCGCAAACTCGCTGGCTCCGTCAATGACACCGGCCTCCCTTAAGCTGGAGGGCAATTGATCGATGAACGCCTTCGCCAGAAAGGTTCCGAAAGCATAGTTCATAGCGGGCAGGTAAAAAGCCCAGTACGTATCGATCAATCCGACTTTGCTGAACAGCAAATACTGGGGAATCATCGTCATTTCGAACGGAATCATCATCGTGCTCAGAGCCAGCAGCAGGACGATATTCGCTCCTTTAAACCGGATTTTGGACAGGGAATAACCCGACAGCAGTGCGGACATGGAGCTCACGAAAATCACTCCGGCGCTGACGAGAATCGAGTTCAAAATATATTTGGCCATGGGAATGTTGGTAAAAGCCGCTTCGTAAGTTTTGAAGGACGGCTCCTCGGGCCAAATCTTGGGAGGAAAAGTAATGTTCAGCCGGGCCGCCCAGTCAAAGCTTGTGATCAGCATCCATAGAAAAGGAACGATCATGACGAACGAACCGAGAAAAAGAATAATAAAAAGGAAAGTCTGTGCAGCAGCTTCCCTTCTTCGCCGACTGCCGATTTTGGGCTGTATTAATGGAGATTGCGGCTGCAGGGTATTCGTTTGGGACAATGCTCTCCCCCCTTAAGAAGTTTCTGCTTTGACTGCCATTCGATTTCTCATGAAATCGCCCCCACGAATGGTCAATTAAAAATGAAAGGATTTCTCTGAAGTAAGCGTTTACCAATTAAGCCGGCGCAAGCCTTGGTTGAGCGGGGTTGAGCGCGGTTGCGCAGGGCTCTTCAGGATCTGCGATATCCTCCGTAACTTTCAGAGTAATTCCGAATACCGCACTTGCTTTATAAATCAGTCGATGCTGTTCTTCCTCCGATTCATCAGCATCATAAAGATGGTCAGGATCAAAATGATAATAAACAGCAAATAGGAAGCTGCCGTAGCTACGCCCATCTGCGAAGCGAGGAAGGCGTTCCGGTAAATATACAGTACCGCGGTCATCAGGCTGCCGCCCGGGTTGCCCGCCGTGCCTCCGATTAACCAAACATCGGTAAATCTCTTCATGCCCCCGATGGTACCCATGATCAGCATGAAGACGAAAATCGGTCTTAAATACGGTATGGTAATGTAATACCAGCGCTTCAGCCCGCCCGCTCCGTCCACCTCCGCCGCTTCGTACAATTCCCGCGGAACGCTTTGCAGCCCGGCCAGGAAAATGATCGTATTGTAGCCGAGAGCTCCCCATAAGCTCATCAGCACGATGCTGAACCGGGAGAACCGGGGATCGGTGAACCAGCCGACCGGCTCGATGTTAAACCAGCCGACGACGAAGTTTAGCAATCCTTCTTTGGCCGGATAAAACAGGAAGGAGAATAACAAGCTGGTGGCTACTGCCGAGACAACGTTGGGAAGAAAATAAACGCCTTTAAAAAAGTTTTTGCCGAGCTCCCATTTCAGACTGTTGATCAGGCTCGCCAGAATAAAGGACAGCCCGATTCCAAGAACAACCGAGAAAATCCCCATATAGAATGTGTTATACAAGGCCTGCCAGAAAATGGGGTCCTTCATTACATACTCATAGTTGCTCGCACCAACCCATGTTCCGGACATCGCCGATCCACCCGTCTGGAGGAAGCTCATATACAAGGCGGCAAACATAGGGTATATGGCAAACGCCAGCACTCCGACGATCAACGGGGCGCTAAACAAATACCCCATCCAATCGTTGCGGGTCAGGAATCGTTTGCGGCGTCGCACAGGTACTCGCGGCGGGTCGATATCCACTCCGGTTTTTACGGGCAAGTCAAGATCCCTCCTCCGATGTCGAAAATTCCCACTTCGTTACTTCTCTACACCATGCCGGTGCGGGCCGAGCCCTCGAAGCTTCTCCCGGGGAAAGCTCCGGCCTTCTGATTCCATGCCAAAAAAACCAAGGACAACTTGTACAGAAAGCAAATTTCCCGTTCGGAATTTCAGGTCCAAAGCCTGCCTTCTGTCCCCGGTACCACCTCCCTGATTCCAGAAATAAGGTATCACCAAGAATACTACAATTGCCTAAGGCTAACGCCAATGTCATAGAATCACTACATTTTGCACAATATTCAGAAAATTTAAGTAAAACATCTTAATCATTTACCGCATTAACCATTAAAGGTGGAGCATTTTCAGCTCGAGGTGGATAAAAATCAGGCCGGAAAGAAAGTCTCTAGAAATCCTAAACGGGGGACTAGGCTGTACCCCTGTTGAGGTGAAAATGAACGCTTGCATTATTTAGCAATTGGAGAATCAAACGGGGCCCGCTCTCCCCCCTTTATCATTCATCGACTGCTTGAATTCCATCGGGCTCAGGCCGGTGTGCTGCTTGAAAACGCGGCTAAAATAACGAAAATCGCTGAAACCGATTTTCTCCGATATTTCAGCGACGGTATTCGAAGTCTGCAGAATTAGCTGCTTGGCCCTATCCACCCGAATTCCGTTCAAGTAACGGGTGAAGTTGACACCGGTTTCCAGCTTGAAGAGCTGGGACAGGTAATTTTTATTCAAATGGAAATGCTTGGCTGTCTGTTCCAGCGTAATCTTGCTGGCATAATTGACGGATAAATAGCTTTGAATTTCCACTATGACCCTTCTCCGTCCCGTATCCATCAGTCTTCGCTTCCGCTCCAGCAAATAAGTGCAGTACTGCTTCAGACGCTCCTTCGTCCGCTCGACGTTCCAGTGAAGGTTAAACCCCGGCCCTTCCCAATCCTCGACCGGTCCTATATCTTTGGCAGACGGATAACTGTTAAACTCCATCGCGCACACCTTCATCAAAGCGGCCGTCTTGTCTATACATTGCTTTGCTGTCCGGGGCGTACATCGGTCCGCCTGCAGCAGGGCAAAATGCTCCTCGATCGTCTCCAGAGCCTCGTCTTCCTTGCCATAGGTTAACGCATGTGTAATCCGCTGCCGGAAGCCGCTGTCAAAAAGAGCCACCAGATCGGCATCCTCACCCGCATTCGGCTGATCTGATAGCTCGCGGCAATGTACCGTAAAGGTTTCCTTACGGAACATGTTCATTTCTGCAGCTTTCTTCGCTTTGGCGTATCCGGTCAACAGCCGCTCCAGAGGGCAGAAGCCGCTAATTCCAAAACGGACATCAAGCTTAAGATGCTTCCGTATATGACCGGCTAGCTCTGTCCATCGGCGGATCAATCTTGCTTCATATTCACATAAGCTTTCCTGCGGACGGCTTTCCACAAGAAACACATATTCGTCATGCTCCACTTTGAAGAAATCCAGGTCTTCGTATTTATGAGCCAGCTCCTGAAGCAGATTAATCAGCGAGAAGCTGACCAGATAGCTGCCGTCTTCCCCAAACCGCAGCAAAGCCTCCTTCAGATTCACCTGCATGACGGTCACAGAAAACCTTACGAGGATCGAGCGGAGACGGAACAGACCGGCTAATTCCTTGATTTGATGCGCTGCGTACCTATAGGTCAGGATATCTTTAAAGAAGCTCTCCACCTTATAACGCTCCTGCGGCAGTATGCTCCCCCATCCGTTTCGCGGCTTTTTCTGCTCTATCATTTCTGCGGCGACCTTACGAACACATTCGGTCAAATCATCGGGACGGATCGTCATTTTTAATAAAAAATCGGAGGCCCCGAGCAGCAGGGCTTCCTTGACATAATTGAAATCGTTCGTACAGCTCAGGACGATAAATTTGCTGGAGGGCTTGCGGGCTTTGACCTGCCGGATTAACTCAATTCCATCCATGTCGGGCAGGATCATATCGGTAATGATTAAGTCGGGCTGCCAATCCTCGAAACGGTCCATGACTTCTTGCCCGCAGGCAGCTTCTTCCACCCGGCTGAATTGCAGATCTTCCCAGGGTACGGAATGACGAATTCCATGACGGACAATAGCTTCATCGTCGACAATGACCAGATTCAGCATTCTCATCCTTCCTTTCCTAGTAAAGGCAATGTGACCGTAACTATCCCTTCTCCGGTACGTTGTGAGCCGATCCTGGAACTGGTAGCAGACGGGAGCCTGTCCGATGAATGAAAATGCAATATTTACTGGAACAAAGTTAATCAGCCGTCCTATTCCGAAGGAAAACGCTCTCCGCCCGAGATGAAATAAATATCCGAACCAATCGCTTCGCGACAGTCTTCCCCGGGGCTTGCGACCAGGAACACGATAAGCCTATAGAACCCAATTCTGATTTTATAAAATTCATCCTGCTTTAAATGCTCTTGTCCGAATGCTGTATTATATTCGTTGGGGACAATTTTTTCCCTACTATATTCAAGGAAATAAATGGGATAAAATCTTGAAATAAAGAGGGGGATTTTTTTATAAAAAGATTGGTATTGGAGAGTTGTTTTGAAGTTCAGCTATGCCGGAAATCTTTGTTCAAAGACTCATGTATGCGTTAAGAAAAGACCGACCATTATGCTTGCATATTGGATTTAGAAGGGAAGGAGTGGAGAAGGTTTAATCGAAGAGGCCTGTTAGTCAAATACATAAAGAGGAGGAAAACCGATGACCTGGATTATCGTTATCCTGTTGTTAATCAATACGGCGATTCTCTTGAACATCAACTATAAAATTAAAGGGAGAGATCTCGTTCAGGAAGCATTGGATAGGGATCAGCGAAGAGGACGTACAGTTTCTCGACAAAATAGAACTGAATAAGTATGCAAAACTTAAACTTTCTTACCCTATTAGAAAGTTTAAGTTGAGTAAAGCATTAAAATGCCTGACGGAAAGCCACACGTCGCATCCGGGCCAGTAGAAACATCGCAAAGACGAGCAAAAATACATTAAAATCGTGCCTTTTCCCGAAAAGAAGGCGAAAGACGCTCAAATGTGCAGGTCTTTTTCACAAAATGGGGCCATTTCGCTAAAAACGCTCCAAAGACGTGCAATATTGCTCTAGAATCAGGTATGTGGCGACTTTTCTTCAAAAAGACGTGCGTTATTGCTGTAGAATTAGGCACTACGTGGTACTTTGAGGCTTTTCTCGAAAGACCTGCAGTTTTGCTTGTCTTTCACACCATCCGGTGGACGATCCGGATTGGGGCGTTTTCAAAAAGCCAAGAGGAATGCTTGTTCGCTTATAGTTTGTGAAGTGAAACAACTAATGGCCCTGACCGAAAGGCCAGAGCCGATGCAAAATTCCGAGAGGCTTAACTCATTGTAAAGAGGTACTTTTTATCAACAAGAAAAGGTTAATCACCATATTGACTGCTGGAATTATTATAATTACTTTATCCGTGTATTTTGTGAGGCAGAACATTTGGATCAACAATTTATGAAATATCCTGTCGAATTTGATGAAGAATCTTTATACTTTATCAAATCTAAGAACAGAAGTTACATTATTGCAGTGCTAAATCCTGCTTTAAGAAAATTATTCACGATGGAGATTTTTTATTAGCTCGACTTCGCAGCAAGCGCCGATAATCTTTTTGATAAAATTAAACCAGCCCACCGTAAACATCAGAAAATCTTTATTATAGCTGATAAATTTCAATTTGGAAGAATGGGGTGCGCCCCCGCCCATTTTTCCGCAACATTTATCGTAAAAAGAGCGAGGACAGCCTAAATAATCTTGTTCCCATGCGAATACATTGAAATTTAAGTATGCTAATATATCGTTTGGCCCGAGCGGTTCCATAAGCCGGAATCCATCAGTTGATCCGCGAAGCTCCGGAACTGTGCGAGATCGATCTGCTGCTCCGAATCGGACCAGGCCTCCGGCGGATTCGGATGAACCTCCACCATGACTCCATCGGCTCCGGCCGCCAGAGCAGCTTTGGCACAGGGGAGCAGTATATCCTTACGCCCCGTCGAATGGCTGACATCGACCAGTACCGGCAGATGGCTCTCCTGCTTCAGAATCGGCACGGCCGAAATATCAAGTGTATTCCGGGTCCACTTCTCGTAAGTGCGAATTCCCCTTTCAATGAGCATCACCTGCGAATTGCCCCGGGAAACAATATATTCCGCCGCCATCAGAAATTCTTCCATCGTGGCGGCCAGCCCTCTTTTTAACAAGATCGGCAGCTTCATCATCCCGGCTTCCTTAAGCAGCTCGAAGTTCTGCATGTTGCGGGCACCGATCTGGATAATATCGAGATATGGGGCGGCCGCTTCCAAATGAGCCGGCGTTACGACCTCACTGATAGTCAGCAAGCCGTATTCATCCGCCACTTCCTTCATCATCTTCAGCCCGTCTATTCCAAGCCCCTGGAAGTCGTAGGGTGATGTACGGGGCTTGAACGCCCCGCCGCGAATAATTCGAACCCCCTTCTCCTGCAAAGCTTCGGCTGTCTGCCGCATCTGCTCCCAGGACTCGATCGAGCACGGTCCGGCGATCAGCTCGGTGCCGCCGCCTCCAATCTCCACATCGCCGAATCGAATAACCGTATTCTCCGGTTGGGCCTGGCGGCTTACTCTAAGCGCGGGCTTGGCTGGCTTGACCGGCTCCTGCGTCGCTCTTGCAATGGCATCCCGCAATTGCCGGATCGCCTGGCTGTTCAACGGGGCGTTCTCATCCTCCCCGGCCTCTCTCCACATCGATTCGGTCAAGCAGAGAGACCGCGCGCGATATTCCGCCGGGAGCTCCCGGAACACCCGGGCTCTCTCATTCAACAGACGAATGAGAACACTGTCGATTTCGTTCACTTTTCCTTGCAGAACCTGAAGCTGCTCGTTATTCATAATGATCTCTCTCCTTAACCTTGTATTCATACGCGAAAGCTTGGGTTTCTCCGGCCGACCATATAGGGGAAGAGCAAACACCGCGCGCCAGTGTTCAACTCCATTCCCGCCTCATGACCTGATATAACCAAAAAAGCTGCCTAACTCCGGGACGCGTCGACGTGGTACCACCCGAATTTAGACAGCTTCAAACAAACAAGCTTTCTCTCTCACCATGATAACGGTATGAAACCGGAACTCTCCTACTGGGCGCACCGCCGTTCAGAGGTCAGCTCAGGAGTGAACTTCGGCTGGCCGTACCCCCGGAACGCTCTCAGTCTACCGGCGTTCCGTCCCTGTGGGGACTGCTTCGCTTACTCTCTCCATCATAGCCATTTAGAATTAAATCTAAATTTTCAAACATTATATGTTCATTTCCAGAACAATGCAAATATTTACTTGAAAGCGAGCCAGCTTTAAAGCGAAAAAGCACTGCTCATAAACCTGACTGGGCACTTTGAAGAGGCTAATAAGCATTCCGGGCGGCCCCCTCCCTCCAACAAGCTTCCATCTCGCGCAACGCGATACGGCTCTGGCAGGAGAAGGGTCCGGCTCCGGTCAACAAGCAAGCGAGTGCAGCGGATCCATTAACGCCGATTATCCAGACTTAGCAGGTTGTAAACGGCTTGGGCGCTTTCACTGCGAATCACCGCACCTTTAGGCTTGAAGGTGTTGTCCTCATAGCCGCTGAGCAAGCCCAGACGAGCTGCGGTATGGACATAAGCTTGCGCCCATTCGCTGATGGTGCCGGAATCGTTAAACACGGCCGGCACCTCCATACCGGGCTGCTCCCCTGTCATAACCGTATAGGTCCTTAGCAGCATCACCGCCATTTCTTCGCGCGTAATGGAAGCCTGCGGATGGAAGAGGCCTGCTTCGTCCCCGGTTACGATCCCGGCCTCCCGGGCGGCGGCTATGCTGGCCGCGTACCACTCGTCAGCCGCTACATCCGGGAAGCCGCTGCTGCCTGCTGCCTTCAGATCGAGCGTACGAACGAGCAGCTTGGTAAACTCGGCACGAGTCACCTCACGCCCGGGCTCGAACGTATCCGCCGTTACTCCATCGACGATATGCCGGGCAGAGAGTAAGCGGACCGCTTCGGCGGCCCAATGGTCGCTGGGGACATCTGTGAAGGTTTTGTCATATTCAAGCAGCATATAGTTCCCCGACCGGGTGACGTCGGCAGCCATCCGCTTCTCATCCCAGCGGCTTCGGAGATAATGAAATCCCCCGCCCTCTCTCCATTCATAAATCCCTGACAGGGAAGCCTGTTTATTTGGGGACAGCTTCAACGACATCCGAATCGGCGGCGCAAATGCTTCCTGCACCGTACGGCTGCCGTCCGGCTTCATTCCTGCAAACTCGATCCGATAGGCGTCAGAGGCCACCTGAATGGCTTCGGAGGAATGAGCCGCTGCTTGCAGACTTCTCGCCGCCTCCGTTGTAGATATGCGGGCTATATCCAGCACCAGCCAAGGGGCAGCTCCTTCCTGCTTGCCTAACGAATCCAGCATGGAGCGGATCGTAGCGGCGGGAATGGACAGCTCGCTGCCTTCAAAACGGACGATGACGGAATCAATCTTCTTGAAATCGGAATAGGCAGCGGAGAACACAAGTCTCCCCTTACCCTGCTCCAGCTCCACCGCAACGATGCCGGCTTCGGCCGTCTCCAACCTTTTGGCATCGACAATAATATCATCCGGCCCCGATGGGAGCTTTGTATCATCGCCGGGAGATGCCATACCCGGCTTCGGAGAAGCGGCCGGATCCGGAGTAGCACTCGGTGTCGGCCGCGGACTCGGATCCGGTGTAGCGCTCGGCGTCGGCCGCGGACTCGGATCCGGTGTAGCGCTCGGCGTCGGCTGCGGACTCGGGTCCGGCGTAGCGCTCGGCGTCGGCTGCGGACTCGGGTCCGGCGTAGCGCTCGGCGTAGGCTGCGGACTCGGGTCCGGTGTAGCGCTCGGCGTCGGCTGCGGACTCGGGTCCGGCGTAGCGCTCGGCGTCGGCTCTACCGGAGACTTAATCGTGACCGACTCCTCGATGGGATCGGCCGCCTTAGCCCCGCCTATCCTAATCCGATACGTCTGCCCCCGCATGGAAGCTGTAACCGGGAAATCAAATACATATTCCCCTGTCTCTGAACTGGCTGCCTGATCTACATAAATAACATTTTCACGGGAATCCAGCACCTGGATCGTAACCTGCAGATATGCATCCGGAGCGTTGCCCGAAACGGTCACTTTCGTCTCCGATTGGACAATACGCACGGGAGACCAGCCGGGAGAATCCGCCGCTGCGGCCGGCATCAAGCCCATAAGCAGAATTAATAGGGTCAGGATGGTAACCTTCTTCAAAATAGCAAGCCTCCTTTCAGGCATTTCATCGGACCGGAACGGTCACTCGATTGGACAGCGGCCTCATTCCGTCCAGACTGTCCCAGACGAAGGCGCGTACTTCATAGGTGCCGCTTGCCGGTATTTTGATCATCGCCGTAGGGGTTATGCTCTTGGCCGCCTCAACTTCTTGGGTAACGGCCGTATAAGCCACCATTTCTCCCGATGTAGTGTCGAACAGGCCCATGATCAGCGTCATCTGCTTGGAAGAAGTCGTCAGATTGGTAGCCTGCACGGTCATTTTCGCATCGTTGCCTAACCGGAATTCATCCGCGGGCGACTGCCATTCGATCCGGAACGGGTTCACGTCAATAGAGTCCAGCTTCGCCTGAAATTCGGCTTTCTGCAAGCTGTCCGGCAGCGCTTCGACCAGCTCCCGGGCAATGTCATAATAATCTCTATCCCTTAAGGCTTTGACTACCGCATCCGAGGCTCCGGCAATCTTCTCCTCCAAGGACCCCGGAATCAAATCGCTCGCTCCCCAGTTAAGATAGACGATGTTATCGCGAGTGATCATCTGACCATCGGCCGACAATACGAATAGTCTGGGCGTAATGTCCGTATCGTTCACACCGTCATTTTTATGAAATTTAAGAGTCAGGAGATCGGGAGCTCCCTCGAGTATTTTTTGCTTGCCTGCCAAATCCCCGGCCAGCGCATCATCGGGATTATGGATATCGAAGCTGACTTTCACCTCGCCGGGCGTGCTATGGTCTACTACCACATCCGCCTTCCCTTTCAGCGCAGGGCCCAGATCATACGTGTCATACGCCGCTTTACCGACATCATACATAATCGTGAAATTTCCCTTGACGAAGTTATCCGCCAGCGGAAGCTTCACATTCACTCCAATATTCGCTTTATCCGTTACGTTCGTGACAAGCGTCGCCGTAAATCGGGGCTGGTAAGTACCTTTGACATATTCGAAAACCCGGTCATACACATTCCGACGAATGACGGATAGGGAGTCTGTTTCCTTGTTATCTCTAGGTGCATAAGCGAAGGCACCCACGACAATCGGATTGGAGCTTAAATAATACGTGTTGGCCGCTTCCGTCATATAACCGCTGAAGTAGCCGTAATTCAAATATTGGGCCAGCGTCCGGTAATCATCATATTCCACCTCGATGGAGCCCCCAACTCTTCTCGCCAGCTCTTCGGTTGCCGGGAAAATCTGCTTGCTGGAATTTCTGAAAGCATAGGAAGGCTGAATGGAGGCCGTGTCAAAGCCAAGATCCCGCCAAATATAAGGTGAAGCCGGTCCTATGTAAGGAATCCAGGTGAAATAGTAGCCTTTCTCGTGCAAATGATCGGCCGCCGCACGAATCATTTCCACCTCTCCATCCTTGGCCAGCACCCTCTCGTGATACCAGTAGAAGCTGTTCAGCTCCAAATGATCATATCCCGCAGCTTTAAAACGGCTAATAACCTCATCGATATACCAGCGGACAATGGCCTTTTTGTTCTCTACCGCCAGTCTTGCCATTTCGTAGGCACCTTCTCGGGATTGCGGATCCATCCCCTTCTCTCTCACCGCAGAGGCAAAATCGCCGGCATAAGTATAGAATGGGGCGCCATAGCCAATATCGCCGAAATCATTGCTTTTGTTCTGGTCGTCCAGATACGGAATAGCCATATTGATTCTCACTTTTTTATCCGTGCCCAGCTGCTTGTTCAATTCTCCGACCGCCCAGTTGATTGCCCCCAGTTGGGTTTCCTGCTGGAAAATAAAATCGACGAAAGCCAGCATGTCGCCTTTGGTTTTGTAAATGGCCGCACCGGTGCCGGTCGGCGTCGTCGGAGTAACCATCGCAACGACCGGAATCGCCAGAATGTCATCGAAGTACCAATCGGTGTAGCGGCCTTCGATGTCCCGGTGGCCAAGCATCGTCATCACTTTCTCCCGGGTCCAGTCCGTAAAATGCTTGTTCGCCTCATTCATAGGCCCCGTATACCACAAAAACTGGTGAGCGACCTCCGCCCCTTCCGGCACCCCCGGCTTCACCAATTCATCGTAAGTGAACCCGTCCGGGAAGTTCAGAGTCTCCGGCAGAACGGCATCTTCCGCCATCCCTTCCACACCGCGAATTTCAATTTCGTCCGCCCACCCGAACGTATCGATCACAAAGACCAGCTTCACATAGCGCGCCTGCACCGTCAGCTCGGAGCCATCCGGCAATGACGACAGCTTGTACAGCTTGCGGTCCATCTGGGTCGAACCGGGGTTGTATGCATAGAACAGCGGGACATCCGGCTCGGCGACCCCCACGTAGTGATACTGCTCCCCATCGTTCGAAACATAGTACCTGACGTTAAAAGGAGGAGCAATGCCAACATCGCTTCTTTGCCCGAAGCTGATCGACATCTCCTTCACGGTCTGAATGTCCCCGAGATCAATGATGACCTCTCTCTTCATCTTGCGGTAGAAAACAAACCAATCCGTTACATTGCTCCAGTCGCTTAAATTGCCGAGCTTCCCGTCCGTAAGCAGCGCCAGCTTGGCAGTGTCTCCCTTGTCCGATTCCTTCTCGTATTTCAGCGGCTCGTTATTGATCACATCGAAATGAATATCCGGTTCCAGAATAGTGACGGAGCGATTTAAAGCCAGATTTGTGTAAGTGCTTTCATTAACGGTCATGTCAAAATCCACGGCCGCCTGAGCTCTCTCCGTTGGAAAAACACCCGTGAACCAAGACAGAACCATGCACAGTACCATGACGATACTTATCCTTCTTTTGGCACTCATTCTTCTTCCTCCCCAAAAATCGGATTTTCCTTGCTACAAGTTCGGGTAACCATACATCTGCTGATACGATCCCCACTTGGTTGGCAAGCGCTTTCAACATCCTGAAAAAACAGCTCTCCTCCTTCTATTGAAAGGCCTCCTTTCCTTCCCCCTTTCTCACCCCATAACAACCTAATATTTCCCACTCATAGTAACACCCGTTATTATGTATGTCAATGCATCTATCACACCGTTATTGATTTGCCACAATCCGGCTCCCCATATGAATAATATCTTCTGGCGCATTCAATACCCAAATCCTTTAAAAATAAGGCATTCAGGCTAATTTACCCACTCCCTTCAGTAGATAGATGTTCCAATGTGAATTGAAGTGTTACAAATGAATATTAAAAAATCCCATAACACTCGTTATCATCCAGAGTGCTACGGGATTTCGCCCGTATGTAACTCTAAAGTTGTTAGCCGCCCGTTCCGTCTGGATTTTCCTCCGGAATCCGGTCGGCGGATGATCTTTCCTTGTCTACTTTTCATTTCAGGTTACGGTCTTTTCAGCCAAGGAGAGGTACTAGCTGTTCCTATTTTTCCTGTGATCGTCATCCAGACATTGACGCGGGTCCATATGTATAAGCTCCCATTTTCCTCCCTGCCCCTTCCGGTACTGAGCCGTCAAAACATCCGTATCATTCGTCAGAACGAAGAAGATAAACCGATATTCCCTCCCGTCCTTCCCGGAGAAATCAATCTGCTTGATATAACCGTCCTGCCGGGTAGGCTTTCTCTTCTCCACAAGCTTGCACCAATTGCCATATTCGATATCGACAACGGCCTCGGCCATATGATTCCAATGATGGTAAGCCGCACATAAGAAATCCTCCCCTTGCAGCTCGACATCGGAAATTTCATAACGATCCCCGTTTTGTTTAATATAGACATAACCATAGTAATATGCAAAATAAGTGTTGGACTTGGAGGAACCCTCAATTGTCTCCAGTTCAATAAAATACCGTTCTTCCCCCGGCCGCTCCGGGTCCGCCGGAACCTGACGGAGCTTAATCAGGTTAATATGGGCGATCTCCTGGAAGGACTGTATATATGCCTTATAAGAGAGTCTGTTCCGATATGCATCCGACAGAAAATGATAAGCAACCGGATAAGGGATCTTCGCATTTCCAATCGTTCCGCAGCCTCCCGTCGTTTCGCATAAATTTTCAGCCTCCCGAAGAATGCTGAAATAATTGAGAATGGTGTTCTCGGGGGTATCCATCAAAGACGAAGGGAGCTTGATCTCTTCCACCTTTTTATCAAAATAAGGTTCGAAAAAATTCCCGTTAAACCGGTCGTTGAGAACGGGCAGCTTGGAAGGGCGGAAATACCGCTCCACATCCTTACCCTCCCGGACCGGTGCGCTCGCACTAAGGTCATCATCTTCACAATTTGTGGATGCTTGAACCAATCTTGCACCCATAACCGCCGCTTCCGCTGGAGCGGAATCCCAGCCGAACCGGAGCACCAGAGCCAGGCCTATTGCCAGAAGCACAACGATCCCCCACTTTATGGGCTTCGCACGGATTGTCAGAAAAATAATGTCTCCCCCTTTATATTATCATTTTTGATATTAATGTCCTTCCATGCGGATAACCGGATTCCGGGCAGAAGTCCTACAGTCTGTGGTGTGTGTCTCTCTTACAAAGCTTGAGGAGTTGAATGACTTTTTGGGGTTGGTGGCTGCTGCTGAGAGTAGTACTATTCGCTTACAAGGATGAACCGTTAGGAGACCGCAAGATACGCCATCCCTACTGATATATTCAAAGCGCAGCTTGGACAGAACGCCAAGTTGTCCATTAACCGGACGACTATGTTATCATTATCGATACCAATAACAAAATGCAGCAAAAAACAGGCTCCACCAATGGGTGAAGTCTGTCCTCACAGAAGAATTACTTGCTTGCGTGCTTCCATGGAGCCGCAAGACGTGGGTCCGCTGATCATGGAATCATTAATAAGGAAAGAAACTTACTTGTCTGCGGAATAAACTTAATGGCGGGCCTCGATAAATTGAAAACCGGGGGTTGAGCCGCCGATCGCCACGAAAGAGTGGGTCAGCATGCTTCCGTCTTTGAGCTTGCGGACCCCCTTCAACAAAGGGCTATCCGTGATTCCGGTCGTCACAAAGAAACAGTCTTCCGATCTAACGAGATCGTCGATCGTCAACCCTTTGTCGGGCTCGGACAATCCCATCCGGACGCAGCGCTCGTACTCTGCCCGGCTGTTAGGGACCAATTGGGCCTGCAGATCTCCCCCCAGGCATTTTAAAGCGGCTGCTGCAATGACTCCTTCGGGTGCGCCCCCCGTACCCGCTAGCAAATCAACATCCAGCTCTTCCAATGCAGTAGCTATGGCACCAGTAATATCACCATCGGAAAACAGCTTCACCCGAGCCTCCAAATCGAGGACTTCCCGAATTAAACCTTCATGACGGGGGCGATCCTGAATCATGACGGTCAGCTCCTGCACCTCTTTACCCAGAGCTTTGGCCACCGCTTTCATATTTTCCGTTAAGGAAGCCTGGATATCTATGCACCCTTTGGCTTTAGGGCCAACCGCTATTTTCTTCATGTACATATCGGGAGCATGCAGCAAGCTTCCTCTCTCAGATGCGGCTATAACGGCCATAGCATTGTCCTGGCCCTTGGCCATCAAACTGGTTCCTTCCACCGGATCCACAGCGATGTCCAGATGAGGCCCCTTCCCCGTTCCCAATTCCTCGCCAATGTAAAGCATGGGGGCTTCATCCATCTCCCCTTCCCCGATCACGATGACTCCCTTCATCGGAATGAGGTTCATCTGACGGCGCATCGCTTCCGTCCCGGCCCCGTCCGCTTCATTCTTATTCACCTTGCCGATCCAACGATAGGAAGCGATGGCCGCTTGCTGAGAGACGGTAAGAAAGCTCATGGCCAATGCCTGAACACTGCCCGCATCGCTTATCCTCCTATTGGCTTCCATCCTGTTCACCCCCCACAGGTAATCTCCTTCATGCTTATCGTGCTCTTACCGGGCTTGCAAAAATTGCCGCTCCTTATCGATAATTTGCTGCACTTTTCTGGCGGATCGGCCCCCGGGAAACTCGGATTCCAGATAGACTTTAACAATCTGCTTGGCTAATTCTATCCCGATAATTTGCGCCCCCATGGTGAGAACCTGGGCATTGTTGCTCTTCTGCGCTCTTTCAGCCGAATAAGTGTCGTGGCACAAAGCCGCACGGATACCCGGAACCTTGCCCGCCGCAATAGCTACTCCTATCCCCGTCCCACAGACGAGAATTCCTCTATCTAGTTTCCCTTCCGCGATATCGCCCGCAACCCGGAAAGCGACCTCCGGATAATCTACTTCCGTACAGGAGTCGTTGCAGCCGTAATCCGTTACTTCATGCCCCAGCCCCCGGATATGCTCCTTCAAGCTTTCCTTCATGTCAAAAGCATTGTGATCGGACCCTATACCGATTCTCATTTCCTATTCACCTCGCGAGATGTGATTATTATCGTTTATTTTTATTTATTATCATTTATATATTTATTTTTTCATTTATTTCGAAATTTGTCAATAATAATTACGTTTTGTTATCGTTATTAATTGTTTTATAGTTATTCCTTGCGGAATTCCCGCTATTTATCTCCGGCAACCTACTCCATTTGAAGAAAAATTCGACATTCCCTACTCATTTGATTTATAATTTTCCTGAATTGGGTAGAATAATATATTAACTCCTCTCTATCACTTATCGCGATCCATTCGGGCTGCAAGAAACCGAGATTTGCTCCTCCAAGCCACCACGACTGCCTTCTAGTCTGTTTATTGTTTTCTTTTGTGTTATAACGCTTTAATTTTTATTTTGTCGTATTTTACACAACAAATGATGTATGATGTATTATGAAACAAGAAGAAATGGCTTTCGCCGTCCTTGTCTTCCTTTATATCGTATTAACGTTGTAAAGTTCTTAAAATTGCTGTGTGGTAAAATAAAATCTACTAAGTTGCCAATAGGATAGGCAGCGATAACCGCGTTTTCAGTTATCCGGGTGGGACCGCCGACATATATGCTCACTCCGTCGATAGTTCTATCAGTAAACAGGTGCTGCAGACTCTTACCCGGAGATGCGGCCGAAATATACTCAGTGCGCAGGTGAATAATACAATGCAAAAAATGTTCGCTCCCGAAAGAAGACAAATTATACTGGAGAAGTTAAACAAACACCAAAGGGTGACAGTCAAAGAGCTGTCCCGGGAAATTAACGTGTCTGAGGCTACGCTTAGAATGGACCTTACCAAAATGGAAGAGGACGGTCTGCTTCAGAGAACCCATGGTGGAGCCATTTCCATCCAAAACACGGATCCGGAAACGAGCTTTTTTACCCGTGAGAAGAAAAATAAGAGCGAGAAATCGGCTATCGCCAAGAAAGCGCTGGAGCTGATTGCCGACGGGCAGTGCATCATGCTGGACGCCAGTTCAACCGCGCTCGAATTGGCCCGGATTCTGAAGGAGAAGTCGATTCGGCTCACCGTCGTTACGAGCGGGATTAATACTGCTCTAGAGCTGCATGAGCATCCGGATATGACGGTCATTTTGCTGGGCGGCATTGTCAAGAGAGGCTCCTATTCCTTGGAGGGCAGCCTGGGAATCCAGATCCTGAAGCAGATTAATATCGACTTGATGTTCACTTCCGCCAACGGCTTTTCCTTCGAAGCGGGCTTGACCGATTTCAGCGTCTACGAGGTCGAATTGAAGAAAGCGATGGTTCATGCGGCCAAGAAGGTGGTGGCCCTGCTCGATCATAGCAAGATCAATAAAAATTCGATCGCTTCTTTCGCTTCCCTGGATGAGATCGATATTCTCATTACCGATTACGCCATGCCGGACAGCGAGCTGAAGGCCTTGAAGGGACAGAATATTGAAGTTCTTATTGCACCGACAGACGAATAATCCGGATAAATAATTGTATCGCGGTTGAGCCTGATCATACGAAAACCTGCCCCGGACATTCCCACGGAGCAGGTTCTTTGCTTTATTATTATCGGCGGAACGGAACATCATTTCATCTTGCGAAGAAGCTCAATAATATAAATCACGTTGCGAATAATGTGATAAGGGTCCTTGACCGGCAGCGCGACTACCTTCTCTATCGGCTCGCCGTTCCGCTTGCGAATCTGTATCCACTCCCCGACTTCCCTGTCGGGATTGGGGAACGTGGAGAAGGTATAGTCATGCACCTTCCGATAGTCATCCAGAAATTCCGGGTTCCCGGTCAGATGGTAGCACAGCAGCGTAGTATAGAGCGCCTCGGAATGCACCCACCACAGCTTGTTGTCCCAATTTTCCCGGATCTGCTTGATCATCGGCTCCGACTCCAGACCGGCCGGTGCCTCCCCAACAGGAGGTCCGCCCAGGCGGTCCATGAACAGGAGCAGCCCTCCATACGGTTCGTCCCAGCCGAGCTCGAACATTTTCTTGGTCGTACGTACCGCCTTCTCCACATAGCCTTCCAGTCCCAGCTTCTGCGCGGCATGAATCAGGAACCACATATCCTCGATCACGTGGCCGGGATTGCAGTATCTCCCCAGCAGCGTATCGTCGCGGCCGTTATCGGTGCAGATCATTTCGTTCAGTACCCCGGATTCATCCATGAAGAGGCAGATCTCCTCCATGCAATTCCTCATCATACCGGCCAGCCTGTCCGTATCCTCGTCCTTCAATGAGGCGGCGGCTTCCCACAGCTCCTGGGTAACATTCAGCAGAATCATCGGAATGTTGTGAGACTTGTATCCTTCGGGAGTAGGATAAGGGGCCATGTGGTAATCCCGGCGGGCTATCCGGTCGGTCACCGAATCATGCAGGGATCTCGCGAAAGACAGCGCCTCCCGGTCCTCGGCCGCCGACGCATAATGGGCCAATCCGGCAATGACGAAGCAGTCGGCAAAGATGCTTGAATCATAAGGATCACCCGGTTGATTGACTTTCGGGCGGCCTTTCTTATCCATGACGAAGGTGCAGTGGCCGTTTTCCAACAGACAGTGCTTCCTCAGGAACAAAGCGCCATGACCGGCCAGCTTCAGAAAATGCCTGCGCTCCGCGTCGCTGAAAATGCCCGAATCGCTCGTCGCCAGCTTGGCGTACATCCAGACGAACCTTCCCTGTGACCAAGTGTACTTGTCTTCGCTGACCAGCACGGCCCCGGTATTGTCATAGCAATTAAAATAACCGCCGTCCTCCCAATCGACAGACTTCAGCCAGAACGGCAGCAGAACATTTTTTAAGTGATCCGTATAAAAATCCAGCAGTGCATCTCTATTCCAATTATCGGTTATCATCGTTAGTTCTTCTCCTCCATTCCCGGATATTCCCTGACTACTCTGGCCATCTCGGAAAGATCGTGATCGCCATAGCCCTTCAATTGTCCCAGCCGAAGCAAATTCAGCCCGCCATCCAGTACGAAGGAGGGCATCGAGTATTCTTCGAACAGCTTCTTCACGTATGTTATGTCTTTAAGCGCGAGATCAAGAGAGAAGGACGGCTCGTAAGTCTGATCCACGATCTTCGGCCCGTTGCTCTGATACATGGCGCAATTGACGCCGCTGTGACCGATCGTCTCGAACAACTGCAGGGTATCGAAGCCCAGCTTCTCCGCCAGCGGAAAAATTTCCGAATAAAGCGCGACATACATAATCGCCAAATAATTGTTGGCCAGCTTGGCAATGTTGCCTGAGCCCGGCCCGCCCATGTATTGAACCCCCCGGGAAGCAAAGCAGCTCATTATCCCGCGGGTATCCTCGAACGTCTCCTTGTCACCTCCGAATGTGACCATTAGCGTCCCCTGCTCGGCATGGGCCGGGGTCCCCATCAGAGAAGCATCGGCAAACCGGCCTCCGGCTGCCCGGACCTCTTCGTGCAATTGCTTCGAGGACAAGGGATAGCTGGTGCTTAAATCGATGATGATTTTGCCCTTCACCCCGTGGGCTATCCACTCCCGAACGGTTTCCTCGACCTGCACCGATCCCGGCAGGGACAGGAAAATTACATCGCTACCGTCCAGAAGCCCCCTACCGTTCTCAGCAATATTCGCATAGGAGGCAAACGGCTTCAGCAGTTCCCGGTTGATATCGTATGCCGTGACGGAATACCTCTGCTTGATCAAATTCCGGCAGATCCCGCTACCCATCCTCCCTAATCCGACCATTCCGATTTTTGTCATGGCAGTCTTCCTTCCTTATGAATGGATATGTAATAAGTGCGTAAGCTTTTTCATGCCGACTAGAAAGCGAGCCCTTCCATATTTAGCGCAGCTCTTTCTCTGCGGGTCGCTTAACCGGGAAATCCTCCGACAGCGGTTTTTCTCATTACAACTGCATGCTTCGCTCGGCGGACTCCTTGAAATAATTAGGATACTTCTTTAACAGCTCGTCCTTCTCAAAGCGGGATTTTACATGGATTCTCAGCTCCCGCTCCGCCATATCGAAATCGCGCCGGCGGATGTATTCGACAATGCGGGTATGCTGCAGAATAATCGTTTCCCAGTCAAAATAAACCTCCAGCAGCAGATTGCGGAATCGCTTGTAATGGCCAAGCATCTGCTGAATGACATTCCACGTCCGGGCCTTGCCGCATTTGTAGAAAATAGCGCGATGGAATTCCTCGTCCAGCTCATGCATCTTCTCATAGCTGTCATGTCCAGCGTAGATGACTTGCTGGGATATAAGCGCTTCCAAATCGAGCAAATCCTTCTCACTAAAGCTTCTGCAGGCGATTTTCAAAACGGCCACTTCCATATTCTCACGGACAAAGCGAGCCTCCTCTACTTGCGCCATATCGATCAACGATACAAACGAGCCCTTCTGAGGATAGATAACAATCAGCTCTTCCTCCGCCAGCTTGATAAATGCTTCCCGGGTTGGAGTCCGGCTTACCTGAAGCCTCTCCGAAATCTCCTTCTCGGAGATGAGCATTCCGGGCTTAAGCCTCATGTTCAATATGCTATCCTTGACGGTGTTATAGACATAATCACGATTCGAGCCTCTCTGAGTCACCAAACTAATCTGCTCCAGTTCTTTGATAAACTACATTCAACCAAATCATACTAGTATACTAGTGATACTAGCATGATTTGGTTGAATGTTCAACAATTTTCCATATTTCGCCGAAAACAGACAAATTCCTGCTTCTATCCCCTTTTCTTCCTTGTTCTTCACTGACTTCCCGTTCCTATATAAAGAGGCCCCGCACCCTGCATTGCATAAGACACCGGACCGGGACTAACCCCGGTTGTCCCCCTGTACTGCGGGGCTATGGCGGGATGCCTCATTGCGCCAATAACGGCAGCTTCGAAAGGATCTATAACGGAAAAAAGAGCCTTTCCCTAAATTGGGAAAAGACTCTTTATTCTTTACCATCAAATTGATGCAGCGAAAGAACATCCCTTGAAACACAGACGTTCTAAATTATTCAATAGGATGACTCACTTCGCCTTGGCGGCGAGATAGGCTTCCTTATATTGGGCGGCGCGCTTGGCTACCAAGCTGAAATCGCCGGTCTTGACCGCTTCCGCCGTCAGGTCGGAGCCGATGCCTACCGCTACTGCGCCCGCGCGGATCCAATCGCCCAGATTATCCAGCGATACTCCGCCTGTAGGCATAATGTTGGCTTGCGGGAGCGGGCCTTTGACCGCTTTGATCATTGCCGGCGAGAACAGGTTGCCCGGGAACAGCTTGACGATGTCCACCCCGAGCTCCAGAGCGCTCTGGATTTCCTGAATCGTCATCACACCCGGCATGACCGGAATCCGGTAGCGGTGGCAGAGCGTAACCGTTGCCGGATTGAGCGAAGGCCCGACGACAAATTCGGCGCCGGACAGAATAGCCGCTCTCGCCGTCTCCGGATCGAGCACCGTTCCCACCCCTATGATCGCGAACTTCGCGGGATCTTCCGCAGTTGCGGAGTAGCGCTTGCCCAATTCTTCAATGGCGCGCAGCGCAAAGGGAACGGTCATCGTCACCTCGATGGCCTTGATTCCACCGGCAATCGCCTGCTCGGCCATCTCCACTACTTGCTCCGGAGTATCGCCCCGCAGTACCGCGACTACTCCTTCTTCCATCAGCTTGCTTGTTACGATCATTTTCTTCATCGAGATCACACTTCCGTCTGTTAAGGTTTAGTTGTTTCCTGACATTCGGTTATCTTTCAACATGGGCTACCCGATTCAAGGTCGCCTGCACCTGCTCCCAGGTCGGGATGCCTTCCCAGTCCCCCTCCATCTGAATGACCATGGCTCCGACCAGGTTACCCAGACGAACGGCTTCGTCAAGCGAGTAGTTCTTGAGCAAGCCGGCAATGAATCCTGCGCAGAAGCCGTCACCGGCACCGACCGTATCGACCACCTGCTCTACCTTGAAGTACGGAATGGAGCGGACCTTCCCCTGCTCTACAATAAAGGTCTCGGCGTCCCCGCCCTTGACGATGGAAACGGCTTGCAGCCGACTTAGCTGTTCCACAATCTCATCGAAATTATCCGTCTGATACAGCAGCTTAAGCTCGTCCAGGCCGGGCAGGAAATAATCCGCCTGCTCTGCAAACGTGAACAAGGTTTCCCGTGCCTTGTCGACACTCCACAGCTTCAGACGCAAATTCGGGTCGAAGCATACCTTCACTCCGTTGCGGCGGGCGATGGCAATCGCTTCGGCTACGGTATCCCGGCAGCTCTCGCTTAATGCCGGAGTAATGCCGGTCACATGGAGAATAGAGGCCTGACGAATATAGGATTCGTCCAGATGCACGGGCTCCATTCGGCTGGCTGCCGAGTGCCTGCGGTAATAGTAGACCGATGATTTGCCGGCTACATTCTCCCGCAGAATGAGACCTGTCGGAGCCTCCGACGTCAATTCCGCCCTGGAGACATCGACGCCTTCCCCGCGGATACGCTTGAGAATCATCCGCCCGAGCGGATCCTCTCCCAGCCGGCCAAACCAGCCGGCCCGGTGGCCAAGACGCGAAATCCCGATGGCTACGTTGCTTTCAGCTCCCCCGAACGACTTCTCCAGATGGGAGGTATATTCGATTCCTTTGGAGCCATTAGGCATCAGAACCGCCATTGTCTCTCCGAACGTGACAACCTCAGGCTGAAACATTTGCATACGGTCCGTCATCTTATCTGCTCATCCATCCGCCATCGACATCAAGCACATGGCCGCTCATATAATCCGATGCTGCAGAAGCCAGGAAGATAACGGGTCCTTGCAAATCTTCCGTCGTTCCCCAGCGACCGGCCGGAATCCGCTCCAGAATCGCTTTGTTGCGGTTCTCATCGGCGCGGAGAGCAGCGGTATTATCCGTGGACATGTATCCGGGAGCGATTGCGTTCACATTGATTCCCTTACCCGCCCACTCGTTAGCCAGAGCTTTCGTTATTCCTGCCACACCGTGCTTCGCAGCCGTATACCCGGGCACGTTAATTCCGCCCTGATAACTGAGCATCGAAGCGATATTAATTATTTTTCCCGACCCTTGCTTGATCATTTCGCGTCCGGCCAACTGGCACAGGAAGAAGACCGAGTTCAGGTTGAGGTTAATGACGTCATGCCAATCCTTCGCAGAGTGATCGGCTGCTGGAGTACGACGAATGATTCCGGAGTTGTTGACCAAAATATCAATCTTCCCGAAAACTTCCAAAGTTTCGTTGATCACTTGCGGAAGCTTGCTTTCATCGCTAAGATCAGCCACAATGGTATGAGCTTTGCGTCCCATGGCTTCAATCTGGTTATGGACTTCGCGAGTCTTGTCGCGGCTTGTAACAATGGCAACGTCCGCTCCCGCCTTGGCCAGACCCAGTGCCATTCCTCCGCCCAGGCCTACGGCCCCGCCAGTGACGATAGCTGTTTTTCCCGTAAGATCAAATAAATTCATGAAAGCAGCACCCCATCCGTTATTCTTTATTTGAAGAGCGGACACCCTTGTCCGATTCTCCCCCCATTATAGTCCAAACCCGGCTGATGTGCCAATAACCGGCAAGGATTTAACCGAGTGCGCACTCCTCGATCTCGAATCCGAGGTCTTCGATCATCCGGTGATCGGCGAGTGACTCCTGGCCTTCGGTCGTCAGGTAATCTCCGACAAACACGGAATTGGCCGCATACAGGCTGAGCGGCTGAAGCGAGCGAAGCTGCAGCTCGCGTCCCCCGGACACCCGGATTTCCTTAGACGGGCAGATGAAGCGAAACAGAGCCAGTACCTTCAAGCATCGGCGGGGGTTCAGGTCGTTCCGGCCGGCCAGCGGGGTACCTTCGATCGGATGAAGGAAATTCACGGGAATGGAATCGGCTCCAAGTTCTCTCAAGGACCAGGCGATTTCCACAATTTCCCGATCGCTCTCGCCCATGCCGATGATACACCCGGAGCAAGGCGACATTCCGGCGGTCTTGGCCTTCTCTACCGTCTGAACCCGATCGTCATAGGTATGGGTCGTCGTAATCCGGCCGAAATGGCTGGAGCTCGTATTCAAGTTGTGGTTATACCGGTCCACTCCCGCTTCTTTCAGCCTCCGAGCCTGCTCCTCATTCAATATGCCGAGGCAAGCGCAAATTTTCATCGGCATCGTCGCCTTGATTTCCCGAACAGCCGCCACTACCTGGTCCACCTCCCGGTTGCTGGGACCCCGGCCGCTCGCCACAATACAATAGGTTCCTGCCTTAAGCTCCATCGCTTTGCGCGCTCCATCCACCAAGGTATCTTTCTCCAGCAAAGTATATTTTTCAATCGGTGCATTGGAAACGATCGACTGCGAGCAGTAGCCGCAATCCTCCGGACACAGCCCGCTCTTGGCATTCATTATCAGGTTCAGCTTTACTTTATTGCCGTAATAATGCCTCCTCACCCGGTAAGCCGCCTGCAGAATAGCCAGTAATTCGCTGTCATCCGCCTGAATCACGGACAAGCTCTCCTCCATGGTGAGTCTTTCCCCGCTTAGCGCTTTATCCGCATATTCGTTCCAGTTGATTTGCTGCAGCTTTGTCATATGTATTTTCCTCCCGTAACCCTGTTTTCTTCTCGAATAATCATGTGAAAATGGACTTTTATATTAATTGTAAACCATTTTTCATCGTATATAGGTTAACATTTTACATCCGCTGTTGTACACCTTTAATTTGTAAGAGCTCTTCAGGATGCGGGAACAGCCGCTTAGGTCACCTGGGCGTTTATTCCAAAGCCCCATCGGGTAAAAATATAAGGAGAAGCGAACATAGTCGGTCAAGGAAAGGAGGTGGGCGGGATGACGGATTGGCTGCAGCCCTGGGGATCGGTTCTATTGTTTACCGTCGTTATTGTGGTCACCTGTACCCTTACGGCTATTGGTGTCTTGCTGTTTCCGGCCAAAAAAGAGGAGCAAGCCGAATTCGAGGAATGGACTCCTTTTTTCCAGGAAGTGAAACCAACGATGAATAAATATGAATGGTCTGAAGAGGAGAAGCAGGACGATGCGAATGAGGAGTCGGATGCGGAGGCCGGTTTATTTGCGGACGATAATCGGTCTTATGACGGAGAAGAGCCGGAATACTCCCGGTAATGCTTTAAATTTCGCACAAAAAGACGGCCCGTCCGATGGAAACGCGACAGCCTGGCATCCAGGATTACCTGAATAGAAATCGCAATTCGGAAGAAGCTCTTCTCTATCGCGATTTCCGGCGGTTTCATCGGACGAGCCTGCACTCGGCGTGCTAAATCGCTGATTACCCTTTCAGCAAAAATTCATTACCGTCTATATCTTTAAACCGGGCATAAGTTCCCCAGGCCATTTGGTTGGGGGGCTCCATAAATTCTACCCCATTGCCGGCCAGACGGTCGTAGGTGCCCTGAATGTCTTCGCATTCGAATACAATAGAGGCTTTCAACTCCTCGGAATTCGGCATCAATTTCTTCGGATATAGGACGAGGCGAGATTGAGCGCCCGGGGGCGCGACTTCCATCCAGTGAGCTTGGGGGCCCATCGGATGATTGGCCACCACTTCAAAGCCGACCTTCTCGGTCCAAAATTGCAGCGATTTCTCCTGATCCTCCACATAAACCGCAACAGTAGCTATCTGTTTGATCATCGTTATTCATCCTTTCATCCCCAGTAATGGTTTCATCGATATTGTTCGTATCCCGTCAGCAAATTATGGCGAAGGCTAAGCGATCTGCCGCCACAGCCCCCTGACGTCTGGAGTGCTTAACTGGACTTTATTATTCTGTCTTCTTCCCCGGGAGCTAAAACCCGGAGTCCCCGATTCACCCCATAATCTCGTAAAAATGCTGCCCATTGCGCCTGTCCTGGGTGCTCTCCGGATTCTCACCCTATTGCCCCATCTGGCTGTCTACCCGGATTCTACCCTATTGCGCCCATCCTGGCTATCTACCCAAACTCTACCCTACGCATCGGCTTTGACATTTTTTTCATTCCAATGATATATTAAAACTGTAATACTTATTACAAAATTACATTCGGGTGTTTATTTATGAGCAGAAAGTCAAAAAGAAGCATCGTTATCTCCGTAAGACTGGATGAAACTACTCTCCAGGCCGTGGATTTGTTGGTGAATTCCGGGCTTGCGCAAAGCCGTTCCGAAGCAGCCTCCCAATTTGTCAGCATCGGGGTGCAGTCCTCCGAAGAGCTGCTGCTCAAGGCCAAAGCCTTGGAAGCCCAAGTCCGCGATTTGAAGAACGAAATGCTCGACGCGGTGAAGAGCCATAACCTGGACAAAGTCAAGCAGCTTCTGGATATCGATGAGAAGCTGAAGGACGCCAAGACCGAAGAGGGCCAAACCGCCATCCTGATGTCCGCTTACTACCGGGCTAACGAGATCCGGGAGCTGCTCCTGCAAAGAGGGGCCGAGCTGAGCTTGTATGAGGCGGCCGCAGTCGGCAATACATCGAGAATCCGGGAGCTGGTAAGCGCGTCCCCGGAATTGGTCAACAGCCACAGCTTCGACGGGTACACCCCGCTCGGTCTTGCGGCGCATTTCGGCAACGAGGAGGCGGCGGCTTATTTGCTTGACAACGGGGCCGATCCCAATCTTAAAGGGAAGGACGGCAAGCTTGACAATACTCCGCTGCATGCCGCCATTGCCGCCAACCATCTTAATCTCGTCAAACTGCTGCTCCGGCACGGTACCGACATCGATTCGCAGTGTGAGGGGGAGGCTCGTCGCGGCTTTACTCCTTTGCATGTCGCGGCCCATTTCAACCGGACCGAAATCATCGGGCTGCTGCTTAAGGAAGGCGCCAATCCCCGCATTGTAAACCGCGATAAGCTAACGCCGGAAGAATACGCACGGATGAAAGGCAATCTCGAAGCCGCCCGCCTTATTCAGGCGGCTGTTAACCCTGCAGATGGGAGGGATCCGATTTGAAGCTGCCCGTCATTAACGAGGAATGGGCCCGGCGGATTCAGCAGTCGGAAGTCGAATTTTTTACTTCGAGAATCAGCTCTATTGGCGAACGGGAAGGAAATCCGAACGGCGTCGAAATTCGGCGTTTCGGGAAATCGACGGCCTTCTATGTTAGAGAAATGCCCTGGAGCCTGTTCAATTCCGTAAAAGGGTTCTCCCACGAGGACCTGAAACGGCTGGAGGAAATCGTTCAATTCTACCGGGAACGGCAGAGAGCCTTCCAGATGGATATCAACCCTGTCGACTGCAGCCCGGAGCTGTTCAAGGAACTGGCCCGGCATGGCTTGCAGCAGGAGGGCTTCCACTCCGTCCTGTATGGGCTGCCGAAAGCCGAACTGCCCGCGCTGCCCGCAGAAATCTCCATCCGTGAAGTGAAGGATGAAGAGGATTTCCAGCACTATGCGGAAGTTCATTGTGTCGGATCGGGGATGGCCCCGGTACACAAGCATCATTTCTTCAATAACAATATCGGCCTGCTGGGAAGGCCGGGCTGGAGAATCTACCTGGCATCGTGGCAGGAGCAGCCGGCTGCCGTAGCTGTCATGCATATAAGCGATGACATCGCTTCCTGCACTCTGGCCGCAACCGCTCCTCAATTCCGGAGGAAGGGGCTGCATACCGCGCTTCTGTTAAGACGGATGCATGATGCGTATAAGGCGGATTGCAGACTCGTAGCGGCACAGGCGAGCTTCGCCGGCACCAGCCAGAACAATATGGAGAGAGCCGGGATGCGAATCGCGTGGACGCGCGCGGTCTGGGGCACCGTTACCACCTAGCCTTGAACCTTTGCTCGCTCTCATCACTTGAATCTTTTCTAACGCGACTATCATCGATTTCGATTAATGCTTTTAAATATTGCTTGCTTTAATTAATGCTTTAATAAATGACCTTAATCAATCGCCAAGGAGAGGATAGCCCTATGCCGGAACTTGCCCCTGATTTAGTCAAAGATTTTGTGTACCAGGCTCATGCCGATTTCGATAAGGTTAAGGAGATGCTGGAGCAGCACCCCGGGCTGCTTAATGCCGCATGGGATTGGGGCAATGGAGATTGGGAGACGGCATTAGGCGCAGCAGCCCACATGGGCAGGCGCGACATCGCGCTCTATCTGCTGGAACAAGGGGCCCGAATCGATCTGTTCGCCGCCGCCATGCTGGGCAAGCTGGACATCGTCAAAGCCATCCTTCAGGATAACCCGGAAGCCCTTCATTCCAAGGGACCTCATACCATTCCGTTAATCGGGCATGCCAAAGCGGGAGGAGAGCATTCGTTAGAAGTGGTTCGGTTTCTTGAAGCTCTTGCTGTATAGTCGCCCGAGTACAAGGCTCCACAAAGTAACGTATGGCCTTCGAAGCGTATTCCGGGTACTTTGCGGGGAGCCCCGTAAATACCCCACAAAGTGACGTATGGCATTCCGGGTACTTTGCGGGGAGCCCCGGTACTTGAGATGAATAACCCGGTATTAGAGGTACCTTTTTATGCCGACTGAAATTTGGCCCCATGTTAATGCTTTATTGCTAACCTTTCAAACGTAGTTAGAAAAAGCCTGCAAATCTGCATGCTTTTGACCGTTTGGCTCCGTGCCCACAGCAAAGCCTGCTAAAATACATCTTTATTCTCGTTCTAGGAGCCTTCGGGCGAATTTATTCGAAAATTCATGCATTATCGCAGCTTTTCTCCTTGAGTACCACGAAACGGCTCAAAATTCATGCATTATCGCAGCAATTTCTCCACGGCCCCGCTTTATGGTGTCTAAACGTTCCTATTTTCATGGCCAGTCACTCCTTATGACTTTGCTTTGATGGTGGGTTTTAACAGCCCTTTAGCGGAGTGCTCCGGAACTTTACAAAGCCCCGATAAGCCGTACATATACAGCTTACCGGGGCTTGAACACGCAGGCTTACAGAAGCTCCACCAGCCGGCGGTAGGCCTGAACTGCTCCGATCTCCGCCTGTTTGGCCCCTCTCATTAAATCAGCAGCCGCGTAACGCCGCTCGACATCCGGAATCGGTCCGAACGGCTGCATCCACGGAAACATTTCGTTCAACTGCCCGAATGCTTCGTTCAGCTTCGCCGCATAACCGATGGCCGCATCGAAAGCGGCATCCAGAGCCGGATCGTTCAGCCGTTCCTTCACCTCGATGAGGAACCTCCAGCCGGAGTGACGCAGCTCCCTCCAGGCATTGGCATGCAGCCCCAAATACCAGCCGTCATACTGCCCTTTCTCCAATGCCCGTATAAGAACGTCAAACGCATCCGGCCCGGTGACCATGCCCGGCTGCGCCCATTTGCCCGCAGGATCGGCGAACTCCACGGCGAGCTGCAAGGCTTCCCGCACCGCCGTGCGGTCGCCGGGAGCCGGCTTCGGCTTGGTCCAATATAGCCGAACCTCCCCCTCCTCCTGTGGAGACAGAATAGCGCCCCTCTGCTGATTTCGCTGACATTCGTCACAACGGCATACCGTTCGAACCGGGCCCTCGTCCTGGAAGTTCACCCGGCGAGCCGTACAGGGCTCACAAGGGCATTGCCCGAGACCGTACATCGTCCAAGGGATGGTCCGCTCCGACGGCCCATGCCATGAGCTTGTATAATATCCGTCCCGGTCATACCCGCGGATAATCGAGTATTCGCCTCCGGGGAAATCGACAGCCCGCCCGAAGCAGGCCCAGCCTTCATCTATCGCCTTCCTTGCGGCGTCCCATGCCTCCCGCAGCAGTGAGCGGTAGGCTTCGCCACGGGCGCAGCCTTCCACCCCGCCGATGTCCAAGCCGATGTTGCCGAACAATTCAACCAAACGACGCTCCGGCAGCGGGATGCAGAAATCATGGACGTTAATCCGTTCATGCATGGCAAATAACAAGGGCCTTCCGGTGATTCCCTGCAGCCAGGCATCGGAGCAAGCAATCCCGTAATAGTTAACTATTCCCCGGTAGGTATTAAAGGGAGACATGCAGCTCATGCCGTGGTAACGCAGACCTTCCAGCATTGTTTGATGGCCCAGCTCCTCCGACAGCCGCCGCATGATCTCCGACACGGAGCTTTCCAGCGAAGCCGCGCGGCGGATCGAGTCCGCAGCCTTCGTCTGCCAATCCGAGTCTGACGGTCGCTGAGACGCGCCATCCAGAAACCATCGCTCCGCCTCGCCGAGAGCGGCGGCAATCGTTTGATATAACCGGCTCCCTTCTTTAATCAGTTCGGTCAGGGAAGGACCGGCTTGCTCCATGCTCCGGTGCAAATACAGTACAGCCTGCTCGCGGGCCTTCCGCCACTCCGAAGCGATTCCGGCATGCCGGGAAGGGTCGTCCGCCGTATCCGAAATGGCCTCAAGCCATTTCCTGTACGCATGAGCATTGTCCTCCCCCGCCTTGGCAGCCAATCGGAAGGCTGCTTCCATTTGATGACGACGGTCCGTCCCCTCAACCTGACGCACCGAATAGATTCGCGGCGCCTCTCCTTCCTGAAGCTGTTCATCCGGATAGAACGCCAAACCGCCTCTTTCCGGGCATTCGAATATCAGGGATCGCCCCTCGCATCCGGTTACGGCCATATATGGCCGTTTCCCCTTAAAGCCGGCGAACAACGGCACCCCTTCCGCCAGCAAATCCGCTGCATGATCCGTCTCCGCCGGTTGGATGTCAATCCCAAGCAGACGGGCCTGTGCCTGCAGGAGGCGGAGATTCTCGTCATCCTTGTCAAATACGCTGCGGGGAGGGGAAAAGGCCAGCCCGCTCACCCCCATCCAGTCGCTCTCGTCGATATAGCGGTTATAATAATGCATGGCTCCGAGCAAGCATGCCCACAGGGAATGCTCATGCGGCGCGGGCCGATATCCGGGAAGCGCGAAGGTTCGGCTCTTCGCTGCTCCATTGTCTGCGGCGGATACGAAGTCGGCAGGCCGATGCTCCTTCACGGCCAGCATCCCCACCCGCAGATTCGCCCGCCAGCCGGTACGAATGCCGATCGGACCTTGGAGCCCGCGATAGTTTCCCGGAAGCGCAAACCGCTCTTCCCCATTCACGAGAAAGCGCATGACATCCTCCGCAATCACCCATTCCACCTGATGCCAGCGGCCGGCCGGCACGCTGCCCAGCCCGGGCATGTTAAAGGCTTGGCCCGTTACCGGGTGCCGAATATGGAGAAGATCCTCCCGCCGGTCCCAATTCAGAATGACCTGCCCTTTCCCATAGACAAGCACAATATTGGTGCTGTCCGTCATCACGGTCGCTTCAATGGATAGCGGCGTCCGATAATGACGCTCCGTCAAGGCGGGATGGATGCCGAACGAGTCCGTAAGCTGCATCCCTTCCGCTATGCGTATTGGCTTACTGTCCGGGTGGGCGACAAGCCGGTCCACAGGCCGCCCCTCCTGATAAACGGTTATCCATACCTGCTCTTCGGTTGCTGTGCTATGGGCCATCTGCTCTTTCATCATCGTCCCTTCTCCTCCTCTTCATTCGAAAGACAGCGGGACAACCGCCTTAAGGCGGTTAATCCGGCCTCTTCACAAGCTTTGATTTGCTGCAGCAGCCTGACGGCTTCCTTCGCTTCTTCCTGGTCCAGCGGATCTCCCCCGGATGGAAAAGGAAACCGGGAAGCCAACCGGGCGAAGCATGCGGCCGCCTCGTAGTAATAACCCTCCGCTTCGAACGCGAGACGTTCCTTCTCCCCTTGCCAGCCCGCGGTCCATTTTCTTAAAAATTGAACGGCATGCCGCCTGGCATCGGCTGCAATTAATAGCGTATAGCTGTTGCCCAACGCATCTACCGTACCGTTGCGAAAAGCCGCCATCCAGGCTTCATAGGCGGCTAATCCGTTTGCATAACCCGGGAAGGACCGTTCGCCGTATGCATGGGCTTCCACCATCGCAATAGCTCTCTTCAAGGCTGCCTCCGGCGAAACCGGAGAAATATGCCGGTCAGGCTCCATAGCCAGCACGAACACCCCTCCGTCCTCGCCGCGCCCTAGCCGGTCGTACGCAATCTTGCCCGGTCCGCTGCCGTCATCTCCGGTGAATTGCTGCCGGGCATCGTCATAGCCGTAGAGCAGCCCGAATTTCGGGGCGAACAGGTCCCAGGCGATAACGGCACGTCCGGCCGCAATCTCTTCCCTCGCCAGCGCGACGGCCTCTCCCAGCATGTACGCGGAGGGAGCCGTACCGCCGTCTCCAACATGCCGGGCCCGCAGCCCCAGGTTGGCCAGCCCTTCGGCGAAGACCGGCTCCCAGAAATACATGGCCGGTCCCGACACCCCTATCCTGGCCGCATCCAGACTGATGCGGAACGCCTGACCGGTAAGCCCCATGACATCGGATACCGTCACATCCCCGCAGCCGATATTCCGCATATATAGAAAGGCACAAACCGCAAACGAGGTTTCCGCGCTTCTCCATTCTTCGGCAGTCCATCGCATGGGCAGAAGATTGTTGGCCTTACGCAGCATTCCGTGAGAAGCGGCTTCCATCCTGTCGCGCAAATATTCGCGCACTCGCGCTTGTTTGACCTTATGCCGTGAACGGGAGATCGCTTTATATACGCTCCCTTCGCTCATTCCCAAGGCGTCTGCAATCTCCCGGGGCGACAGCTGCCGGAACACATGGGCTTCGAACACCTCCCGTTCTCCAGCCGATAATCCGTGCAGCATTCGATGAACCGCGGCAAAAAACTCCCTCTGAAGCCACACACGCTCCGGATCGGCTGCCCCCACGGTCGGCCCCTCCGTATTCCTCGCAAGCCGGTATAATAAGCTGTCCAGATCGGGCCTCAGCTCGCCATTAGCTCCCGCATCCTCTTTAACCGGCAGGCTGCTGAACACCGTTTCGCGGGATACTCGCGCTGTCCGACGCACATCCATTAACGCTTCGTTGCGGACGATCCGGGACAGCCATGGGGCAAATCTCTCCACATCCGCAAGCCGGTCTATATGCTTGAACGCCTGAATCAAAGCATTCTGTACGACATCCTCCGCCTTCATCCGGTCACGGACAATCCTCCTGGCAATTCCGACGGCTCTTTCCCGATGCAGCCGGACCAGCTCGCCAAATGCCTCCGAATCCCCTTGCCGGGCTCTATTCACAAGCACGGTCTCCCTCTCATCCATTTCGATTGGCTTCTTCGTTCTCCTCCCCTCCTTCACCGCATAATAGGATAGATGCTCTAGGGCCCGGATTTTGGACATATTTAACGAAAAAAGTTGGCCCAAATAGAAAAATTTATTTCAGACTGCGATTCTCCATCTGTTTTCCAAGCGCAGCCCTGGTATGTTATCTCTTTAGAACGTTGAAATAACGGGTACTAACTAATTCGCAATACTGCCCGCCACTCCCTTCTACAAAAAAAAGAAAACCGCGACGCGACATTAATCGCTGTCTGGTTTTCCATCGTCACTGATGCTGTTACAAAGTTATTTCACCCTCAGCGTTCTCATCCGGTTAACGGCGGCGGCGAGCTCGTGCTTTCGCGGCAGCGCCAAATCCCCGGGATGCTGTCCACGAAATGGCGAAATCACATCCAGCCCTTCTCCGGCCACCTGCTCATATAGCCGGTCTATCGCTTCCCTCAAACCTTCGCCTTTGCTAAAGCTGCGACGGAACAGGATCCGGAGCATATCCGCTATCGCCCGGGTTTGGCTCGGATCCGCAAGCTGCTCCACGTTCGACAGGTCGACCTGCGATCGGCCGATCAGAATCGCGGATAAACCTTTCGCCGAAATCTTTTCCTTCTTGCCGGCAGCAGCATCGAAGCTGTCAGGAAGCGGATAACGCTCTGTCGGCGCCGTGAACCCCTCGCCCCGTTCCATCTGCCGGCGGCTATCGAGCTCGCGCGCAATGGCGAGGGCCTCCTCCGTCACATCCCTTGGAGAATACTCATCCATCATAATTACCCGGTCGGCCGCGTCGAAATAATCTCCGGAGCCCCCCAGGACGATAATGGTGGATACTCCATGCCGGTCATACAGTTCCCGGACCCGGTCGATGAACGGGGTGATCGGCTCCTTCTCCTTGCCCACCAGCCGCTGCATTCTGGCATCCCGCACGAGGAAATTCGTGGCGCTCGTATCCTCGTCGATCAACAAACAGCGGGTCTTCATTTCGAGCGCCTCCATAATGTTTGCCGCCTGAGAAGTACTTCCGCTGGCATCTTCGGTCGTAAACCGGTTCGTATCTTTGCCGAACGGGAGGTTGGAGATAAACGGAGTAATGTCCACCTTCTCCACCCGGCGACCGTCCTCCGCCCGAATCTTGCAGGCGCTCTCGTCTGTAATGACGTACTCCCTTCCGTCCCCCGGAAGGTGGTTGTAGACTCCGCGTTCTATCGCCTGCAGCAGCGTGCTTTTGCCATGGTAGCCCCCGCCGACGATCAGTGTCACTCCCTCCGGAACAGCCATACCGGTAATTGTCGTTCCATCCGGCAGCGGAATGCTTCGTTCCATGGACGGAGGAGCCTGGAACGGAACAACGTTCCCGCGGCTCAACGGGCGATTGCTGACGCCGCTTTCCCTGGGCAGGATCGCCCCATTGGCGACAAAAGCCACGCATCGTTCGCGCTTCAAATATTCGCGAATCGCCTGTTGGCGGTCCGCCGTGCGAAGATGCTCCTGCAGTACCTCCCATGAGAAGCCGCTCATGGCCTGCAGAACGATATCGGGCACTACGCGGCACAGCAGGCCGGCCGCTTGTTTGCCCAGAATACGCCGGCCGGCCGCCGGCAGGCCGACCGACAAGCGCACCTCCACCTGCTCTAATCTGGCGACGACCGCCGTCCTCATCAGCACCTCCTGGCCCGGAGCGTCGATCCAGATCAACCCGCTGGATCCCGTCCCGCCGTCCCGTTTGGCAGCAGGCTGCTTAGTCCGAATCGCCTGTCCCACCTCTCGGGCAAGGAAATCCTCCAGCGCCGTTCTTCTCCAAGCCGCCTCCAGCCATTCGGCCTTGAACGGCTTGCTTAGCGGATTCACCACCACGCGAATTCGGGACGGGGACGCGAACGGATCTCCCTGGACATAGTCTATATGCAGCGTGAAGCCTTTTCCATCATAAGAGCCCTGTATTTCTTTATAAGCTTTGTATCCTTTGCCATCTATGGCTTGCAGCTTGCGTTCCAGCCTTTCCACCTTTAAGTTCAACATCCTTTCCGGCAAATTGTCCATATAGCTTTCGACCGTATTTTTCCTGTATCTGCTCAATAAAAGTCTGCCCGACGGGTATATTCGTGCATACTTAATTCGCGTTATATTGATTACCTCATGAAGGGTGAGCGGCATGGGCAACTAAGTGGATTTCATACAGCTAGCTTTGCTCCTTAGGGTGAAAAAAGGAAACTACCTTGAAAATCCGTCTATTTTACCGTCTGCAGGCATCGTTGCGTGCGGAGCGGCACGTCTACCTGGAAAATCCGTCTATTTTCACCGCCTGCTGGTGCGTGCAAACGGAATGGTGCGTCTAACTGTATTTTGTACAGGTAGATTCAAGCGAATGGGCGAAAATGATCAAACTAACTGGATAAACTACAGTTAAAATGGGCAGCTTTGGGCGAAACGGCTGTTTTGGCGCAAACTAGCTATAGGTTTTCCAGTTAGTTTCCATATCTCTTCCGAATATAGAAATCTAACTGTATGAAATCCATCCCTCTGGTTTTTAGGGTTATTCTCACGC
>NZ_JBHTIU010000104.1:0-38991 GCF_042677205.1 Paenibacillus residui
CTCCACCCGCATAGCGGGTGGTTTTTTGTTTCGCGCGTTTCACGCACTCAACTGGCTAAAGCCTGCAACAAAAAGCCTTCCCGAGGGAAGGCTTCAATCCTATTATTTCAAGTCTTTCATATCGACCATATCCATGTCGCTGAATTCCTGGTTTTCTCCGGCCATGGCCCAGATGAAGGTGTAATTGTTTGTTCCAACACCGGAGTGAATCGACCAGCTTGGAGAAATAATCGCCTGTTCGTTGCGGACTACGAGGTGACGAGTTTCAGTTGGCTCACCCATCAAGTGGAACACTACTCCGTCTTCCGGCATATCGAAGTACAGATAAGTTTCCATTCGGCGATTATGTGTATGGCAAGGCATAGTATTCCACATATTTCCTGGCTCCAGAAGCGTCATTCCCATAACGAGCTGACAGCTCTGAATTCCTTCATTGTGGATGAACTTATAGATTGTCCGCTCATTGGACTGGCTGATCGATCCGAGGTGATTCGGCTGTGCATCGGACAGAGCCGCTTTAACCGTCGGATAGGTTTTGTGAGCGGGGGTCGAACTGAGGTAGAATTTCGCAGGCTGGGACGAATCCGCGCTTTTGAAGATTACCTCTTTGCTGCCCTTTCCTACATACAGGCAGTCTTTAGTTTCCAACTCGTAGTCCGTACCGTCTACGGTTACCGTTCCCTTCGGTCCGATGTTAATGATACCGATTTCGCGGCGCTCCAAGAAAAACGCGGATCCCATCTCCTTCTTGTCGGCATCGAGCAGAATCGGTTCATTGGTCGGGATAACCCCTCCGGTAATAATACGGTCTACGTGGCTGTATACCAACTTAAGCTGGCCTGGAACAAAAAGGCCCTCCATTAAAAACTCTTTCCGCAGACGCTCCGTATCATACTGCTTGACCTCTGTCGGATGAGTAGCGTAACGAATTTCCATACCTAGTAAATCCTCCTTGAGTAATGGTAAAGAACAGTGCACATCTACTATACTAACAAATAAAATGAAAAAGTGCCAATTTACCATATTTTTGGTAACGTGCCGTAGCAAAACTATCAGCATTGATCGGTCAATTAAGACCGGCATTTTTCCATTATTCAAACCTATCAACCCAAGTTATGGCCCGGCCTTCCTCCTTGATCGGAGACAATCACCCCTTTCCTTGAAACGGATGACTCCCTGCGAGGAAAATGATATAATATTCCCTAAAATCTTTACTATCGCTGTTGGGAAGGATGAATCCTCTATGAACGAGCTGGCTAAACAACTTAACGAAACTATCGAACGGGAAAACCCGCATGTCTACGGCATGCTCTCCGGACTGGGCAAACAAATTTACTTCCCTAAAGTGGGAATTCTTAGCCAGTCCGCCGAAGCGAAGGCAAAGGCGGATAAATATAACGCAACGATCGGCATTGCCCTGGAGAACGGACAGCCTATGCATCTTAAGGTTATCCAGGACACCTTGTCCGCTTACTCTCCCAAAGATATTTATGAATATGCCCCTCCGGCCGGCAAGCCCGAGCTGCGCACAGCCTGGAGGAAGAAGATGCTGGAGGAGAACCCCAGCCTGGAGGGCAAGAGCTTCGGCAATCCAGTCGCGACGAACGCTCTGACACACGGCTTAAGCATTGTCGCCGACTTGTTCGCAGACCATGGGGACGCCGTCATTATCCCGGACAAGAACTGGGAAAACTATGAACTGACCTTCGGTATCCGCAGAGGAGCGGAAATCGTTCATTACCCGCTCTATAATGCCGATAACCGGTTCAACTCCCAAGGGCTGCGGGATGCTATTCTTGCTCAGAAAGACAAGGGAAAAGCTATAGTCATCCTGAATTTCCCCAACAATCCGACCGGTTACACCCCGAGTCCTGAGGAAGGCCGTGAAATCGTTGCCGCCATCCAAGCAGGAGCTGAAGCGGGAATCCGTGTCGTGGCCGTAACGGACGATGCCTATTTCGGACTCTTCTTCGAGGATTCGGTTCACGAGTCCCTATTCGGCTCGCTGTGCGGCCTGGATCCGCGCATCCTTCCCGTTAAGGTCGACGGAGCTACGAAGGAAGAATATGTCTGGGGCTTCCGCGTCGGGTTCATCACCTACGGCTCTACCAGCGAAGCGGTCCTGAGTGCCCTGGAGCAAAAAACGTTGGGCATTATCCGCGCAACGATTTCCAGCGGGCCCCATCCGTCGCAAACCTTCGTCCTGCATGCTTTGAAATCGCCGGATTTCCAAGCGCAGAAGGAAGAGAAGTTCGCCATTATGAAGGGACGCGCCAATAAAGTAAAGAGCGTTCTCGACAGCGGTAAATTCGATGACGCCTGGGAATACTATCCTTTCAATTCAGGATATTTCATGTGTCTTAAGTTGAAATCGGTGCATGCCGAACAGCTGCGTTCTCACCTGTTGGATAAATATGGAATCGGGACAATTGCCCTGGGCGAAACCGATCTGCGGGTAGCCTTCTCGTGTATAGAGGAAGAGAAGATTGAAGACCTGTTCCATCTGATCTATCAAGGAGTTAAAGATTTGGAAGAAGCGGTGGTTTAAGTAACGATAACCGTTTATTGCAGAGAGCTATACGGATTTAAGCCGAAATGTTTACGAAAGAGAGCCAATCCATGCGATTGGCTCTTTTTCGTTGTGCTGAAGCTTGAAACCGGTCATGATATCGGCGCCCTTTTGGCCGTTGTCTCTTTTCCCATCCTTTTGACCATTATCCCTTTGACTCAGTTACTTAACATGGGCCTGTGTCTCTTTCCCGGTCCTTCTGATCATTAATCATTATCCCCTACGCTCAGTTACTTTACATGGGCACGTCTCTGTCTACGTCCTTCTGACTGTTATCCCCTCGCTCAGTTACTTTTTCGTGCGCCTGTGTCTCTTTGGTCCTTCTGACCATTATCCCCTACGCTCAGCTACTTTTCGTGGGCCTTTGTCTCTTTCCCGGTCCTTCTAACTGTTATCCCCTACGCTCAGTTACTTTACATGGGCCTGTGTCTCTGTCTACGTCCTATTGACCGTTATCCCCTGCACTCAGTTACTTTTCGTTCGCCTGTGTCTTTGTCTCCATCCTTTTGACCTTCAGTTACTTTTCGTTCGCCTGTGTCTCTTTCCCGGTCCTTCTGACCGTTATCCCCTACGCTCAGTTACTTTTTCGTGCGCCTGTGTCTCTTTTCCCATCCTTTTGACCATTATCCCTTTGACTCAGTTTGTTCCAGGAGTTTGTACATTTTTAAATTGCTAGATTAGGTTCAGCAGGATTAGAGAGACTATATAGTCTAGAATTTGATACGTGATAGAGTGGTTCATTTAGTTACAGGGTGATTATTGCTCTGACCTTTCTGAGGCAATGGGATACTAGTGAAATGGCCGGAATAACATCAATTGGGTCCGTTGATTTTCGAGCTTGGCGTATAGGTTTTCGTAGTAGAGTTGAACAAGAGCCGGGAACTGTCCGCATACGGCGTGACCAAAACTTGGTCAAGGGGGTCGCCGCCACAAGAAAAAAAGACTATCCCCCAAGCCCCATTGACTTGGACGGGATAGTCTAGTAAATATCGGTTAGTCCTATTAATTCTGGATCACTTGAATGATTTGAACCTTGTTGTTTTTGCCGCTCAATTCCACTTGGGTTTTCGGCTGGTTCAGAACCAGCTTGGAGGTATCGCCAATTAAGCGAACGTCACCCTCTACCGCATAGGTTACGCTCTTCTCCTGTCCGTTAACCTTCTCGGTGATTGTGATCGAGCTGATTTTTCCCTGCTGATCCACCGTGAATTTTTCAAATCCTCCTCTGGCTATCAAGGCATTCCCATACTCGCTGTGGATGACATCGACAAAGACGATAGTATTGTTATACAACCGGACCTTAACAAAATCCCCCGGCTGGATATCGCTCGCCTTCACCCGAACTCCGTTCTTGAAAATAAAGGCATCCGGGTCCAAGCTCAAGTATACATTCTCATTGCCTTGACGGATAGTGAGGGTGTTGTTACTCACGCCGTAAACTACCGTACCCGCACGCAAGGAATGGCCTACGTCCGGAATTTGGTCTCCCGTACGATCAAGCAGGGCAGCAAGCTCAGCGCGAGTCACCGGTTTGTTGGGGAGAAACTTGCCGTTCTCATAGCCTTGGATTAATCCTTTCTCCAGCGCAACGGCAACATATCCTACCGCTCCGGCCGGAATCTGGTCGGCGTCCTTGAAATCAAGCTTCGTATTCATCTTGGCCTTCGCTTCATCCTCAAGCTTCATCGCCTTGACGAGCAGCATCGTTGCCCAGAGACGATCCGCCGGTGCTTCCGGTTTAATGGAAGATTCCGTTTCCAGGAACAAATCATTCTTCAGAGCGACGGAAACATATCCGACTGCCCATGGATATTTCTCTGTCAGCTTATCGGCATCTTTGAAATTCAACGGAGAGTTCTTCGCCTCTTCCGACTCCGCTTGATCCCGCAATCCTAACAAACGGACCGCTGCGGTGATTGCTTCCAGGCGGGTTACAGGCTTGCGCGGCTGGAACGTTCCATCCTCATAGCCTTCGAATACCTTCAGAGCTGCAAGACTCGCAATATGACGGTTGGCCCATTCCACATCCCCGCCGACCATATCATTAAAATCCGCTTTGAATTTATTTTTCGTATCTTTTTTACCCTTGCTTTCCTTCTCTGCTTTCTGTTCCCATTTCGACTGCTCTTTCTTGCTGTTCTCCCAGTTTCCTTTTCCGGGATGGTCTGAAGCTAAAGCGGACGATGCTCCTCCCAGTACGAAGGTGGCCGTCAAACCGCCGATCAGCAGTTTTTTGATAGAAGATGGTGTATTTTTTGTCATCTATGTCCTACTCTCCTTCACATAATAAAATGGGATCAGACCTGTTCGCGAAAGGTTCCCTTAGTACACTACACGGTTCGCCGGATAGAAATCGTTTGAGGGGGTAACAGGAAAATGTTAGACTATACAAAGTGGCTATTCCTACTTAAACCCGCATTCTTGCAAGCAACGACCCTTGAAACAACCTGAAGAAGGAGAGATAAGAAGATTATGCGTTTGAAATGGACCCTCTTAGCCGGACTAGTCCTTCTCGTGGCAGCCGTATTGGCAGTCATTGTTATGAATGGGCCTGCACCGAAAGCGCTAACCGATTTATCGGGTAGTGATCCTGATTCAGCGGCCGTTAAGGAGGAACCGACACCGGAACCCGAGCCGGACGTTGAGGAGGCCTCTACGGATATCGTCGTGATCGGCAGCGAAATGGAAGGAATGTATTTGGCAAGGGCAGCCAAGGATGAAGGCTTGGATGTCGTAGTGCTTGACCCCCGCGAGAAGATCGGAGGGCAGCTGCTGCAGGGCGAGATGCTGTTCCTGGATGAAACGAGAGACGGCAGCGGCAAGCTGCTGGTCCAAGGAAGAGCCAAGGAGCTGTTCGACGGCTTCCGCGCCGGTCAAATTCGCAAGCTTTCGGAGTTCACTGACTATTACAACAACAAGCTGGCGAAAGGCATACCGATCGAATCGGGGATACAACTGAAGAAGATCGAAACAAAGCCGGGGGCTAACGGCGAGGAAACGGTAACTTCTATCCTTTACGTGAAGGCCGATGGCTCCCACCACCGGATAACCGCCTCCTATTTTGTGGAAAATACCGATTATGCAGCGATGGCCGGTCAGCTGAAAGTAAACCGGTTACCGGGACTCGAGGCTTTCTACGGAAAGAACGAAATCGAGTATATGAGCGCAGGCATGATGATGAAATTCAAAAATGTCGATTGGCAAAAATTCAAAACTCATTTCAACGGTTTGACTGCCGCCGAGCGGAACAAAAAGTACGGCTACGGGAATGTTAACGAAAGCTATGCCATTGGCTTGAGCGGAATGACGTCCGCCTATCAGCCCAGCAATGACCGGGTTTTCCTCCGGGGCTTGAACGCCGTTAACCAGCGGGACGGGGAAGTGATTATCAATGCCTTTTTGATCTATGATGTCAATCCGGCGGACGAGCAGTCCGTGAAGGAAGCCATAGAGCTTGGGAAGGCGGAAATCCCGTTGATCCTGGAGCACTTCCGCAAGAACATCGTCGGCTGGGAAAATGCGGAGCTGAATGGATTCCCGGATTACCTGTACATCCGCGAGTACGATCATTACGAGACCGATTATGTCATGCAGGTTTCGGACATGCTGGGCGGCCGCATGTTCTATGATAATGTCAGTATTGGAGGATATCCGCTCGATCTGCAGGGTATCAGCGTACAGAAGTGGGGCATCGAGATGGGCAGACCGGACAAATACGGGATGCCGCTGCGCAGCTTCCTGCTGAAAAATTACGACAATGTCATTATGGCCGGTAAAAACGTCGGCTCCTCCGCCATCGCTTACGGCAGTGCCAGAATCCAGCCGAATACGGCTCTGGCTGCGGAATCGATCGGAGTGATTCTCGGTCAAATCGATGGCAAGAAGAAGCTTAAGGAGCTGACGGAAAGCGATTGGCCGCAACTGCATGCTTATCTGCAGGAGAAGTATCAGATCAAACTGACTAATATTCAGGCGACCAACAAGCTGGCAGGATGGACCGAAGAAGAGATCCGCAAGCTGAATGCCGGCGAAATTATATTTCCGCAGTACTCCAGATCCAAGTAATGTCACTCTAATACGATAATTAATGGCAGGAGAACGTGTTCGTTCTCGTAAGGATTACGATCATATTATCTCCGACAAGACAAAGAACCTCGGTAACCCCAATGCGGGATTCGAGGTTCTTCTTGTTGATCTGAAAATGGTTCGCTGGAAACAAGCTGGACGGTTTACCTAATACCCCCGATGGCGCAAAAAGTCCTCCAGCAGTTCCTCCACCCGGTCTTGATCGACCTCCCAATCGATACGAACTCCCCCGGGCTGAATCCCGATATCCGTTATTCGGATAAAGGAAGGAAGATGCTCGTCCAGCCGGAAGCGATATTGGCGCCCCTCCACCACAGCTTGCGGCAGAGTAAGCTGCTTCGCCTTGATCCGTTCCAGTTCAACAACTAATTCCGGAGAGCGCCATTCCGCGCGCAGGTATACGGTAGCCGCTATTGGAATTCGCTCCTTGTACCGAAGGTTGAAGTCTGCTACAAGCCCGCCTTCAGCCAGACGAACATCCGCCCCTTCTATTCGGATATCCGGAGGGAGAGGCAGCGGATGCTCGCTGATCGCTCGTTTGAACAAACTGTTGACTTCCTCTTCGCTTAGGGTAAAAGAAAGCTGCCGGTTACGGATCATCTGTTCTATTTTATCCCTGATATCTATCGGGCGGTAGCTCAGGTCCAGAGTCTTATCCGGCTTTACATAAAACAATAAGGCCGCAGTCAAGAGCACAGCTAGTACCAGGAGCAGCACTATTAGGGTGAACAGCCTTTTTGCTATTTTCACAAGGGTCATCCTCTACTGCTTTTTATTCTTCAGCCATTTGGGAGCGCCTTTGTTCTTGCGGTCGCGCAGCCGGCTCGTCTTGGCCTTCTTGGCGGAAGATCCTGGTGCAGGTGAATTCGTTGAAGAGTCCTGGATTCTTTTTAGCGTTCCGGTCCGCTTCTTGAACTGCTCTTTGTCTGCTTGGGGAGTAACACTGGAAATAACAGCCTGCTCCTTCATTCGGCCGGCACGGCGACCCCGCTTATCAGCGGGATCAATGATAACTCCCTCATACATATCTTTGTGAACGATAGGGGTTCCGATCGCCTTGGAAAACTTCTCGATGATGAACAGTTCCCCGACCTCGGCCAACGACACGACGGTCCCTCTCCGTCCCATTCGACCGGTCCTTCCTGCCCTGTGCACATAATGATCCGGGTCTACGGGAAGCTGCAGGTTAAACACGTGCGACACCTCCGGAAAGTCAAGGCCGCGCGATGCCACATCGGTGGCAAGAAGCAATTGAAATTTGCCCTCGCGGAAACGCTTGATCGTTCGGGCTCTTTCTTGTTTCCCGGAATCCCCGTATAAGGCTTCCACCGACAAACCGACGTATTGCAGCTTGGCAGCCACTTCTCCCACCTTGTCGGTATCGTTAATAAATACGATCGCCGATTTCGGATGATACAGCCGGACCAGGCGGCGCAAGGTGTCGATCTTGTCCCGCTCCTCGCTTATAAAGTAGATATGCTCAATGGAAGAGGGTGCCATTTGATCGGGGTCTACGCTAAGACGGGTAATCGGGGCTTTCATTAACCGTTCAGCCCAATCACGCAATTCGTTGGAAACCGTAGCTGTAAAGAAAACAAGCTGTCGTTCGCGCAAGGCGCTTTTAATAATCGCCTCTGCTTCATTCCTCTCGCCAAGACGGAACACCTCATCCGCTTCATCGACCACGATCGTACGCACATAATGCATGGACAGCTTCTTCAGCTTGATCAGCTCCAGCACCCTCCCCGGCGTTCCCACCACAATCTGGGGATGCAGCTTAAGCTTGTCGACTTGCCGTTGAATGGAGGCTCCTCCGATCAACGGCTGGGCTATAATCCCGGTATCCGGAACCAACGACTCTATCACCTCAAGAACCTGCATGCCTAACTCCCGGGTAGGCGTCAGAATGACAGCCTGAAGCCGCTTGGATGAACGGTCGATGGTCTCCAGCACCGGAAGAACATAAGCCAAGGTCTTCCCGGTCCCGGTCTGGGAACGGGCAATGAGATCATGTCCTTCGAGTATGGCCGGAATCGCTTCGGCCTGGATCGGGGTAGGGGTCACGATCTTCATCGCATTAAGCTTCTTGATCCAATCATTGTCCAGCGATAACGTTTCGAAACTTGCTTGCATGCCATTCCTCTTTTCTAATTTTATTCTCTTCCAAGTATTCTCGGGCTTTTTTTAATCATTTGTTAATTATTATAGAAGATTGCGGGCGACTATTCCAATCTAGAGAAGAAATGAAGGAAAAGGACCGCCACCCGCAAGGCAACGGTCCCACTTTGTCATTCTCCGCCGGGACAGCATCGAGCTGTCCCGGGGGATTCTATCTTATCGTATTCGCTATTGGCATCGCAATTCCACTATTCTGGCATGGTCCAGCCCGTTCGTCGAATGAACCCGGATGGTTAAACGGCTTACTTTCCGCAACTGGACAGGGAAATCCAATTGACGCTGGTAATTATTGTCGACATGTATAACTTCTGTCCTGCTTCCGTCCTGCTCCGCTTCAATCGTAAACGATTTGAGCGTTTCCGGTTGGGCGCCCCACTTCATTCTGCGGCGAAAGCCTTTCTCGTGTGTCAGCGTAAGCTGACGATGCAGGCCGGTATCGAGAACGAGGGTGATCTGCGAGAGATCGACAGGCTGCCGCCAGCTTAGACTCAGCCACGGCTCACGGTCGGACGGTTCCGCCATCCAGCGATGCGTGCCGGGCATCGTCAGCTCCGGCCTGACCCCTCCGGCACCATGCACTGTTCTTGTATAACCGTCCACCACGTTGAACGCTTCCCCGCCGGGCTGTTCGGAGGAAGCGGTAATCTCGGCCTGTGCCGCCAGGTTTCGGTCTTCGAGTCTCCTGCCGGGAAGAAAGGCGCCCTGACGCAGAAGCTGCTGCTGTGCCTCGTATATAACGGATTTATTCTGCCAGGCCTCCTGCAGCGGGATGCCCCGTCGTATTGCGCTGGCGGCGAACGTCCCCGCGCCCTCCCCCATGACGGCGCAGGTCGCCATAACCCGCGTGCTGGAGAAGGCAATGTGCGTCGCCGAAATATTCCGTCCGGCAAACATCAGATTGCTTACGTTCCGGCTGATCAGCGAACGCACGGGGATACCGTACATGTATGGCGTCATCGGCTGATTACACGGGTTCTCCTCCTTCGCGTCAATTCCCTGGGGAGGATGCGTGTCCATCGACCAGCCTCCGTACGCGATGACATCTTCAAAATCGACCGCCTGCTCCAAATCGTTCTGGGTCAGGACATGCCGGCCGATAAAACGGCGCGATTCCCGCTTGCCGGGCAGAAAGCCGAACCAATCGAGCGCCCATGTCTCCGACTCCGGATGATGGCCGCTGTTTTTAATATGGTCCCAGACTCCCAGCATAATAGCCAGAAGCTCGTCGCGGATGTCCTCATTATCCTTGATTGTATCCCGAGTCCCCCCATATTCCACCCACCAGTACCCGTATTCCCACGAGCTATGGCTGCGGAATTTCAAGTCCTCCTCGGTAAATTGGCGCGCCCAGGGCGGCGGAGTGAACGGCATAGGTTTACCCATGTCGCGCGTTGTGAACAACAAGGAAGAGCCCAGCCTGTAGCTGTCGCGGTTCGCGGCGGCTCCGGACTCGCCGTACTCATCGGCAGCTTCCCTGCCCGTAGTGAACAGAGCCCCGGATTCTGCGCCAAGCCGTCCATCTCCTGTGCAATCGATAAATATTTCGGCATTCAGGTCGAACTGTTCTTCCGTGCTTTCGCGGTTGGCCTGAGCGGACACTATCCGCTCGCCCTCCATCGCTACTCCTACCAAAGAAGTGTTCAGCAGCAATTGCAGATTAGGCTCCGCCCGGCACTTTTCGTATAAAATCAAATCCAGCATGCTGGCGCTGCTCTGAGGATTCCGGACCGCACATTCCAGGCGGATTTCTTCCAAAATGCCGGTTTCCCTCGCTTCCGTCTCCATTTCTTTGCCTCGCGGACAAGCTCCTACAATATGCATACGAATTTCAGAGGAGGCATTCCCTCCGAGCACCGGACGGTCCTGAACCAAGATGACCTTCGCCCCGTTCCTTGCTGCCGAGACGGCAGCGAGAACACCCGCCATCCCTCCACCCGCCACTACGATGTCGGCGGTCAAGGATTTGCTGCTGCGCAGCTTCGATGTCGACATGACGATCCCTTCTTTCTTATATCGATAAGAGTTTATCTTTATTTTCAATCATAAAGAGATCGCTGTTCATTTTTAATGCACTATTTTATACTACATGTTATACAATATTTCAGCAGACGGAGAGCCACGCAGCTTTCCTCGGAAAAAAAAGGGAGCGATCCGATGCATCAAATGTGGCAAATCATTCCCGCCCTTCACTCCCATGTATATTGGAATAGAAAAGCACGATTTTTATATGAAACGGATACGTACGACAAATGGTGCTTGTTCGTGATCGAGGACGGCTCCTTTGCCTACGGCATTGGAGAACATGAAGGAGAGGCGGCGTCCGGCAGTCTCGTGTTCTGCCCCCCGAACGTGCCTTTTCGCCGCAGGACCATCCTGCCGCTATCGTTTCACATGTTTCTGTTCGATTGGACCTGGGACGCCCCTGTCTGCGCGGAACTGCAGGCCGGGATGGATTCCGACCTTCTTCCTGCAGGCCGAGTGGAGATTCGGGACAGGAACCGCTTAAGATCCGTCTGCGCTTATCTGCGTTCGCTGCCGATAACTAGCGAGCCGTCTGTCCACTTTTGGAAAAACCACCTGCTGAGGGACTGCTGGCTGATGTACTGTGCCGAGCAACATCCCGCGCCGCTCCCTACCGGCAAGGCGACGGAACACCCGCTTATGGACCAAGCAGCGCTGATCATTCGGCAGAAGGCGCACGAGCCTTTGAATCTCGGGGCAGTATCCGCTGCGCTGGGATTGACTCCGGTACAATTTACCCGGAAATTTCATGCGGCCTACCAAATGACCCCCATGGACTACCTGATTACGATCCGCTTGAATCAAGCTTGCACCTTGCTGCGGGAGACAGACCTGACGCTCGACGAGATTGCGGAACGATGCGGCTATCAGAACGGGTACTACATTAGCCGCCTGTTTACACAAAGGCTTAATATAACGCCCTCTGAATTTCGCAGGATGAATCGGATCTGATAATAAGCCCCTGGCAGATGCCGGGGACTTATTTTTTTCATAATTGGTGCAAGCCTAAGAAAATGAGCCGGGCCACAACCATCGGCTCATTTGTACAATGTTCACAAAATGTTCACAATTTTGGACAAACTTTCCATAGAGTTGGATCGTCCAATATATGTAAGAAAAATATAAAAATGGGAGGTATTTAAAATGACCCTAAATCGTATGTTCAAGCCATCCTTGCTGCTCGTTCTTACCCTTGTCCTCTGCTTTGCCATGGCCGGCACAGCCGCTGCAGAACCGGCATCTCCGTACCCTAACGGGGCAAAAACAGCTCCGCCTCCGGAATCCGACATGCATCCGGAACCGATCTTCGTCCACGACTTTACCCCTGCTCCGGGAGATTTCGGAACGTACAAATTCGAACCCTGGCATAAATACCTCGATTCCGGAAACGTGTCGATTACCGACAGAGGCAATGGGAAGGTTGGCTTCTCGGGAACTACTTTCGCCACCCAGAAGGTCAGCACCGTTGCACTCAAGCTGACACTGCAAATGTGGACAGGCAAAGAGTGGATTGATTTGAAGGAAATCGAATTCAAGGACAGTAATGACATCACCGTCTATGGTTCCGACACCCGGGATTGTCTGACAGGCTATTATTACAGGGTGCTTGGCTATCACTGGGTCATTCAGGGGACAGATTTTGAAAGAGGATATACTACAGGAAACTCGATTCTAGTTCTCTAAGGGAGCTTAAGGATCGGTGGATGAATTTAAGAAGGGGCGGACCATTTCCGCCCCTTCCGTATGTCTATACAATAGATTAAATCAGCTTCCGCTTCCCGAAACCTCTCCTTCAAGTCCTCCTGCCGGAACATTCTCTCACTGAAGACTTTCGGCAATGCTGTACAGCTCTTCTACAGAGATTTGACCGGTAATTCTGATCAAGCGGCCCTCATCGGTCAGAATCATATCATTCTTGTCGCTTCCCTGGATCAGCTTCCCCTTGCGACCTTTAATTTCTACATCCTTGACCGTGTCGTTCTCGTCCGACAAGGTGGTATAGACCGTATTTAATTCCAGCACACTCTGCGTGACCAGATAAATTCCGCCTTCCTCATTTTCATAGTAGATAACCGCGTTCAAGGTTTGCCCGTGCTGGTCCAAGGAAAGCTTCACCGAATCGAGCTTATATCCGTCCAGGACATATTGCGGTTCCAGCAAGGGGATGGACGACTTCTGCTTCGCTTCCTCCATCGATATCTTCAGCGTCGTTGAAGCCCGGGAACCGTCCGAATGATCCTCGGGAATGTTTTGAGGCGGCTCCTCCGTCGGTGGAGGCGGCGACGTCTTCGCCCCTGTCCGTTCCTCCAACCCGGACTCCCCGTAGAAAAAGCTAAGCATATTACCGGTCAATTGCTTAAATATTGCAGTCAATGGAGCGAAAGCGTTCGTGATCTGAGGGGTGCTGAATATGAAGGCCCCAATTAGAAGTGAAGCCGCAATGGTCGCTATCCTGCTTCGCCATCTTCTTCTCGCCCTCCTCCTCTTCTCGGCCTTCAGCTTCTCTCTTACTTTCTCCCAAGAGGGGGTAGGATCCGGGACTTCGCAGCGATAGTTCTCACGAACGGCATCTTCGAAGACCGAATCCAACAGCCGATCCCATTCTTCCTCTTTCCTCATCGGTTTCCCCACTCCTCCTTTAATTTATTCTTAATAGCCTCCCGTGCGCGAAACAGCTTCTGCCGAATGCTGCCTTCCGTCACCTGAAGCGCATCGGCCATCTCCTTATAAGAAAGATTATGAATCCACCTCATTTCCACGATTTGCCGATACTCCGGCTTCAATCTATCCAAGTAACGGGCGATTGCCTCCTTCATCATCGTCAGCTCCACTTCCTTGTCTACAGGCAGGGCCTCCCCGTTCATGGAGAACTCTTTGTATAGAAAGACATCATCAGAAAGCAATTCATCACGCTGTCGACTCCATTTTCTTAAAAAACTTAACGTATAATTTTTTGTTAGCGTTTTCAACCAGCTCTCGAATTTTTCCGGTTCTTCCACCTGCGCCGCTTTGTCGATGGCTCTCAGAAAAGCATCCTGAATAATATCCTCAGCGGCCCCATGATCCCGGACCATGGCGAAAACAAGCGGGTAGACCAAAGTATAAAACTCCCGGTAGACTTCCCGCTGTAGAGATTCAGACAGTGAATAAAAATCCGCATCGTATAAAAGAATTAAGTGACTTGGCATAGCGTTCCCCCACTTGCATGACTGCATCCGTTCAGATCGTCTTCTATTTTACTACAAGAGGATGTACAAAAGGGTAACCATAGTTTGCTAATGTTTACTATCACTATCTATTGTTGACTTCCATTCTTCAAGTGGGTCCGGATCCAGTCATGGATCTCTCTTAAGGTCCGTTGCTCCTCTGCTTGTGAAAACCGATGCTGCAATCCCTGCATCAGCATAAGCGTATATTTCTTGCCCGCCGCTTCCAAAGCCCGGGCTAACCGGCGCGCGTGCTCAGGGCTGACATGATCGTCCTCCGTTCCATGAATGATCAGAATCGGATGGGAAATATGGGTGGCCCACTCTACGGGCGATCTCTCCTTATATTTCTCCGCATCCTTACGCGGGTGACCTACAACCCTCTTGAGCATCCTCCTCAGGTCCACTCTTTCTTCATAGGTAAGCCTCAAATCGCTTACCCCGCTCCATACGACAATGGGCCCTATCCCACTGCATTCCCTCGCGGCCAGAAGCGCCATGATCGCACCGCGCGAAAAACCGATAAGCGATACCGGATCGCCCGTCGTTTCGTCAAGCGAATGAAGCAAAGCAACTGCGCTAAAGACATCGTGGCGGTCTTCCCCGCCAAATTCATCCTTTCCCCAGCCTCCGTCATTCCCCCGATAGAAAGGAGCGAACACAATGTAGCCCAGCTTGGCCAGAGCGGTCATGCGCGGAAGCTGCACCATCCCGACACGCCCTATTCCTCCACGGCAATATAGAAGCCCCGGAAGAGGATACGGCCGCTTAGGAAGAAGCAGGTAGCCTTTGACCAACAGCCCTTTGCTGGCATAAGTCACCTTATAGGCAGTGACATCCGTTGCCGGCCTGTCCAGACGTTCCTTATGTACTATATGGCCGTCCGGGTAAGGGCAGGTCTTGTTTTCCCCGTTCCGATCCGTTGTCATGTCCGTTTTTCGCTCCATCGTTTCTTCGACTTTATTTTCCCCCAGTCTTTCATATTATAGTTTAATCGGGTGATTACTACGCCCGCCGTTTTAAGGTCTGATCTATTTCCGGTTCAGAACGGAGGCAAACAAGCGATCCGCCCACCGAGGAAACAATTGATACATTTTACTGCCGATACCGGCAACGAAGGGCAGGTCCACTTCCGCCTTCTTGCGGTGGATGACTTGAATAATGGCCTGAACCACCTGTTCGGGCTTAAGCATGAACCAGGATATATTTTTAACATACTGTCCGCTCGGATCCGCACGGTCGAAGAAAGGGGTATCGATCGGTCCCGGATTTACGGAGGATACTGTAATTCCCGTTCCTGCCAGCTCTTGCCTTAAACAATTGGTAAAACCGAGCACCGCATGCTTGGTTGCCGAATAGCCGGTTGATTTCGCCGACCCTACCTTCCCCGCCATGGATGCTATGTTGACAATTTGTCCGCTTCCGGCCTTCATCATATGGGGAAGCACCGCTTTAATGCATCTGACCGTTCCGAAATAATTAACGTCCATCATATCTTCGATCGAGGACATGGATGCATCCTCCAAACGCTCGAAAATTCCATACCCGGCATTATTCACAAGCACATCGATTCTTCCATGCTTGCTCAATACCTGTGCCATCGCACGGTTAACCTGATCCTCATCCCGGACATCCACCGGCATCCATTCATGCTCCTCCTGGATCTCTTCGGAAATCTGCCGGAGCTTGTCTTCCGAGCGCGCCATCATAACCGGGAAAGCTCCTTCCGCGGCTATTTTTCGGGACAGTAATTCACCGATCCCGCTGGAAGCTCCCGTCACTACTATAATTTGACCGGCTATAGACTTCGGCATATCCATCCCCCGTATTGATCTAATAAAACAAGTGAACGTCACCAGACGTTCTTACCATATTCTAACAAAACACATAAGGGAATACAAAGCAAAACAGAAGGCGCGAAAGCCTTCCATTCTACTTATTTTAATATGGGGGCAAGAAACTATGCAACGACCATTTGGATATCCAATTCGCCGATTCCGTCCATCATTAATGGAACCGAGATCACTTGGCGGGGGGTCCAGATTTTGGCGCTGGCGGGGAGAATGATCCGGGGAGGAGTAATATCCACGTTAAGTCCCTGATTGTAAAGAATGGTGCTGGCATTCCCGCTGATCATGTTGCCCAGCTCCGAAATGGCGCTCCGGCCTATGTCGTCCAGCTCCGTCATCGAAAAGCCGCCCATCATCGCCGATACGAGCTTGAGAGCGACGCCTTCATGGAGGCCAAACATAACATTCCCGTCCATCTGTCCCGTTAAGCCGATCTGAATCCAAACGTAGTTGTCCAGCATCTCGATTTCTTTAAGCCCGTGCTGTCCTCTCGTCGGACGAACCTGGGTCAACTGCTCGATGACCGACGTGGCAGATTCCAAGAACGAATTTATATATTCGGCTTTCATGCCTAAATTCCCCCTCCACTCTAATACTAAAGAATCATAAATATGTACGGTTTTTCCAGTCAAGAGTATTATAAATCAAAATTGTAGAATTGGTAACCTATATTTTAAAACTTTAAGACTAGGACTAAATTCTTAACCTTATATTTGCTGCGGGATGAGATAGTTAGAGACTACTATTTTCTCAAATGCTGCTTAGAAGGATGCCTAATGCAAAACAAAAAAACGCGTCGCTTCCATATGGGAAACTATGCGCCGACACACTCTATTATTTTTAGAAGCACAAACAAAAATCCAGGTCTGCCGCACCCATTGACAGTTTATGGAACGTGATCTATAGTGTGATTATACCACTTGATAAAATTTAGTTTCACTATATGAAACGAAAAGAGGGATCTCATGTTTCAATGGATAGGAATCGATCATGTGCAGATTGCAGTTCCTGCTGGATGCGAGGAAGAAGCCCGTCGGTTCTACGGCGAGATTCTGAGAATGAGCGAACTGCCGAAGCCTGCCGTCTTGAGCCATAGAGGCGGGGTGTGGTTTCAATGCGGCCATCATCAGCTGCATATTGGCGTTCAGGAAGATTTTCATCCGGCAACGAAGGCTCATCCCGCCTTCGAGGTGTCAGACCTTAACCGTCTTCGGGAACAGCTATCCCGCCATGGGGTAACAATGAAGGAGGATGTCCCTCTGCCAGGAATCTTCCGGGTGCATGTTAACGATCCTTTCGGCAACCGTCTGGAATTTGTTGAAACAAGGAAAGGATAAACGGCTAAAGCCGTCCTTTGGACAGGCGCGTTTACCGATGAAATATAAGAACAGGTATAAGGTGAAACATATACTTTATATTTAAATAAGGGACTGTCCCAAAAGTCATCGAAGATGGCCATTGGGCAGCCCCGTTTTGAAAATTGATAAACAAAAAAGAAACCGTTTCTTAGTAAAATGGAAGTGCGACCCACCATTTGAAAGGAGACGGTTTCTTTGTACATTGAATATAACATGGATATAGCCTTCAGCAGCGTCCAACGGATATTCGCGCTTAAAGCCCCATCTAGAGAAGGTTAAGGCAGCGCTCCATAAATCCAGGAACTATCATTGCCGATGCCGGATATGGCGGAGAAGAGAATTATGCCTATCTAGTAAAGGAATACGTAACCGCCATCATCAAAATACAGTCTTCGTCAGCCATTCGATCAAGATTCGGACATGCCCTAGCTCCGGTGACAGTAGCGGAAGTCAGCGACCTTATTTCATTGATTTTGGCAGTATTGTAATCCTAACGGAACTCAGTACCGTTATTTGCTTATTTCGATGGCAATACTTCGCGAATTGCAGCCAATAACGGCGTACAGTTCCGTTAACTTTAAAGAATGGCGATATTTCGTTGAATAACGCCTCTCAGTTCCGTAGGCTTTCTCTCTCCTCTCCTCTTCCCTTCCTTATCCCTCCAAAGTTCTTAAGTTACTGCCAATATTCAACTGATACGTCCGAAATCTCAATTTTCCTCTAACCACTATCAAATTGTTGTTTCTCCACCAAGTCATGCAGCACCTTACGGGCGTAACGATCAGTTACTCGAAGATGCCTCGCAAGCTCTATTGGTGTAAATGGCCTCACAACTCTTCGCGCATATCGCACTGTTTCCGCCCCCTGCGGCCGGCAGATTAAGCCTTTCGAAATCAGCGGCGGAAATACTCGACAAAGGACAGCCCATAGACCGTACCATAGGCCAACAGTATTGTCCATATCGCCAGGCTGGCCGTCATCCATATAAGCACCGATTTTCGAGGGGAACCGAACGACAGCGCGAGAATGGCCGCAATGTCCGTTCCTACTATCGCAGGGGCGAGCAGTGCAAGTCCGGGCATGCCGTAGCGATCCCAGACCTTCTTGGCCCGCGACCGCTTGCGCGAATTCATCTGCTCCTCCTCCGTCATCCCCTTGCGCTTGGCTCTCCATTCCGTCCATTTTTTAAACCAAATCGCAATGAGAGCTATTGGAATAAAATTGCCTGCGAATCCGAGCAGAGCCACCGGTACGGGCGACAGGCCGGCCAGAATTCCAAGCGGAACCACCAGAAACACCTCCAGCCATGGAGCCGCGGCCAACAGGAAGACCAGTACGTATCCCCAGGTTTCGTTAACTCTATTAAACCAATCGATCCCCATTCCCCATCCTCCCGCTTTCGCTTGTATGCAACTTCTATCCTGCCTCCAAAAGCACATTACCTCTATTGTAAAGGATACGGAGTAAATTATAAATTGCCCTTTATCCTTCCCGGTCTTCGATTCCGGGCAGCCGCTTGATCAGCTTCAGAATCACTCGTGCCGTAGTTTCCGCCATGCCGGTCAAATCCACATGCCAATCTACGTACGTGTTCCGGAGTAATATAACGAAATGACATAGAATCACCTTTCTGTATTTTTATATGATATTATGTATATTTATTAATAATTGACAGTAGGAAACCTAGGAAAAACTCCTATCGGAGTAATTCCTGGGTGAGCGACCGTTATTATCGCCAAGCAGATAGCACAGCAGCATTGCCTGCTTGGCTGTCGACATATGTGGACAAGGCGATCCGGAGGATGATTGTGCTAGCTACCGTTGGTCCAATTCAATAAACCGGGACAAATACCTTTCCTTAGAGACCGGATTCAGCTTATGCCGGTACCGTTCGTACTGGTCGTTTACAAATTTGATCAAGGAAGCATCCCGGTTCAGCAGTGTCCCGTCTAAATCGAACAGCACCGCCCTCATTTTCTCAGCGCCTCCCGGTACTCAGCCAATTGATGCTTAACATAAGCAGCCGCCTCATTAATAAACCGTTCAATTTTAACAGGAGTAAAATATTCAGGAACGACATCCTGCTCCTGATTGACCTCCGGCCAGGTGAGCACCCGTTCCCGCCATAGGCTTATTTCTTCAGCCGTTAAATACGGGGCGACATCCAGAGCCCTTGCTGCGCGAAGCGAGTCCCATATCCTCGGCCGCCAAGGAGCCTCCCGATACAGGCGGAACTCATTCTTATCCGTTTCCCGGTAATATAAAGTGCGGATCTCCTCTTTGGACAAGCGCGGAGCTACCGCGTCAACATACTCGCGATTCAGTGTCTGGAGCCAATAATAGTCGGTTAACAGATGGGCCGCGTAGCCCAAGATCGTTTGCCGGACGTCCTCCGTACTTTCCGCCTCGAAGTAAGGCCGGACAAAGCCCGGGATAATTCCGTCGGCATCCACTCCGGATTGGGTAATGCCCAAATGAGTTCTTTTCTTATCCTCCCGGTTGCTTCCGGGGCGCATGTGGATCGCATCCGGAGCTACACTGCCAAGCAAAAAAGACGGGCCCGGCTCCTCCTTATCATACTCGTACAGCTTAACGGCCACAGCCAAATGAACCATTTGAGACGGCATCCGTTCCACTCCATTTCCATGTTAGTTGTGGTAATCATTTCCTTATATTCTACCTTATCTAAATCCGCATGAAAATTAAAGCTAATTTTTTGCGGATGCCCGCCGGGTATTTGCCCCCCGGACGGAGCCCATCTTATCGGGGGGCAGTACCAATACTACTCTGTTCCAGGCCCCTATCCAGCATTATGAGGAAGCAAGCCGGCCGCCAATTCCCGGCAGGTAGGCGGCGGTAGATAGCCCGCTGCCGGCATTACATCCGCAAGCCGATTTGGTTGCCGGAGCTGTACCTTGCCAGCCCCCGGTAGAAAACAAACAGAGCGGCGGCAGTCAGGACAAGGGCGGCCGCCCCTGCCCACAATAGGAAGCTGAAGTCTGCGTTCCGCAGCAGTCCTATCGGCATATAACTGATGAAGCCGGCAGGGATCACCGAGAACAGGAGGAGGCGGACCCAGCCTTTAAAAATATCTGTAGGATACGTGCTGAAAGTGATAAAAATATTAAACAACTGATAGCCGATCCCTTCCGCATTGCCGATATAAAAGGCGAGTGACTGGCTAAGCACGTGAAAGAAAACGAAGAACACCGTAGCCAGCACTGAAGCCAGAACGAAGCGAAGCACTCCAATCAAGGAATGATCCCCGAATATTCCGTATAAAATCACTCCAAACAGCACGTCCCCGATAGCCGATAACGACATTCGGCTCACCAGCACATGAAGCAGGACGGGCTTGGGCTGGGCCAGGTATACGTCCAGCCGGCCGTTAGCCACTATGTTGGCGATTTGCAGCGAGTTGCCGAACAACGTGGCCGACAGCCCGAAGCCTATCGTTCCGATCGCCCACATCATCATGACATCCGTTAGCTCCCATCCGTTCACAATCGGAAAGCTTGTAAAATACACTCCCCAGAAAAAAATCCACACTGTGTTATTGATGAGCATCATTCCCGCCGTCAATAGAAAATTGAGCCTGAACTCCAGCGCCCCCGCCAAATTCAGCTTCCAGCAAAACAAACAAAACCGCAGCAGCTTACCCGCCGTTGACATGAAGCTTCTTCACCCCTCTCCGGTAAATCGCTATCGTTAACAATCCTAAGGCGGCCGCCCACAGCCATTGTACGGCCATCATGCCCAACAGAGTTCCCGGGTCGTAATGGATCGCTGTTTTTGCGGCAAAATAGACAATCGTTTGAAAAGGGAGCCATTCGCAGACCGTCCTCAAGACATCGGGAAACAGCTCCAGCGGCAGCATCATGCCGCCGATCGTAAACAGCATTTTATCGTACACGAATGCGAGCCCTTGAGTTTCTTCCAGCCAGAAAGCGCACAGAGACAAAGACATGCGAATGAAATAGTTAATCGTGAACGAGCCGATAACGATCAGTCCGAAGCCGGCCCAGCCCCATCCGAGCTGCGGCGGCCCAATTACGAGCAGGCCAAGCATTCCGCCTACCACGAGATTCACGGCCAAGCGAATCAACGCTTCTCCCATGTAACTGACATAATGATAGCCCACATAGCTCAGCGGCCGGGATAATCTATAGGCTACCGTGCCGGTTTTGACCTCTTCCTCGATCGTCACATTCAGCTTCGGGGAGGCCATAATGATCGCCTCGGCAAAGATCAGGTACCAGATAATTTCTCCATAGCGGTAGCCGGCAATCTGCTCTTCTCCGACACCGGCATAGGTTACCGTCCACAGCTGCACGAAGATGAACAGAATGACTATCAAAAATAAGGAGCGGATCACAAAATCCAGCACATAAGCCAAATGATTGCGCAGCGTAATGCTTCCGACCGCCGCATATTTCGCTGCTTTCAGCGCCAGTGAGGATGGTGACAGTACGGCAGATACCGTCCAGCCTTTCCGTCGCATTCACCCCGCCTCCTTCCCGGACCGCTCATAAATATGCGTAATGACTTCCTCCATCGGCGGGTCTTCAATCGTTACATCCTCCAGCTCGTAGTGCCGGACAATATAGCCGAGCACTTCCTCCACCGTAATGATTTCCGTATGAATATCCAGCCGGAGGCGGTTATTTTCCAGTTCGATCAGCTCAACTCCGCGAATCCCGATGCCGCCTGTTTTATAGGGCTGGGAATCGCCGCTTCGCCGGCCGTTACTTTCCAGCCGCTCCTGCCCCTCATTCCGCCTCTCCCGCTCCTCGCTTCCGGCCATTCCTTCCGGTCCCCAATGCCGGGGCTCACTTCGCAGCTCGAGAGTGACCCGCTTCATCGTCAAATACTCCCGCTTCATAACGGAGACCGGATCGTCCAGAATAATCCGCCCGTCGTTAATGACTACGGCCCGGCTGCACAACTGCTCCACGTCCCCCGCATCATGAGAGGTGATGAATACCGTCGTCCCTTCCTGACGATTCATCTCGCGGATTGCCTCCCGGATTTTCTGCTTGGCAATCACGTCGAGGCCAATGGTGGGCTCATCGAGAAACACCAGCTTGGGGCGGTGCAGCAGGGCGGCCGCCAGCTCGCATCTCATTCTTTCCCCCAGCGACAGCTTGCGCACCGGAACGTGAAGATAAGCAGACAGGCCAAGACGCTCAATCAGTTCGTCCCTCCGCTGCTTGTAATCGTTCCTTCCCAGTTCATAAATCCGGCTCATCAACTCGAAGGAATCCGCCGGAGGAAGGTGGTACCAGAGCTGGGATTTCTGCCCGAAGACCGATCCGATCCGGTACGCCAGCTTCGACCGCTCTTTCCACGGACAGTAGCCGATCACTTCAGCATGCCCGGAGGTCGGATGGAGAATTCCGGTCAGCATCTTGATCGTCGTCGATTTACCGGCGCCGTTCGGGCCGAGGAAAGCCAGCATCTCCCCCTCCTCCACCGTAAAATCAATCGGATGCACCGCCACCTTCTCTACCCACTGCGGCGCTACAAGCGAGCGAAAGCTGGCCAGGAGCCCCTCCCTCTTCTGTTTGCGGATAAATTGTTTGCTCAGTCCTTCCACACGAATAATCTTCATCCTTTTACCTCCTTTACCGGCCAACGGGCGGCGGATATTTTATCCTGATAAAGCGAAAAAGACCTCCCGCAAGCCGCCGATTAAGGCGGAACTTGCCGAAGGTCTTTTATCCCTACGGTGTAGCGCATCCTATTGCCCTATGCGCCGATCTCGCTCGGTTCGACCGGTTTGTAATGAGTGCAAACCGTCGGCTCCCTAGAGATCCTTCCATCCAATTTTGTAAGATTCTAACATCGGTTGTTCCAAAACGCAACCTTTTTTTATTTTTTTATATATTGCGGAGTCTGAACCGTCCGGAAGAACAAGATTCCGTCATACTGTTCCCGAGGAATAAACAGCTCCTCAAACATGCCCCAATACAGTCCGGTCCGGGGAGTAAACATCCATGCGTTCCACACTCTCCGCTGCTCATTCTTCAGGTCTGCGAACAAATACGGATGACCGGTTTCATTGAGCAGATACTCCACGCTTCCCGGCTGGACCGGGATGAAGGGAGAATCTTCTCCCATATTGTCGCCCGAAACTCCGCTATGTGCATACAAACCGATCACATAGCTTTCCTCGCGCAGCTTTTCCGGAAGCAGCTCGGTCATATTAGGCGTGTTATAGGTATTGCCGACGGTCGTATTGCTTTTGCGAATATGGAAGTTATGTCCCCAGACGATGATTTTCTTATCCGGATATACCTCCTCGGCGAGCCAGGCCAAGTTATCCGCCATCGCCCTATCCCGCAAATACATCGTATCCTCTTCCAGACGGAACTCCGGCATCTCCCCGCTTGCAAGCGTCACTCGCTGCTTAATGCTCGCTTCGAGAACCGTATTCACTAACTCAATACGGTTTTTCAGTACCCGCTTGGTTACATTCAGCAGCTCGGGATCATCCGGGTAGGCTTGTTTCAGCTTCTCGCCATTGGCCTGCAAGAACGCGGAAATTTCTTGCAGCCCTTGCAAGAGCGCGGGCTTTTCCTCATAAAACTGCTCCAAATCATTGTTATCGCCGGCATACCACGACCAGATTTTATCCTCCAGTTGATTCCATTTCCCGGCCATTTCCGAATCAACAGGGCCTATCCACTTCTGAATGAAGTCACGGTAAGAGTACAGGGTCTGGTTGTCGAATCCGGTTAGAATTAGCGGATTCTCCGAATTCCGGCGGTCGGCTATGTATTCGAACAGAGGCAGCGCCTCCTGTGTGTGCCAAACCGGGTATACGGAGCTTCTCATCAATTCCAGCGGACTTAGAGAATCCGATTGAACATAGGATGAGAATGCTGCATCCAGGCCCGATTCGAAGGCAATTACGTCAAATCCCATTTCCTCGTGCAAAAATTGAATAAGTCTAACTTTGGAAAGGTTGTATTCGGAGGCACCGTGAGTACTCTCCCCAAGCATGACTATTCTCGAATCCCCCACAAGAGACTTCAGAAACTGTAAATCTTTAAACTTATCCTCGTCTCCCTCACCTACGTCCCCGCCCTTCACAGAAGCAGGCTGGATCGTTTCCAACGGGTGCACGACACCTTCCAAATAGTCCTTCCATAACCGGAGAACATGATCCCCTTCCCGATATTGAATGGATTGAACGACGACAGGGGTCTCCTCATTAGCCAGAACATTCGGAGCGGCTGTCAATACTCCGGAAGCGGCTATCGTTATTCCAAGCACTGTTTTAGCGACAAGCTGTAATCTTTTTCGTGCCATGTACTGTCTCTCCCTTTTGATGTCATTGGCTTGTTCGGGCGAAACCATCCGCTGTGCCTAACCTATTCCTTGCCAACCAATATTCTTTAAATCGATTTTCGCTCTGGCAAAATCTGAGTTATAAATTCTGTGAAAATAGAAATCTATAAAATTCCGGGATAGTTCATATGGCAAAACTATGTCAATGATCTATGGCGGCAGCGTATGGATTTTTCCCCATTTGCATTATATACCATCGACTTTACGGGGAGCTATTGATAAGTCTTGCAATCCCATGAGTAAACCTTACAATTTTGTCACTTAAGTACTTGCAGGCTTGCCCTCCTCCCTTCCAGTAGAGCAGCGCGCGCCTTTTCGGCCCGCGCTGCTCTGGTTATGGGCCGGAAGGCCGCACGAGCGATCTACTGACCGCCGTCATGCATTACAATCCCCCGCATTGGGGGCTGCACATCTTTATCCCCAAGCTCTGTTGTAAATCTTTCCTGCTCACTGAATCCGGTGCACCCCGATATAGTCATAAATCGATCCGATAATTCGGATGGGGACCTCCTCCTCCTTCACCACCCCATTCTCATATATGATCTTGAACCGGATGCGGTGAAGCCCCTTGGGAAGTCCTCCCTCCAACGAGCCGAGCCGCTCATCATACAGCTCTCCATGGAAGAGAACGCCGCTTTCATCAGGCTCCAGACGGGCAGTAATAGAGATGGGACTGCCGTCTTTGCCGTTGGCCTGCAAGGAAGCGGACGCTTCACGAACCGGAGCCGGCGAGCTTTCCGTCTGCACGACGAACACTTCCCCCGAATAAAAATCTTTAGGCGGAACCGTCGTATTATGCTCCTTCTCCTCATGTCTGGCCAGCCATTCAGGAGTATGATGAACCTCGGAGCGGATCGTTAACTCTTGTACCACGATCGTCTTGGTAATGGAGTCGGAGGCCAGACCGTCGGATACGGTCAGCTTCACAATCACCCGCCCGGGCTGCAGCCATCGCTGGCTAAAGCGCGGGGTATCGAATATGCTACGCTTGCCGTCAGGCCCTTCCACTTCCCACAGGTAGGTTAATGTATCTCCATCGGGATCGGTTGCGAGGGCAAAAACTTCTGCCGGGTCTCCTTCCCACAACGGTTTAGGCGACCAATCGAAATCAGCAACCGGCGGGCGGTTAATCATCATCCAGGTCGCAGAAGACCATGGTGACCAGATATGTCCATCATGCACACGAACACGTACCTGAAGCTTTTGCCTTGGCGGCAAATCTCTGTCTAATTTCCAGGAGGCCGATGTGTTGGACGTATTTTGGCTCTTCTCTCCTGTATCCAGAATTACTTTTCCGGCTTCGTCCATAATCTGTAGCTGGTACCATTTAAATACGGTGCCCGGATCCGGATCGGTTTGCTTCCATTGCAGGATCGGCCGCAGCGTATCCATCATCGCAGGCTTGTCCTTCGTGCCGTTAGGAACGGTCATCTGAGCAGCCGGAGGACGATTCGTGATCATCCAGCCGATGTTGGACCACGGAGAATAGTCTTGGCCATCCGTGACTCGTACCTGCACCTCATACTTCTGCCCCTGCTCCAGAGCAACATCTAGCGTCCACTGATTCGAAGCAGCTGTCGTGTTCTGGACTAATCCTGTCCTCTTGAGGAAAATTCGACCCCATTCATCTTTAATCTGAACGTCAAACAGTTCAAAGACCGTACCGGGATCGGGATCGCTTTGATTCCATTTAATCGTTGGTGTCACGGTAGGCACATATGTCGGGTTTGCCTTGCTTCCGTTCGGATAGGTTAAGGTCACGCTCGGAGGTCGATTGGCCGCGACAGGCTGCTTCACAACGATATCCTGCTCGTACCAGTCGCTCCATGCCCGGTATTCATCAGCTACAGCTAATCCAAGGGTATAGACTCCTTCTTCCGTTGGCCTTTGCAGCTTTCCTTGGACAGTCTGGCCGCTAGGTGTGACGTAATAATATTTCTTCTGGTAAATCCCGTGATTGCCTGCATAAGCCGCCTGACAGTTTCCGAAGCTGTAGCAGCGGTCCGGATCGTAGCTGCGCTCACTCCAAACCACCAGGTTGTTATTGTTGATGCTGGCCGTGAAATTCGCTATCGGCCTCCGATGGACAATGAGCGTTTTGATATCAAAATCCGAGTACTTCCGGTATTGGCCGAACACATTGCTCGGATAACGATAATTGGGATGAGGATCGTCCATTTCCCGATACGAAATCCGGTACAGTCCTACCTTATCGAAAACCGGAACCGGCGTCTTCCGGACGGAATTATGAAACGCAGACAACCCACTCTTGCCATCCCCGATATTCAAGAACATTGTTGTATTAATATGTTCTGTCTTCCATTCCGTTTTGTCCGGAATTTTCGGGTCATTTTCAAAATCAATGTATGTCGAATCATAAGTCACCTGCGTATCGACAATGGCATAACCATTGACTTCGCTATCCGTTCCGGCAGGCATCATCCGGGAGGAAATCCCCTTAAAGGCAACCGTATCATGAACGGAATACGGGCCGAATGTACCTCGGGTGAATGTGCCATCCGTGACTTCAATGATTGGCACCCCGTTTTCATACACCTTCAGACTGCTGCCGCGCATATCGACTTTGTAGCCGGTCCAAGTATTATCGGGAATGAAATGAGTGACTTCTTTAAGGGTCTGTTTCCTTCCATTGACGATTTTGATTAGTTTTAGCTTAGAATTAGTGGATTCTACCCGATACATATTCTTGTGGTTTTGAATCCGGAAACTCATTCCCGTTGGTAAATGATCGAATTCTTGATATGCAACCTTCTGACTCCAAGCAATCGTTCCGTTGGCCAAAGGAGGCATTTGGGCATTTATCAACTGCCCATTGGTCTGCCATTCGTTATGGTCAGGTGGTTGCTCTCCATTATACTCAAATGGGTATAGTGTAGCTTCTTCCGGGAAATAATAGCTGCCTACCACAAACTCATATCCCTGAATACCGTACCTTCCGGAACTAAAAGGAAGATCCCATAATACCCTTCCCGACTTTCGGTCAACGACTCTATATTTCTCTCCCATCCGCTCATCATCATAAGGATCCCTAATCACGTCGGTTCTAATCCCAATACCATTGACTCCTCCCCAATAGGGGAGAGTGGGAGGACGATAATCTACTTGTCTGAGGCTTCCGGTAACAAGGTCGTATTGGTGGTACTTGTCTTTCCAGTGGATTATAAGATACCTATCTTCTTGGACCTTACTCCAGATACTTGCTCCGAGATAAGAAACATCTTCAAGTTCAGTAAGAACCTGAGGCTTGCCAGAGTATCCATCCCAGCGGACTAAGTATCCTACCCACCCTCTATTCGTATCTTTTAAATGTGCATTAACAATGCTGTACTTATTTCCCCTGGAATCCTGAATATCAGTATTCAAATAAGCAGGAAGATAATCGGGATGTTTAGGATTACTATATTGCATGTCAGCAGCAGGTACATTCGAATAACTTTCAACCTTATAAGGGGTCACTAAGTTATCATAAGAATAGGAATATATTCTGCGGTTAGACAAGTCAATTTTTTTGACATCACTATTAAACTTCAAGAAGCTGTCGGCATCATACGTTCCAGTTCCGTCAGAGAATTTTAGAATCTTCCCGTCCACAGTGACGGTTTCCCCGTATTTGGTTTCTTGTATAGAAACGTGCGATGTCTCTAAGGGCTCTACCTTACCTCTTGCCAAGTCTGAAATTCGATACAGCGCATAATCCCGAAGATCGGAATAATACCTATCCATAACCCAACCTAAGTAGTTCCGAAAATAGAACATTATTTGGTCCAAATCTTCTCTGATAATCATATGGTTATCAGAATAGCCACCCTCGAATAATTTGGTTTGGTTGCCACTTGGATCTACTAAATAGTAAACGCTATTATAACCCTCCCAAACGTGCATAATATATCTATCTCCACCTAAACTATACGCAAGACTTCTTAAGTCCCTACTGTAGTAGGGTTTAGGGAGTTTCTTAGGCGTCTTGATCTGATCTGAAGAAACAGGTAAAGATATATAACCGTTAAGGTCTTTCTGAAGTTGATTCGGTTTTTGGGCTATAATCGGCGTTGTTACAAGCAGTCCATCCGGAGTTGCGGACCAATATTTTAAAATGCTCGGCTCGTCTAAAGAAGTATTCACCCATTTATTCGTCATAAAATCGCTTGCCGGATAAACAGTGGATTCAATCGGTTCCGGCTCGGTCGAAATGCCAATCGGCGTAAAACTGACCTCGGGTGCCTGATTCACGATTTCAAAGGAAAAGTATCCGGTCGCATGTTTACCCCAATCCTCCTCGGCATACACCTTCAGGCAATATTTCCCTACTTTATCTGCGGTGTAGTTCACCACTCCACCGCCAGAGCCTATTTTCCGGAAGTCCGCTTCGTTGCACTTGCCGTCATTGTTGGAATCATAGGCCACATACAGATCATTGACAACGATAGCGTCACCATCCGGACTATATGTTTCGTTCTTAATCGGCAGCGGTGTATTCCGGAGTCCGATAGAGTTATAGGCCAGCTTGGGAACCGGCGGCAAATCTTCCTTCACCACAAGCTTATGAATGGCTTTATTTTCGGGTAAAGAACGCAATCCGGTATTGTCTTCCACTTCCAAGGTGATCGTTTCAATCCCCGGCTTCGGGTACACATCCCGTCTATTTTCCCAAATGTGCTTGGATATGGTTCGCCCGGGAACATACGTAAAACTGTTTTCCCCATGGATCGGTGGCTTCACGGGACGTCCCTCAACTACGGAATCAGGTGCAGTTATGATGGGGATCGGGTTAGGCTCGACCACCGTAATCATCGCCTTGCTGGTTGAAGAAGCTCCTTGGGGATCCGTTGCGGTCGCCATGATTTCATGTGTTCCCAGCTCTGTAGCTTTTAGATTGTTGAACTCCGTATTTCCGGGCCAGAGCCGGTAATAATCCGGCAATCCGCGAATCCATGAACTCTTACTATCTTCGAAGTGGAAATAGTATTCGATTGGGTCCCCGTCCGGATCATAAGGCTCGGGTGGATTGGTTGTCGGATTTTGGATAACCCGTAGGTTCACATAGGAATCCTTGACGACAATGGTGGCTGAAGGAATAAAACCATAATAATCCCCTTGCTGAAACCAACCGATACTGAACACAGGCGGCCGGTTATCCGGATTCGTTTCAATCTCCAACGGCTTCGGCCCGATCCAGTCGGAATTTCCGCAGGTCGTTTGTATCTGCATGTACACTTGAACCGTTCCCACTTGTAGGGAATAAGGGTATCTTTGGACATAATTTTGGGTTTTTCCTTTAACGAGTGGCGTATCCTCTACGCTCCACCCATTTTGATAATACCGGAATTTATGGCTGACGTATTCACAGCCGGTTCCCTTCACCACAATATTTTTCGGCTTGAGCGTAAAGGAATCTCGGAACTGAATTTTGCCGGGTACAATTTCAAAATCCCCGGTAATCTCCTTTTCTTCAATCGGTCCGTCGTCACAATATCGGCTGGCCGCATATTGCTTCTTGATCTCATTATTAGACTTCGTTTCTTCGACGATTCGGTTATCCGGATCTAGCTTGATGACAAATTCGGTGGACCGTTCATTCGTAAACTTATACGTGAACTGCTCCTTGATCGTCTGATTGGACCCCATCTTCGAATAATTGAATGTCTTATGAAGCTGGCCGGCAACCCACACTTCGACCGTAAATGGTGTATCGATGGCTCGTCCACCGTTACTAAAGGAAAACTCAAACGGTGTCTCCACATTTAAAGCAATACAATCCACCAAAGTTTTGAAGTCTAGGCTGCCTAAATCTGGTTTCTCTGTTGGCTTCAAATACACCGTCACTTTACCGCTATATTCGTAGGAGATCCCTTGCCAGAAGGCATTGATCTTCATTTCATAATTTCGGCCTTCAGTATGCCCGGTAATTGGAGTATCCGAAGGAATGTCTTTCCAATCGGTTCCCTTCCTACTATTTTCTTCATCAAGCATCTTTGCAACTCGCATCATTCCTTTTCCCGGTAGAGCTCCTTCAGCTACACCACCAGTATCCAGAATGTCTACATTTCGAGTTATACTCGTTGATTTTTCTTTAATAATACGAATACTTTCTGGTACTACTGCGGATACGGGTATCGTTTTACCAGCCGGGTTTCTAATCATACTCTCATCTAGGTAATATAGACTTGGAGAATCCACTTCATAAGCGGTCGTTACGGCTTTGCCCTGAAACTGCAAATCATAGGGAAGATGGCTGGGAAAAGGTCCCGGGCAATCGGATACACCATTCTTCACACAACTTCCAGGAAAGGAGTATTTTGCTGTTCGCTCTCCTTGCGTTTGCCAATGGGTTCCTGCAGCATTTCGCCAAATATAGTGCCCTGGATTCGTTTCCGTTTTGTTGGCAACTTGTTTTTCAATACCTTTAACGTCAGGAAGCGTAAGTACATTCCCAGATAATGTTCCACCGTTTTTGGTTTTGGTTCCGTTCACTTCGATTTCCCAATAATCAATCTCCCGATTACCGAAATTTAGATTTACAGTTAGTCCGGAAAGAGTACTCGAAGGAAGATAGGAATATTTTACGTTGTCTATAATTACCTCAGATCCACCAAATTGGATATCTAAAGACTCTGCTTGCAGTTTTCCACTAGGAAAAAGTAGTAAAATACTACTTAACAAAAGTAGGGTTAATAGAACTGCAATGATTGGTTTAAAAAACCTCTTTACTTTCACGTCTATATCACCTTATTCCCTCATTGGCTTTGTCAAATAATTAAAGCCTTTTTGAGGTTCATATCTGTTAGATATATCGATCCAAAAGTCTCCAGTAGAAATCCTATCTTCCACCTCTGTTTTTGACATAGTCATTAACAACCAACCAGATCCATTGAAGTGTTTCTTCATTGAATACATTTCAATATATTTCACATGGGTTTGTTCCTGGACATCAGGATCAATAATTGCTTCATTAAAATGATAACCTGCCCCAAAATATTGTGAAGAATCCCAGTATCCTTCACGTAACGTATTATTGGAAAAAGTAAGTTCCATAGCTATTAGATAATCATTAATCGATTCGCTTGCATCATACTTCTTGATCACCTTAGGAAACCAAGATCTAAATGCCGCATCCGGATCTTCCATATCCACCACCAATACTTGCTTTAATGTGACATCTACCTCTGCCCCATAAGACAAATCCATCGGAAATTCCTCTGGTAGAACCCCCAAAATCGACTCCATATTCGTGTTACGCCACTCAACCTCAGCGTAGCTGGCTGCCCGTTTATCGACTTCCAGCTCCTTGCCTTCCTTCAAATCCAGGATGCGTTGAATAATGGTCACAGATTGCGCCCGAGTGGCCGTTTCCTCTTTACCCAGTTGCCCATCGGCCATTCCGGTGATCATTCCAGTTTTGGTCGCCAGGAACATCAATTCTTCGTCGCTGGTTTGATTATCTGCCGATTGCCGTTCTTCATTGGACGCCCGAACGGCGATTCTGGCCATTTCCAATCGGGTAATCGGGGTATCCCATGTTCCATTATTAAAGTCCGAGTACCGGTGATATCCGGCATTGACGACAGCCGAAATATAGGGATCGTACCATTGGTCGTCGCTATTCTTTTTCAATGGATTTAAACCCATAGCTTTCGTAACCATAGTTACATACTCAGCCCGTGTAATGTCGCTATCCGGCCTAAACGTACCATCCTCATATCCGTCCACATAACCGGCCTCTATCGCTTGCTGAATCGATTGCTCACCCCAGTGGCCTTTAATATCCGACAAGTAAACTTGAACCGGGGCCTTAGCCTCCTTTACAGCGCCTGTTCTCTCTTCCTGCGGCTCCTCTTTGCCTGCGGCAAGCAAGGACGAATGATTGGTGCATCCCGTCATCATTAATGCTGCGGCTACGCCAACGGTAATGAATTTGTTTTTGAATGGAATTGTTTTCATGTTTCAAACCTCCAATGATTATTGTGAATGCTATAATATGGCCTAAAACAGGCTTCCAATAGGATCCAAAGAAAGGGCAGCCTACGGCCGATTAGGCTTTTATACCTATAACAATTTCTACAAACAAATAGTTCATTCCTCCTAATTTGACAAATTTAACTAGTAAATCCTCATTTGAGGAAAAGCTTAACGGAGAGTTCAGTGCGGCCAAAATAAACAAACCGCCCCTATACTCGCATTCGAGAATAAGGGCGGTTCTTCCGCACGGTTTATTGGATTTGTCTCTACTATAAGCGATATTCCAATCTATGGCAAGACCTACTTTGACTCTGCGTATCCATTGATCTCTATCGCGGAATCATGCTACGTTAGGCTAAGGAGCTAAAGATATTTTCTCATCCATCTGCCATAATGCTCTGAGGAGGGCTTAATATGCATAACAAACCGGGATTTATCATCGATTTGGACGGCACTATGTACGCGGGAACCCGTCCCATACCGGGAGCGGCCGAGTTTATCGAACGGCTTCGGGAAGCCGGCTTTCCCTTCGTTTACGCCACCAACAATTCCAGCCGGCGGCCGGAGCAGGTCGCGGAACACCTGCGTTCCGTAGCCGGTGTGGAAGCTCGGCCGGACGAAGTCCTTACTTCCGCTCAGGCCGCGGCCCGCTATATCTCGGGACGGCAGCCGGGGGCACGCACCTTCGTCATCGGCGAAGAAGGTCTGCTGCATGCCGCTCATGAGGCAGGCCTCGTGGTCACCGGGGAAGAACCTGAATTCGTCCTTCAGGGAATCGATCGGCAGTTCAGTTACTCCAAGCTCGAGGCGGCCGTCCGCCACATTCGGAACGGCGCCGCTTATGTCCTGACGAACCCGGACCATCTGCTGCCCGGTGAAGGCGGCTTCCGGCCGGGAGCAGGTTCCCTGGCGGCAGCCATCCGGATGGCGAGCGAAGCCGAGCCGGTCGTTATCGGCAAGCCATCGTCCATTCTGCTCGAGATGGCCGTCGAAGCACTCGGCATTCCCGCCGGCGAAGCCTGGGTTGTGGGAGATAACCTTCGGACCGATATTCAAGGAGGAATCTCGGCCGGATGCCGGACTGCGCTGGTTTTGACCGGTCTCGTGACACCCGATCAAGCGGACAAGCTGATCGCCGGCTCAGCCATCCGACCAGACCTGGTGTGCCGCGATCTGCTGGAGCTCTTTGAACGCCTTGCCGCGAAACGATAACGAGATTGTGTGACCATGGCGATAACGCAGATCATTTAAAGTTTAAGAAGTCAAGCGGCGGCTTCTTCCTTGCCCGCTAACTTTCCATCAAGCGAAATTACCCATGCTTTCTTCCGTATGCCCGGGCATATGACATGACCCTATTGTACATAGCCCGGTCCACCTTTCTAATAGGGGCAAATTGGGGCTGTCTGGAATTGACCTCCAGTACGAACAGCTGCTTGCTCTCCTCTTCAACGGCGAAATCAATCCCCATCTCCCGCATGCCGGACTTCTTCTTGCTCAGTACGCGGGCAATTTGAAGCGCGGTCTTTCTTATTAGTGCCAATCTTTCCTCCCCTTCCTCCGGGGAAAGCTGAAGCTGTCTGAACAGTTTGCTCATATTGACCAGCCTGCCGCCTTGATGATAATTGGTGACGATTTTATTCGGCTTGCCCACTTTGGCGATAACGCCGGTACACGTCCACTTGCCTTTGGGCTTACGTTGAACCATGGCGCGTAAATCATAAGGGTTCCCCTGCACCCGATCCAAACCGACAGCCTGTTGAATAAGCAGTTTTTTCTTTTTTACATTAAGCAGATGGCGGTATAACGAATGAATGTCTGTAAACCTTCTGGTTCTCTTCCTGGAACGAAGCAGATATCCTTCGTCATCCGTTTCCAGCTTATAGATACCGATACCTAGGGAACCTACGTTAGGTTTAATGTACAAGCACCGGAACGATTCGGTCATTCGTTTAAGATTTTTTTTCGAGAAAGAAGTGGTGTAAGGGAGATGTTTGCTGACCTGGTGATTCGCTGCCAAATAATAATAGACTTTCAGCTTACCAACTATGGTGGCGCTATTGTAGTTTTTTGTTCTCAATCGAATTCACCTCAAAATACTGTATGTGCCCGTCACGGTGAATGGCTGTGTGATCGTTTAGTTAGATAAGAAATAGACATTTGAACCAAATCATTAGCACCAGCCTACTATTCCAGGTCCATGTCCTTACAGCATAGAGATGGCCCGAGTAAGAAGAGCTATAAAACCGAATAGGCCCTCATTAACGATGCGGAACCCCGGCAGGCCGCTTACTCAGCCGCTCGCAAGGTGCTTGCTTGGAAAAAGATCATATTGCCAGCCAGACTGGATAGGTTTAAGATTGATAGAGACATCAAAACTATTGCTTAATCAGGAGGTCCTGCCATGTTCGCTGCCATATTCCGGCGGAAATGGACAACCGTAGACTATGTGCTGGTCGTCGTACTCGCTGCATTATACGCGGTTGCTCTCATGACGCTGGCGAACATTAAATTGATTCCTTCCGTTCCGGTTCGTCCGGCCAACGCCCTACAACCGGTATTCGGAATGCTGTTTGGATTGCCCGGCTGCCTGGGTCTCGCCTTCGGCAATCTCATTAACGATCTGATCATAGGCGATCCGCTGCCGCATAAGCTGATCGTCGGTTTTATCATTAACTTTCTGGGCGGTTTTCTCGGGTTATTGTTCGTCAGCCATCCCCTTCTGAAAACCATACGAAGCGTCGTCGAATATTATTTCTTCGTGGTCATACTCGCTTCGGGTATCATAGCCGGATCGATCTGGGTGAATGTGCTTCTCGGCTTTACTCCCGTTGAGATTGCCACTGCCTTCACGCCGATTGTGTTTGCCAACCAGGCTATCGCCACCGGAGTGCTTGGTCCGGTGCTGCTGAGACTGCTCCATCCTTTCGTCAAGAGAGCCGGCCTATACCGCGGTCTGCCCATTCGGACCTCCGGATCGACAGTAAATAATCAAGGAGTCAACAATGCGTGAGGAGAAACCGATTCTTGAACTCGAAGATGTTTCCTGGCGTTATGAGGACCGCAGCCATCCGGCTTTGAACGGGATCCATCTGCGAGTCCGCCGGGGAGAGGTCGTAGGGGTGACCGGACCGTCCGGAGCCGGTAAAACGACGCTTCTTCTCGCCCTAAGCGGTCTGATTCCCTCCAATTACGAAGGGGAATTCTCGGGAACCCGCCTGGCGGAAGGGGAGATCGGAATCGTCTTCCAGGACCCCGAGACTCAATTCATCGGTTTGACGGTGGAGGAAGAGATCGCTTTTCCGTTGGAAAATCGGGGATACCGCGATGAAGATATCGATCGGATCATTCCAAGAGTGCTGGAGCGGGTCCGTTTGTCCGGATTTGAACGGCGCTCTCCTTTCGATTTGTCGGGAGGGGAGAAGCAGAGGGTGGCCATCGCCTCCGCATTGGCGGTTTCACCACCCATTCTCATCCTGGACGAGCCGACCTCCGAGCTTGATCCGTTAGGCGCCAGAGAGGTTTTTGCACTGCTGCAGCAGTTGAAGCTGGAGCGGGAAATGACGATTATCGTATCGTCTCATGCAACGGAGGAGCTGGCTCAATTCTGCGACCGAATGATTCTGCTGGGCAACGGGGCTATTACCGTGGATGCCCCGGCCGGAGAGTTCTTCGCTATGACCGAGCTGCTTGAGGCTTCCGGCATCTACGTCCCGGATCTAATCAGCTTCCATCACGGGCTTCGGAGGCAAGAGAGCGTACCGGTTACGCCCCCCTTATCCGTAGAAGAAGCGGTCCGCTGGTACCGGTCGCTCCGGGCAAAGGAGGGATCGGGCGTATGACAGCCATCCTTCGCTTCGAGCATGTTCATTATCAATATCACCCGGGCCGGCCCGTGCTGAAAAATATCCATTTCTCGCTAAGGCGCGGGGAATCGGTTGCGTTGATCGGCGGCAACGGCTCAGGTAAGACAACGCTGGCCAAGCATTGCAACGGCTTGTACAAGCCGACCTCCGGCAAAGTGTATGTAGATGGACGGGACACGGCTTCAATGGCTATTTCCGATTTATCTTCCACGGTGTCTTACTGCTACCAGAACCCGGATCACCAAATTTTTCAATCCACCATTTGGGATGAGGTCGCCTTCGGGCCCCGAAATCTCGGGCTGTCGGAAGAGGAAGTGGAGAACCGGGTAACCGAAGCTCTGACTGCCGTCGGATTGAATGAAGCACGCGCGGAAGAGCCTTATTTTGCCGGCAAAGGGGAACGGCAGAAGATTGCCGTCGCCTCCGTGCTTGCCATGAAGCCGCAGGTGATTGTGCTCGATGAGCCTACCACCGGTCTCGATCACCGCGGCGTCACGGACATGATGTCGCTCATCGAACAGTTAAACCAAGAGGGACACACTATCCTGATGGTGACCCACGATATGCGTCTTGTTGCCCGCTATGCCCATCGCGTCATCGTCCTCCGGCAGGGAGTGATTATAGAGGATGGCAGTACGGAAGAGGTATTCGCCAAGCCGGATGTTCTGGCTGAAGCGCAGGTAGAGCCTCCATCGGTAACCCGGTTTGCGCTGGGCTGCGGATGGTCCAGTCCTCTCCCGCTCACCCTGGAGGGTTTACAACAGCGTGCGGCAAAGGAAGATGAACATGAGTAACCCTGTACATTCTGCAGTACCGTCAGCAGCGCCAAGTTCCCGAACAATGGCGGGAATGCATCCCAGCGCCAAGCTGCTTCTATTTCTTCTGGCCGGCAGCCTGGCCTTGATCTTTCAAGATCCCCGATATTTGGCCGGTGTAGCTCTGCTTCACCTGCTGCTCGTGTCCCGAATCGGCTGGACGCGTTCGCTCTTCCGGACCTTTCTTATTCTGGGGGGCATTTCCTCCGTCTTCACTGCAGTTTCCTGGCTGCTGTTTGTCCGGGTGGGAAATGCATATTGGGAAGGCACGATCCCTTGGATCGGATATGCGATTCAGATAACGGATACGGGAATATTATGGTCGATAGGCATGGGATTACGTATCGCTACCCTTGTGATGCTGTCGGTATTCTATTTATTTACAACCTCTCCGCGGGAAATGGCCATGGCCTTGAAAGGAATCGGCCTTCCTTTCTCCATCGGCTTCCTGATCTCGCTCATCTTTCGCTTCATCCCCCTCGTCAAGAATGATCTGGCGACGATCCGGGAAGCGCAGATGGTCCGGGGGGTCCGATGGGATCGTGGCAGCCTGTTCACCAAGCTGAAGGCATATGCGGCCTTGATCATTCCCTTGATCTTTACCTCGTTAAAGAGAGTTCAGCTTATCGCCAACGCTCTGGATTCCAAGGGCTTTCAAATTCGCAACCGCAAGCATCGGTATTACCGGATGCCCCGCTGGAAAGGACAAGAAATCGCCTGGATTGTAATCAGTGCTTGCCTTGTAGGCCTCTGCCTGTATTTGGCGCGCCTGCATCCGAATTTGTACGGCATTCTTATTCCTACCCGAATCTAAGAAAAAGCCTCCGATATCCTAGCTAGAAGGGTCGAAGGCTTTTTTCCTTTTTGTTAAGCGGCAGTCGTTCGCTATTCAACAGATCACTCCAGGCCGAATATATACCTCTGGATTAGAACGGCTACGCCATCCTCGGTATTCGCCGGGGCAACAGTATCCGCGGCTCTCTTCACTTCCTCCTGCGCGTTGCCCATAGCCGCGCCCAGACCGGCTGCACGAATCAAAGCGAGGTCATTGATGCTGTCACCCGCAGCAATCACCTCGTCCATGCTGATTCCAAGCATTTCGCATACTTTGCCGACTCCGCTCGCTTTATGAATTCCCGGAGGATTGAATTCCAGATTGCAGGGATGGGAATTGGAAATTTCAAAGGCTCCGATCCTCAAGGATTCCCTGCGAATCCACTCCAGATTCTCCTTGTTCTCGGAATGCACGGCAAAACTGAACCACTGAAACGCCTCCTCCTGGTCCGGCCAGCGGTCTTGCCTGAAGGTTCCTTCCACGGCATGGCCCCAGAATTTCACTTCGCAATGCCTCGCTAACCGCACAAGCTCCGTCACCGCCTCCGGCCGCAGCAGCGTACGCTGCAGCAGCTCGCCCGGCCTGAGCCAAACGTCGCTTCCATTCACGGTTACCAACGGTCCGTCAAGCTCCAATTGCTGAAAATATGGCATGACGGATGGAAGGTTCCGTCCTGTAGCCAGCATTACCGTTATCCCTGCTTCGCGGGCTTTTGCTATCCAACGCCTGTTCTCCTGTGAAATCGAATGCTCATTATCCAGCAACGTTCCGTCCATATCGAGCGCTAGCAATTTATAGCTGCTCATTCCCCCGCCTCCCTCAATAAATTAATGTTTTCCCCGTTTTTCTCGCTCTTTCGCACGATTTCATCTTTGACAA
>NZ_JBHTIU010000105.1:0-587 GCF_042677205.1 Paenibacillus residui
AAATATTTCTTATCCATCGTCCCGATGGATAACCCTACCAGCTTACACAAACTTCTTGACGCTACCACACATGGAAAAATAAATGCACTTTTACTTTTAATTGGGCCAAAATTTCTAAAACTCGGAAAAATAAGTGCACTTTTGCTTTTAATTGGCCAAGTCAGCCAGAACACGGAAAAATAAATGCCATATTGCCTTTATTTGCCCACTTTCGAGACCTGGGAGGCAGGCAAGCAGCCGGAGCCAACCATGACCAAATTTTATAGACAATCCCCCTCTTCTCCTTTATAATATCGGTATAATCAAGCCACGAAGGCTTGCGACGGACTATTGGACTTGAATGATTGTAAAGATACCACGAAGGTTGAGGAGCCGCAGAAGCGGACCGACGGCCATTCGTGGCTTTTTATTTGGACTGGCCTGGACTGGCTTGAAAGGAACCCCCCCGAGAATCAGAATTAACTGTATTTTATGCAGTTAGATTCAAGCCAATGGCGAAAATGATTGAACTAAATGGAAAAAGCGGCTAGGCCCCCTAATTCCGGAGTCCGCACCATAAAAAAATAACCATGTATACAATTCCTCTC